>JAKOPZ010000208.1 GCA_029778615.1 Chloroflexota bacterium | reverse complement strand
GTTGCAATGCGCTAAAAAAAAGGAAACCGGCACCAGCCGAAGGGTCAACCAAAGAAAAATGCTCCGCGCGGGAAATCGCGCGGAGTTTTTTTTGCGTTACTTTTTTTCTTGTGCGGCGTCTGTACTGTGAACATTCAAGCAAAGGGAAAAATCACAAATGGGTTTATCATTTGCGCCAATGACGGAACCAAAAACGAACCTGTCAAAAGCGCCGCCACTTGAAGCGGATGACCGCGCGCTCGTCGTCGCCGCGCGCCGCGACCCGCGCGCGTTCGGCGCATTGTACGAAAAATACGTGACGCAGATTTATCGTTACGCGTATGTGCGGCTGCATAACGCGCCCGCCGCGCAGGATGCGACGAGCCAAACGTTTTTGAAAGCATTGCAGGCGTTACCGCAATTTCGCGACGGACTGTTTATCGCGTGGCTCTATCGCATCGCACACAACGTTTGTGCGGACGCGGTGCGCCGCGTGCCGGTGACCGAAAACTATGACGCGTTGGAATTTCAATTGCACGCGGACGATTCGCCCGAGCAAGACGCGCTGCGCGAAATCGAACGCGCGGCGTTTTATCGCACGTTGAACGAATTGCCCGACGAACAACGCAACGTGTTGGAGATGACGTTGAGCGGATTCAAAGGCGAAGAGATTGCGCGCGTTCTCGGCAAGACACACGCGTCGGTAAAAATGCTGCGCTGGCGCGGCATGGAAACCATCAAAGCGCGCGTCGCGGCACAAGGTCTTTTGAGTGAGGTGCAAGAATGAATACGCGTGATGAACAAATGGCGGAATGGATGGAACGGTATCTTGAAGAATTGGAAACGAATCCCAATGCAGAACCACCGCGCGGACTCGACGCGCAAATGGTTGAAACGATTCAAAAAATGAACGCACATTTTGACGCGCCCGCGCCGAACCCCGCGTTTGTCGCGTCGCTTCGCGAACGGCTCGACCGCGAAGCGACGCAAATTGCGCGCGCACACCAAAAGTCATCGCGCACTTTCTTTGCGCTGCCGCGTTGGTCTTTCGTCGGCATCGGCGCGGCGTTGGTTGTCGCGTTTCTTGCGCTCGCGTTTTTTGCCACGCGTCCGCCGAGCGTGAACGCGCAACAAGTATTGAATCAAGCGCGTTCCGCCGCGAGCGATTTGAACAGTGTGAATGTGAAATCATTTCAGATGACGCAGACGAGTTTCAATCTGTTTGTGGATGACCCCAATTCCACCGTCACGCGCGAGGCGCGCGGCGAGACGAAAACCTGGTACGCGGGTCCGACGCGTTGGCGCATTGAAACCAAGTACGAATCGCCGAATCAACCGCCGTATCAATCCCTGACGGTTGCCGACGGCGAGTCACAGTGGGAATACGACGCGACGAACAAAACGGTGAATGTGCAGGTGGCACAAGAAAAAAGCTTTCCGTCGCCGAGCATATTGAGTCTGGAATTTTTGCAGCAAGACATGTCAAACTGCTACGACCCGAAAGTGGTCGGCGAAGAAACCATCGCGGGACGCGCGACGTACAAGGTGGAACTCGGTCCCGCGAAATGCCGCAGCGCGAGCGCGCCGCAGTTAAACGGTCCGCACACCATTTGGATTGACAAGGAAACGTTCTTTGTTTTGAAATCCGAAATTCGCGCGGAAAACAGCGACCAAATTTCAAGTCAAGTGCAAGTGACGGGCATTCAGTACAACATCGAATTGCCGAAGGATTTGTTTTCCTTCACGCCGCCGGCGGATGCGAAAATCAACGACATGCGCCCGCAGCCCGCGCCCACCGCGAACGAGTATCAAACGCAATTGCAGGCGCTCGCGCCGCGCGTCGGGTTTCCGATCTTTGCGCCCAAGACATTGCCAAACAACTTTGTGCCGCTCGCGCCCAAGTGGAACGAAATCGAAAATCAAATCGAACTCGGTTACGTTCCTGCCGACCGCGTGAACGCGAATGAATCGGCGGACCAGTTCGGCATTTCGATTTATGAACGGCGCGCGGACTATGAGCTCGTGCGAAATTGGACGGACGGCGCAGAACAAATTGACATCAACGGAAATCAGGCGTGGGTGCGGCGCGGCGATTTCGATTCCGCATCAGGACTTGGCTCAAACTCGGCGGTGATGGTTTTACGCGATGGCACGTTCATTTCGATTTCGAGTTTTCGTATTGCTCCCGAACAATTGATTGACGTGGGGAATGCGTTGGAAACGGTGCAGGGCAGTCACGCGCCGCTACCGAATCCGACCGCGCCAACCTTAAAGGAATTGCGCGCGCAGGCGGACTATCCGATTTTGATTCCAACCTATCTTCCCAAAGGACTCACGCCCGCGCCGCCGACGCAAAATCAAATCGAGTATTTTCGCGCCGATGGAACAAAAGCGCTGCTCGTGCAATTCTCGAAACAAGGCACGGGCGGAATGGAGCAAGAGGAACGGTTCAAAGGCGAGACGGTCACATTGGCAAACGGACGCGCGGTGCATCAACTGCTGTTTGAACCACAAATCATAATCCTGTGGTGGGTACAAGATGGTGGTTACACCGCGCTCGAAGGACACGGCATCGCGCGCGAGGAAATGTTGAAAATCGCGGCGTCCATGTCCGACACGGCGGAACTCGGCGCAACGCAAGCGCCACCCACGCCCCCGACGCCAACGCTCGTTCCCGCGCCGTCATTCAACATTTTGCGTCCGACATGGCTTCCCGAAAAAATGACGGTGACCGAACGCAATGTGCCGACGCCGAATGGAAACGGCGCGGGCATCGAAATTCGTTTCGACCCGCGTCCGAATGATGGACCGCACGATGCGTTGACGCTGACCGAAATGCCGCAAGAGTTTTTCGAGGAAATCAACGACCCGCGCGCGGTGCAACAAAATATCGGCGGACGCGCAGTGACGATTATCAAAATCGGCGAAGGATGTGTGATGTATAGTTGGGTGCAAGGTGATGTTGCGCTGCTGCTCACGAATCCGTACGACCCGCCCGGCGCGCCGGGACAAGTGCGGTATTCGTGCGCGGTGATGGAACGAGTGATTGCTTCGGTGCGATAACGCGTTTGGGTAAACCGCTTGGGCAGCAACGGAACCGCGTGGGTGGACGCGACGGATAGACAGGGAACCCGGTTCCCTGTCTATCCTTTTTGTTCCGTGTCTACCCTTTTTGTTTGCGCGCGCAACTCGCGCTATAATCGCTTCGTTTGGTTGCACTCGCCAAACTATCTTGTGCGAAACGTTTTCCTTTCACCGTTGATGCCAGAACCTCTTGCAGCTGCGATTGGCGACCTGCTGCGCGCCAAACATCTCAAACTCGCGCTCGCCGAATCGTGTACTGGCGGACTCATCGCCTCGCACATTACCGACGTTCCCGGCAGTTCCGAATATTTTCTGGGCAGTGTCGTCGCGTACGCGTACGAAGCCAAAGAAGGTTTGCTCAATGTGCCACACGCGCTGTTGTTACAGCACGGCGCAGTGAGTGAACCAATTGCGCGCGAACTGGCGAAAAATGCGCGCGCCAAATTTCGCGCGGACGTTGCCATCGGCATCACGGGCATTATGGGACCGGGCGGCGCGACGCCTACGAAACCGCTCGGTCTCACGTATATCGCGCTGTCCGCATCGGACGCGGATTGGTGCCGCCATTTTGTGTGGCAAGGCAATCGTTTGGAAAATAAATCCAGCGCCGCGCACGCCGCGTTGGAAATCCTTTACGAATATCTTGAAAAGGTCGGCTAGTCAGTTCGTCGTTGGTCAGTTTTTCAGCACGACCATCCGATTATCAGACTACCCGACCATCCGACTATTATGGACTTGTCTCTCCTCATTCAATCTATTGTTCTTGGCATTATTCAAGGTCTTACCGAATTTTTGCCCATCTCGAGCTCGGCGCATCTGATTCTTGTGCCGTGGCTCTTGGGTTGGGACAATGCGGTGATTACGAGTCTCCCGTTTGACCTGGCGCTCCATCTTGGCACGCTGCTCGCCGTCCTCGCGTTCTTTGCCAACGACTGGGTGCGTTTGATTCGCGCGGGCATTGCAAGCATCGTCGAACGAAAAATTGGCAGCGACCCGGACCGCCGTTTAGCATGGTTGATTGTCGTGGGTTCGATTCCGGGCGGTGTGGTTGGCGTGTTGGCAGAAAGCAAAGTAGAGGAAATTTTTCATGCGCCCAACGCGCCGCTCTCGCCGACCGCCGTCATCGCGATGGCAATTGTGATTGCGCTGCTCGGCTTGATTTTGTTTTTTGCCGAACGCGCCGCCAAGCATGTGCGCGACCTTACACAAATCACTCTCCGCGATGCGCTGCTCATTGGCGCGGCACAGGCGCTGGCGATTTTCCCCGGCGTCTCGCGCTCGGGTTCGACCATCACGGCGGGTCTGTTTTTGGGTTTGAAACGCGACGCCGCCGCGCGTTTTTCTTTTCTGCTTGGCGCGCCGATTATCGCGGGCGCGGGCTTGAAAAGTTTGTACGATGTCTTTCGGGAATCGCAAAACGGCGCGCTGGGGGCGAACGATTTACTCTTGTACGCGGCGGGCTTTGTCGCCTCTGCCGTCACCGGTTTTCTCACCATTCGCTTTTTGCTCCAATATCTTCGCCGCAACTCGACGGATGTGTTTGTTTATTATCGTTGGGCGCTTGCCTTGTTGCTTGTAGTCATTGCCTTGTTGCGCGGATAGCTGCGGTCTGATGATTGACGAATGACGAACGACGAACGACGAACAGTTCTCAAGAATTTCGTTACTGCCGCCTGCTTGCTGGTTCCTGTTTTCCTTCTCGCCTGTCGCGCCACGCCGACACCCCCCCCCGCCGCGCATTTTCGCATCGGCTCGGCGGATTCTACCCAGTACATTGCGCGCGAAGCGGCGAACGGTTACCGACGCGCGCATCCGAATACGACGTTCGATTTTTTTACCAGCAATTCCACCACAGCACTGCGTCAACTGGGCTTTCAGCAATTTGATTTCGCGTTTGTCGAGCGCAATCCGCGCGCGGATGAATTGGAACGTGCGCACGCCAGCGCATTGGAATTGGGACGCGACGGCGTTTTCATTATTGTTCATCCGTCGAACCCACTGCAAAATCTCGCGCGCGACGATTTGAAAAAAATCTTGACGGGCGAATTCAGTCAATGGTCGCAGCTCGGCATTGCGCCGCCGAATGGCAAGGATGAGATTCAGGTCTTGATGCGCGAAGAGGGTTCGGGGATGCGCACGGTGATTCAAGACCAAGTCATGCAGGGCGCGCGCATCACACCCACCGCACTGCTCATGCCAACCAATCTCGACATGTTGGATTATGTTGCCGAACACCCGAACGCGCTGGGTTATGTGGCAGCGAACATTTGGGATGAAAATTCACGGACGCGCGCGGTGGGGATTGATAATGCGGCGGCGACGCGCGCAAATATTCGCGCCGGAGTTTATCCGCTCTTGCAAACCGTTTTCTTGATTGTGCCGCAAACGCCGGATGAAAATGTTACTGCGTTTGTTGATTTCCTTGCCAGCAGTGACGGGCGCACCATTTTGTATCAACGGTTGAACGAAATTCCCCCGAAATAAATCCGTCACCATCTCGTAATCCCAAACTCTCGATTCTCTCCCCAAACTGTGCTTTAATATTTTGGTAAATGTTTTTGCGAGGTTGAGATGAACTATCAAGATTTCGAATATACCGAGACGGACAGCGCGCCGTGGACGGCGCCCACGCGAAGCGACGCGCAGCTGTTGCCGCTCACGCCGAATCCGCTGATTCCGGTCAATCCGAATACTGCCCAAACCAACGCGGGCTCTGCCGTTTCCGAAATGTGGTTTGTGGGCTCGATGCTGCAATCAATGCAGCGCGCGCAAATGCAGCAAATGTATCTGCTGCGCGACCTCGACACTCGGCTCGCGCGGCTCGAAAATCCGACGCGCGGCGCAAACGCCAACACAACCCCTTCCTTTGAACGCGCGACATGGTGGGCGATTTGGGGTTTGCTGATGTTGATTCTCGGCGGCGCGTTGACGGTGGTGATTATGCTGATTCTGATGAACTTGCAACTGCGCTGAGAGATTAGAATTTTCTAATGCAAGGAGTGACGCAGGGCGGAACCTTTTTGGTCCGCCCTGCGTCTTTTTTGTGTAATTCACACACAACTCGATTGCTCGCACCGAGAGCGAGGAACACCCATGCAAACATCTTTTCTTTTTCCCATCGTTTCAAAAATCAAACAGCGCCGCTATATGATTACCGCGGCAGCCATCGGCGCGCTCGTGTTGGTCGTCGCGCTCGCAGTTTTCAACGCAACGGCAACACCGCGTGACCCGCGCGAGCTGCAAATTGCGAGTTGGATTGGCGAACTCAACAATGACAAATTGACCACCGCGCGCCAAGACGCCCAGCGTAATTTGGAAGCGCTTGGTGAACCCGCCGTGCCGCAATTGCTCGTCGCGCTGCGCTCTGCCAATCCTGCCCAGCGGCGGAATGCGGCGGACGTACTCGGTTACATCGCCTCGCCACAAGCGACCGAGGCACTGCGCGGCGTACTGCAGCAGGATGCAGTGCCTGCGGTGCGACGCAACGCGGCGTGGGCGTTGGGCGAAATTCATGCGACAAGCGCGATTAACGATTTGCAGCAAGCCGCTATCACCGACCGCAGTGCCATGGTGCGCGGCGCGGCAGCGGACTCGCTCGCGCGCATTCGCACCGTCCTCGCTCAAGCGGCGACGGTGAACGAACAATACATTGGCGCGTATGCGTCGGCGCCCTCGCAAGCGAATCTGGTGTACGTTGCGGCGAAACGCGATTTGAATGTGAGCATGGACGGCGGCAAGACATGGCAGACGCTCGCGAGTGTGCTGCCGAGTCAAGTGTCCGCGCTGGCAGTGAATCCGAACAACGCGCAAGAATTGTACGCCGGTGTAGAGGCGATGGGGATTTACAAGAGTGTGGATGGCGGCGCAACGTGGAGCGCGGTCAACAGCGGCATTGCCTTGACGCCCGGCGCGCGCGATTCGATTTCCGCGATTGCGATTGACCCCGAAAATGCGAATGTGTTGTATATCGCTCGCGGTGTGTGGCTTGGCACGGGACGCGTAGATTTTTATCCGGTAGGGCTGATGGTGAGTCACGATGCAGGCAAAACCTGGCAAGCACTCAGCGCCGGTTCGAGTGATGAAGCGATTGCAAAACTCGCGTTCCGCGATGGACAATTGTATGGACTCGCAGGCAATCGCGTATTGACGTTGGTAACTCCGCGCTAGACAAATTGGAAAAAAAGCATCACCTTTCCCCGCGCATTCTTCGCACGATGCTTTTTGCCAAAGGACGGGCAATGACACTTGTGGTTGTACTGTTGGGAATGATGGCAGGACTTGCGTGGTTCTTGCCGGACAGCAAACCGAATGAAGACATTGAGATAGATAGTTCGCGAGATGGATAAAAAAACGTTCGGGGTCTTGACCCCGAACGTTTTTTATTACACCAAGCGTTCGCGAATTTTTGCGCTCGCGAAATCCATCAGGGTGACAACTATCACAATCGCAAGAATGACGGTGCCCGCTTTGTGATACTGCAATTGTCCGACGTAATTTTGGAACAACTGTCCGATGCCGCCGCCGCCCGCAAGCCCGATGATGGTGGCGAGGCGAATGTTAATGTCCCATTGATAAATCGCGTACGAAATAAACGGCGGCACAATTTGCGGCACAATCGCAAACGCGATGGACTGTAACCGATTCGCGCCGGTCGCCGTCAACGCCTCGACCGGACCCTCTTCAATATTTTCTACTGCTTCGCTGAAAAGTTTTCCAATCAAACCGAACGTCGTAATAGACAGCGCGAGCATCCCCGCGAATGCGCCGACGCCGACCCAAAAAACAAAAATGGCAACATACAACACGGCTTCAATCGAACGCAGAAAACTCAGTACAAAACGCGCGGCATAGTAAACGGGCAATGCCGCGCGGGTGCGCCCCGTGATGTTGCGCGCGGCAAGGAACGCGAACGGCAGAGCAATGACCCCGCCGAGCGTCGTCGCTAGCAGCGCTTGGAAAATGGTGACGAGCAAATTCCTCATCACGGAATCAAGCACGCCGGGACTGGTGTCAACGGAAACAAAGTCCAAAAGTACTTTGCCAAAGGTCGGCGCGGGCTCAAACAATTTGCCCAAATCAATCTGCGCGAGATTCCAGCTGAGGATGAAAACAGCAACGAATAGGACTGTGTAGAAAATTCCGCGCGGGGTTTGGTAAAATGCTTTCGGCGGAGCGCTGCTCGCCTGAGCTTCGTTCTTGAAAATCTGTTCGCGCCAGTACGCGCTCAAAAAATCTACAATCAGTACCACCACCGCGATGCACCACAACGCCGCCGCGTATTCGCGATAGCCGCCTTTGCGAATGGCTTCAAAAATATAAAAGCCGACGCCCGCCGCCGACACGAGTCCGACGACGGTTGCCGAGCGCATGTTAATATCCCAACGCAAAAGCGAGTACGCAAGAAACGACGGGACAATTTGCGGAATCACGGCAAAGCGAATGTTTTGCAGCAAGTTGCCGCCCGCCGCCGTGGTCGCTTCCACCGGGCCCGGGTCAATGTGTTCCACTTCTTCGGAATACAGTTTTGCCACTGCCGCAATCGAATGAATCGAAAGCGCCATCAGCCCCGTGAACGCGCCGAGCCCGGTCCATGTCACCAAAATAATTGCCCAAATCAATGTGTCAATGGAACGCGTGACGTTAAAGATTGCGCGCGCAATATAGTAAATGACCGTGCCACCGCGCACGCGCGCCATGATATTGTGCGCGCCAAAAAACGAGAGCGGCGCGGCGACGACAATGGAAATGAGCGTTGCCATCAGCCCCAATGCAATCGTGACAAAAATTCCGCCGGGTTCAAAGGCGGGCAGGGTCGCGCCGACAGGCATAATGCCGAACGCGGTCATCCAGTCCGGCGCAGGTTTAATTTCGATTTTTCCGATCAAGGTGCCAAAATTTTCGCTCGGCTTGAGCGGACCGACTTCGCGGATAAAACGCGCTTCAATGCCGTTGACAATCGGCGAGTTGGGGTCCAAGCCGTCCCGTCCCGCGAACGCGGGAATTGCGAAGGGCACAACAAATTTTCCCTCCGCATCGGTGGTGACGAGAACCGGCGCGCCGCCCGAACGGACTTGTACTTCGTTTGTTCCGCCATATTCTTGCCAATATAAATTGCCCGTGGTATTTGGTTCAAAACCTTGCCCCGCCATGACCAATGTGTCGCCGACCGTACCGCAAGGTTTATCTATGCCAACGGGCAAACCCGAACCGCCACCGGGTCCGACAGTTTGCGGAGGATTGGAACAGGGAATCCAAATTGTCGTCATTCCTTGATGCACAACTGTATCCCGCGTCAAGAGGTCGGGATGAATGAGCGCATCAAAAATAATTTGCACATCGCTAAAACGCGTGACGAGGCGCAATAAATTTACATCGGTCACTTGCCACGCGATGATATAAATGAGCAAAATGGGAATGCCGAACGAGACGAGACGCGGGGTTGTTCTGCCGTGCGCGCGCCGATACGCGTCCCAAACATTCCACAACCAAAACACGGCGAACAAGAGCCATAACCAACTCGTTTTCAGCGTCCCCCATTCCACCAATCCGACGCGAAAATTTTCCAGCGTGAACCAAATCAAAAATGCCAACACGACAGCCGTACCAAAAATCGAGGCAGCGACCATCCGCGCGCCGAGATACATCTGTCCTGCGCCCGGAATGACGAGCGACAAGAGCGCGGGGAGGAGTGGCGTTTTGGTTCGAACGGGAGCCATGGAGAAGGGAGACGGCTGGTTGGAGATTGGAGATTCGTCAATCAAATCTCTATCGCCATTTTCCAACCTCAAATGATGGACACACGCTGTGCCTCTTGACCGTAAATCGCTTTGAATTGCGCGTCGTCAATTTCTTGGGGCAGACCTTGAAAGACGAGTTGTCCTTCCTTGAGCGCAATCGCGCTTGTGGCGTAGCGATGCACTAGATCCAAAAAGTGCAGACTGCATAACACGGTGAGTCCATCTTCTCTATTCAATTGTTCCAGATATTTGAGAATCGAGTGCGAGAGCACGGGGTCCAGCGAAGCAACCGGTTCGTCGGCGAGAATGATTTTTGGTTCTTGCATCAGCGCGCGCGCAATCCCCACGCGCTGCTGCTGCCCGCCGCTCAACGAATCAGCGCGCACGTACGCTTTTTCGCGTAACCCAAGCCGCTCCAGATTATTCAGCGCGCGGTCATTGTCCTCTTTGGAAAACGCGTTGAGCAGTGATTGCGCGGTGTTAACGTAACCGAGCCGTCCGGTCAACACATTGGTAATGACGTTGGAGCGTCTGACGAGATTGAATTGTTGAAAGACAAAACCGATTTTGCGTCGCACGCGCCGCATCTCACTCGGCGAGAGGGCAGTGAGGTCTGTGCCGTCCCAAATAATTTTTCCGCTGGTCGGTTCAATTAACCGATTGATACAGCGCAAGAGGGTTGACTTGCCGGAACCACTCAAGCCAATGACGGCGAGAAATTCACCGTCGGCAACTTCGAACGTGACATCTTTGAGCGCAACCGTTCCGTTGGGAAAAACTTTGGTCAAGTGTTCGACGCGCAGCATAGTCCTCACTCCGGCAGCGGGTGTGCTTAACAAGCTGCCGCGTAGCAAGCAGGCAGAGACAAACATTGTCTCTGCCTGCTGGTTTTTTTTTATTGAACGAGACTGGCGGGGTCTACGCCTGCTTTTTTGAGCAGACCTTCAAAGTCATCGTAAAAGGTCGGTTCGACTTTGGCGAGACCGAGATAGCTGTACAGACTGCGGAGCAGGGCTTTACCACCCGGGTCACCCGAGATGTGGAGCAGCCCGTTGACCGTTGCATCCGCAATTGCCGGGTCAACACCCTTGGCAACCTGAAGACCGTCGTTCGGGATATTGTCGGTGATATAGAACGCGTCCACCTTTTCCACCATGTCCGGATAATTTTGTTTGATGGGGTTGGAATCAGTGCGTACGTCAACGAACGTTGCGCCCGCGTCACAATCGCCTTTGTAGACCGCAATCGCAACATTGTCGTGCGAGCCCGCGTTCTGTGTCGCTTTCAAATCTTTGGCGGGGTCAATCCCATTCGCTTTCATGACAATTTGCGGGATGATGTAACCCGAAGTCGAGTTGGGGTCAACAAAGCAGAACGTCTTGCCTTTCAAGTCCGCGATGGTCTTGATGCCCGATGCTTTGTTGGCGATGAATTGTCCCTTGTAAAAGTTTTCGGGCTTGCCCTTGTAGTTGCGGAGAGCAACGAGCAGCGGCGTCACGCCATATTTTTCTTTGGCGAGAATTGCCGAAAACGTGTTCAAGAAACCGAACGGGGCTTTGCCCGCGCCCATTGCTTCAATCGAGGCGGCAAAGTTTGTGCCGACTTCGATATTGTAGGTCAGACCCGTGAGCTTGCTCAAGCAGTCGGCGATGCCCGTGCCTGCTTTGGTGATGGTTGGCACATCGCCCGAAGGAACGAGCGTGATGATAATCGGTTTTTCAGGGGAGCCGAGGTCACCGGCTTTCACGGTGGGCATGCCGTCCATTTTGGCGCAGTCGGGCGGTGGTGTCGTTGCGGTTGGTTGTGCGACGGCGGTGGCAACAGCTGTCGCAACTCCGGAGACTTGGGTCGCGGCGCCTGCGGCGGCGGTTGCCGCTTGGTTCGCGGCACCGGCGGCGGCAGTCGCTGCCTGGTTCGCGCCGGCGGCAACCGTTGCGGCGGCGGCATCAATCGTCGGCTGTGCTTGCTGTGCGGTCGGACCGCACGCAATCAGTGACAAGGCAATGACCGCAACAAGCGTAAACAAAAATATTTTTTTCACATCTCCTCCAAGATGTTTCTGGAATGATTCGGCGCAACGGTTTCGTACAACGTCCATACCCGTTTGCCAACGCACGCGAGGCGCGCGCCTTGCACGGCGAATTGCATCGGCGCGAAAGGGCTTGTAGCAACAAGTGGGCAGGTGAGTACGGATGAGGGATTGCGGCGTCTTCATTCCATTTGGGGTTTATGCGCCAACTGACATGCGTTGGCGCGACGTCTGGCGAAATCATACAACGATTCGTCATAAACAACAAGTGAAATTATTTTTCGCGTCTCGCAGGGGCTTTGACAAATTTCTGTTGCAACCCCTATAATCATTTTTTGTATGAACCTCCATTCTTCTCCCGACCCCCTCCACTTTGAAACACGCGCCATTCATGTGGGGCAGGAACCGGATAGCGCAACCGGCGCGGTGATTACGCCCATTTATCAAACGTCAACGTACGCACAGCGCGCGGTGGGCGAACACTTGGGCTATGATTATTCGCGGACGGACAATCCGACCCGCAGCGCGCTGCAAGAATGTCTCGCTTCCCTCGAAAGCGGACGCTATGGACTGGCATTCGCATCCGGCATGGCGGCGATAACCACCTTGCTGTTGTATTTCAAAAAAGGCGACCACATCGTCGTCGCCGATGATGTGTACGGCGGCACGTATCGTTTGTTTCAGCGCGTGTTCACCGCATTCGGGCTCGAGTTTTCGTTCGTGGATATGACGAATTGCGAGGCGACTCGCGCGGCAATTCGACCGAACACGCGTTTGGTGTGGATCGAGACGCCGACCAATCCGCTTTTGAAAATAATTGATGTCGCCGAGATTACGGCGCTCGCGCACGAACATGATATTTTGGTTGGTGTAGATAATACGTTTGCCACACCGTATTTGCAGCGCCCGCTCGAATCGGGCGCCGATTTGGTGATGCACTCGACGACCAAATATTTGGGCGGACACAGTGACGTGATTGGCGGGGCAATTGTCACCAGCGACGATGTGTTGTACGAACGTTTGAAATTTTTGCAGAACGCGGCGGGCGCGGTGCCGAGTCCGTTTGACTGTTGGCTCGTATTGCGCGGCTTGAAAACTTTGGCGCTGCGGATGGAGCGCCATTCCGAAAATGCTTTGCATCTCGCGCAATGGCTCGAACAGCACGCGCTCGTCAAGCGCGTCATGTATCCGTGGCTCCCCTCGCATCCACAGCACGCGGTGGCGCGCCGACAAATGCGCGCGGGCGGCGGGATGATTTCTTTTATCGCAAGCGGCGGCAAAGCGGCAGCCGAAAAAATTGCGGCGGCGACCCGCTTGTTTGTATTGGCAGAATCGTTGGGCGGCGTGGAATCGCTCATCGAAGTGCCGGCGGCAATGACACACATGTCAGTTGCCAACTCGCCGCTCCAAGTGGACGCGGGACTGGTGCGCCTTTCTGTCGGCGTCGAGAACGTGTATGATTTGATGACGGATTTGGACCAGGCATTCGAGAGCGTTTAGCATTTTGCTAACATGGAACAGCACATCGAGCAGTTTATCGAATATCTTGCCACTGCCAAGCACTATGCGGGCAATACATTGATGGCGTACCGCAATGACCTGTTGCAGTTCCATCAATTTGTGCTGACGACGCGCCCGTATGTGAGTTCGTGGGCGCGCGTGGATTCACTGCTCATGCAAGCGTATCTGCTCGACCTGAAAGCGCGCGAGTATTCGGCAGCAAGCATCGCGCGCAAAATCGCGGCGCTGAAATCGTTTTACTTTTATCTGACCGAAATGCGCGTGATGGCTTCCAATCCGACGCTGGACCTCGATGCGCCGCGCGTGAACAAACAACCCCCGCGCGCGTTGACCGAAGCACAGGTGACGGCGTTACTGCACGCGCCCGCCGAACCCAACACCAAAGGGCTGCGCGACCGCGCGATGTTGGAAGTGATGTACGCGACGGGCGTGCGCGTTTCGGAATTGGTCACGCTCGACGTGCGCGATGTGGACATGGAAAACGCAATGCTCCAAGTGGGCAGCGGCGCGCGCCAGCGCCGTGTACCGCTGACGCCGAGCGCCATGACCGCGTTGGCGGACTATCTCGCGCGCGCGCGTACGCGTTATGGCGCGGCGGCGGACAACGGTCCGTTGTTTGTAAATCCGCGCGGCGCGCAGCTCACGCGGCAAGGAGTTTGGCTGATTTTGAAACAGTACGTCAAACAAGCGGGTATCGAAACGCCCGTTACGCCGCACTCGCTGCGTCATTCGTTTGCGGCGCATCGCCTCGCGGAAGGTTCGAGTCTGCAAGAAATTCAGCGCATGTTGGGACACGCGCATCTGACCACAACGCTGGTCTATCGCACGCGTCCCGCGTTGAGTGACGGGCTGCCAAAAAATTCTCAAGAGAGTGACGAACCATGAAATATGTCGAACAACTGCTCGGTCAAAACGAGCGCATTGTTTTCTTTGCGCGGCAGAGTTGGGTAGTGCTTTTGCGCCAAATCGTGCTCGATGCGTTTCTCGCGCTCGTCGCCATCGGCATCATTTTGGTCGCGCAATCGCTTGTGCCGCCGCCGCTCGGAGGGCTCTTTGTCCTTTTGCTGTTGGTGCCGGTAGGGCATTTTGGGTTCGCGTTCATTGATTGGGTCAATCGCGAATACATTGTCACCAACCGGCGCGTCATTCAAATCGAAGGCACGATTAACAAAAATGTCATTGATTCGTCCCTCGAAAAAGTCAATGACGTGCGGATGACGCAATCGGTGCTCGGACGTTTGCTCGATTATGGGGATGTGGAAATTTTGACCGCGAGCGAACAAGGGTCGAATTTGTTTCAACGCATCAGCTCGCCGATTCGTTTCAAAACCGCCATGTTGAACGAAAAGGAAAAATTGGGTTTTGACGAAATTCCAAATCCCACCGCACCGCCCGCCGCGCCGACCACCGACATTCCGACGCTCATCGCGTCATTGAGTGCGATGCGGAAAGAAGGAATTCTCACCGAAGAGGAATTTCAAAAAAAGAAAGCGGAACTGCTCGCGCGCATGTGAAAACAAAAAAACGTCCGTGATGGACGTTTTTTTGTTCCTCTATTTCGTTGCTTGAAATTTTGCACTGTAAATCAAATCATCAGGTTGGGGTTCGCCGGCGACGCGAATGTTTTGAAACCCCGCGCGCTGCATTTTTTCCTCGTACTCTTGGCGCGGAATGGCGCCGCCCACACATTCTGCCCACGCTTCCATATTTTTCCGCAAACCTTGCGGCAGCGCGCTGCGCGCGACAATGTCGCTAAACACCACGCGCCCGTTAGGTTTCAACACCCGATACGCCTCGCGCAGTACGACATCTTTGTCTGCCGCCAAATTAATCACACAGTTTGAAATGATGACATCGACGCTCGCATCGTCAACGGGCAATGCTTCCAAATAGCCGTGACGAAATTCCACATTCGACAGCCCGACCTTTTGTTTGTTCTCATTGGCGAGTTTCAACATTTCGGGCGTCATGTCTACTCCAATGACGTGTCCCGTCGGACCGACGAACCGCGCCGCGAAAAAACAATCCAGTCCGCCGCCACTGCCCAAATCCAAAACGATTTCGCCCGGCTGTACGGCGGCGAGTTCGAGCGGTGTGCCGCAGCCGAGCGACGTTTGCACAATGTCGCCGGGGATTTCATTCTTGGCGTGCAGAGCGGTCAAGGCTTGAACGGGAATCGTATCCTCTGTAGAACAACAACTGCCCGGACCGTTTCCGCAACAGCTTGCCGCGCTGCCTTGCAAGAAGGTGCGCGCGTGTTCCGCGTAATGTTCCCGGACTTGGTCACGAATTTCAATAACTGGCATTTTGAGTCTCCTGTAATTTGGTTTCATATAGAGAGACGCCGCGATTTGCAAAAGGACGCAAGCGTCGTTTGGACGCAAAATCTATTCGCACGCACAGCGTTTACAGCAATCGACGCGCGGGTAATAATCAATGATGCTGCCGCGTCGGTCAAACTCAAAGTGACAACAGTCGAGCAGCAGCTGTTTCAATTGTGCGCGGGCACGCTGGACGCGCGATTTCGCCCCCGAAACGGAAATTCCAAGCCGCGCCGCGAGTTCCACCTGGGACATGCCGCGAATTTCGGTCAAGATAAACGCCTCGCGATAGGTCGGCGCGAGCGCGTTCGCAAAGTAGCGAATGCTCGGTGCGAGGCGTTCTGCCATGTCTTCGGGTTCGGGTTCCGGTTCGGGTACGTCTTCATCCAGCGGTGCGGTTGCCGACTGCGCGCGATAGTAATCGGCAATCACATTGCGCGCGATTTGATAAATCCACGCGTTCAATTTGGTTTCGTCGCGCAGAGTTTCGATACGTGTATGCACGCGCAAAAAAACTTGCTGGAGCAGGTCTTGGGCAAGAGCTTGGTCGCGCACTCGCCGAAGAATGAATGTTTCGAGCTGCGCGTGAAATTCACGCCAGATGGTTTCGGTCTTGTGGTCCGTCAACATGATGGATTCAGAAATTTGGGCGGCGGCGTATTTAATATCAGGACTTTCGTCCAGGTGTCATTTCGAGCCGTTCCCTCAATGCTTGGGGACATGCTTTGCGAGAAATCTCAGTGGAACAGTGCAAGATTCCTCACAGAGTTTACCCCGAAGGATTGAGGGGTTCGAAATGACAAGCGCAAGTCCTAAATATATGGTGCGCGTAACGCGCA
Organism: Chloroflexota bacterium; assembly: GCA_029778615.1. GTDB lineage: Bacteria > Chloroflexota > Anaerolineae > UBA4142 > SHND01 > SHND01. Next base: position 82,657 of record JAKOPZ010000208.1, on the reverse strand, counting down.
TGTACAGAGACGTAAGACTTGCCCAAAAGACGCAACGCATTAAAAGTGTTTCGTTTCAATTGACAAAGTGATTTACCGGACGTAGAATTTCGCGCAAACAGATTGGAAAACAGTAAAACCCAATTGTCGTGGCTGGTGCTCGCTCTCGACAAAGTGCAAATTGGCAGAATGTTTCCCAATGTTTTCCATCGTCACGGTTGACGGCGCAAGCAACAGCGCAATGGTGCCCCGGTAAGTCTGTCTTGCCGTGGTTTTTTTTTGAGGCAGCTTTTGTATGGATACCTTTCGCCCCGCGCGCAAAAGTGAGTCTGCGGCAGAAGGCCAAGCCGCGCTCCCATTGCCGACGGACAACTTGGAGGTGGCAGATGATAATGCAGATGCCCCCCGGCTTGACCCCACCGTGCGCGTGCCCCTTTTGGCACAAAGCAGAATTCAAGTAAACCCCGAGCTCACAACCACAGACATTGTTAAAGGCGTGCGCCCCGGTGATGTGTTTGCGCGGCGCCGCGAGCCTCATCGTCGTTTTTTCAAACGCATTGGACCCGGACATTTTGTTGCCACAGAAGAGGCGTCCCACGCGCCAACGCGTTGGCAACAATTATATCGCGTTTTCAAACGCGTCTTTATCGGGCGCCCCATCGAGTCAGCGCACGAAATTCACGAACGGCTGACCAAAGTCAAAGCGCTCGCGGTTTTTTCGTCCGACGCGATTTCGTCCGTCGCGTACGCGACCGGCGAAATTATGATTGTGCTCGCGCTCGCCGGAAGCACCGCGCTGAATTTGTCCATTGAAATTTCCTTGGCGATTGCGGTGCTCTTGGGGATTGTCGCATTTTCGTATCGCCAAACCGTGCTCGCCTATCCAAACGGCGGCGGTTCGTACATTGTGAGCCGCGAAAATCTTGGCACGGGTGCGGGCTTGGTCGCGGCGGCGGCATTGCTGATAGATTACATTCTCACGGTTTCGGTTTCCATCTCGGCAGGCACGGACGCGATTACTTCGGCGTTTCCGGCATTGTACGATTATACGGTCGAGATTGCGTTGGCGTTTGTCCTTATCATGACCGTTTTGAATTTACGCGGCGTGCGCGAATCGGGCTCTATCTTTGCCGTGCCAACCTATACGTTCATCATTGCGTTAGGTGCAATGATTGTATTAGGTTTTACGCGCATTGTGTTGGGCAACGCGCCCGTCCCGGCGGAACCACTGAACATTCCCGCACAACAACCGCTCGACTTGTGGCTCATTCTGACCGCGTTTTCTGCCGGCGCTGTGGCAATGAGTGGCACCGAAGCGATTTCAAACGGAGTGCCCGCCTTCAAGCCGCCCGAAAGCAAAAACGCCGCGACGACCTTGACCGTGATGGCGCTGATTCTCGGCACGTTTTTTGTTTCCATTTCGATTCTCGCCGTGATGCTGCAAGCCAATCCCGACGCGGACGAAACGGTCATTTCGCAGCTGGGGCGCATGATTTACGGCGAAAATATTTTGTACTATATTTTTCAGTTTGCGACGATGGGGATTTTGGTGGTTGCCGCCAACACCGCGTTCGCCGATTTTCCGCGCCTCGCTTCAATTCTGGCGCGCGATAATTTCATGCCGCATCATTTTTCATTTCGCGGCGACCGGCTGGCGTTCAGCGTTGGCATTAGCGCGTTAGGCGGCGTTGCCGGAATTTTAATTTTTGCGTTTCGGGGCGATACGCATCTGTTGATTCCGTTGTATGCGGTCGGAGTTTTTCTTGCGTTCACCCTTTCGCAAACCGGCATGGTGGTGCGCTGGCGGCGTTTAAAGACACCGGGCTGGCGTCGCAGCGCGATCATTAACGGCATTGGCGCGGTCGCGACCGCCATCATTTTGACGATTGCGGCGGTCACCAAATTCGCGCACGGCGCGTGGGTGGTCATGCTCTTGATTCCGATTCTCGTCGGCGGTTTCGTTTTGATTCATCGTCACTATACGCGCGTGGCGGACCAATTGCGTATCATGCCGGAACAACTTCCGCCTACCACCATCAAACAATTCGCGTTGGTGCCGATTGATACGGTGAATTACGCGTCCCTGCGCGCGCTCGCCTTTGCGCGTTCCATGTCTTCGCAAATTATCGCGGTGCATGTCAATACCGACCCCGAACGCGCGAAACGCACGCGAGAAAAAATGTCCAAGTATGCGCCGGACATTCAATTCGTCACGCTCGATTCACCGTATCGGCAATTTGTGCGCCCAATGATTTCGTATGTGCAAGCGCTGCATGAACAAAACGCCGAAGCGTTCGTGACCATCATCTTGCCGGAATTTATTCCCGCGCACAATTGGGAACGGCTGTTGCATGGACGGACGGCACAACGTTTGCGCGCGGAATTTGAAACGCATCCAAATGTGGCTGTGGTGCTTGTCCCGTATCTTTTAGAGGATTGACAATGATTTCTACGCGGGATACAATGAACCAACCTTTCCGCCTTGGCGGAGCACCGAACCTTTCGCATGAAATTTAGGGAACGCTACACCGGTTAATGCACGCGTGATGCGCAAGCGCAGCGCGAGCGCTGACAGGTCTGAACTGCGATACCATGCACTGCCGCCGTTCATGCCTGATGAGACGCCCGGTGTGAGGCGTTCTTTTTTTTGGTATGGAAAATATGGAAAATGTTGTCTGATTCAGACCAGCCCACGCCAAGTGAGCCGCAGAGAGGGACCAAAAACGGCGCGGGGAATTATTCGTCGAATGGAGCGTCACCCGGCATAAATGGCAATGACGCCAAAGAATTAAATCTGGATTTAACGCGTCAAGAAAAACGCGCGGGGGTGCGCGCGGGCGACACATACGTCCGCGTAGTACGTCCTCACGGGCATCTGTTTAAAAAGGTTGCGCCGGGCGTTTTGCGCGTGACCGAAGAAGCCATCGAGCCGCAGACGCCGCTGCTTCAGCTGTTTGCCAAAGTGCGTCGCGTGATGATTGGCGAACCACTGCCCAACGCAGCGGAAATTACCGAACGGCTCACCAAAGTCAAGGCGCTTGCAATCTTTGCCTCCGACGCCATGTCGTCCGTCGCGTATGCGACGGAAGAAATTCTGTTGGTCTTGACGTTGGCGGCGGCGAGCGGCGGGTTGGAATATTCGGTGCCCATCTCGATGGCCATCGCGTTGTTGTTGGGCACCGTCGCGTTCTCGTATCGCCAGACTGTTTTCGCCTATCCGAGCGGCGGCGGCTCGTATGTGGTTTCCAAAGAAAATCTGGGAGTCATGCCGGGGTTGGTGGCGGCTGCCGCGTTGTTGCTCGACTATGTACTAACGGTGGCGGTTTCCATTGCGGCGGGCACCGCTGCCATCACGTCGGCGTTTTCGGAATTGCAGCCGTATACAGTGATTATCGCGTTGGCGTTCATCACGATAATGGTGATTGGTAATTTACGCGGCATTCGCGAATCGGGAAATATTTTTGCCGTGCCAACGTATATATTTATTGTCGCGTTGTGCATGTTGATTGGCGTGGGCGTTTGGCGTTTGTTTATGGGTTTGCCGCCGGTGGAAGCGCCTGCGCCACATTCCGGCGGCGGCGAACCGGTTACGCTGTGGCTCTTGTTGACCGCGTTTTCTGCAGGAAGCGTTGCGGCGAGCGGCACCGAAGCCATTGCGAATGGAGTGCCCGCGTTCAAGCCGCCCGAAAGCAAAAATGCCGCGCAAACGCTTGTGGTCATGGCAGTTGTGTTGGCATCGTTCTTTTTGGGAATCTCGTACTTGGCGCACCAATATCAGGTCTCGCCTGTGGAAGGCGAAACTGTAGTCTCGCAGCTTGCGCGCGCGGTATTTGGCACAAACATTTTTTATTACATCATCCAGTTTTCGACGATGTTGATTTTGATTCTGGCGGCGAACACGAGTTTTAATGGCTTTCCGCGCCTCGCGTGGATTTTGGCGCAAGACGGTTACTTGCCGCATCAATTTTCGCATCGCGGCGACCGGCTCGCGTTTTCCAATGGGATTGTGATTTTGGGGCTGATGGCGGGCGGACTGATTGTTTTATTTCAAGGGGATACCCATCTGCTGATTCCGCTGTACGCCGTCGGCGTTTTTCTCGCGTTTACGCTTTCGCAAATTGGCATGGTGATGCACTGGCGCAAGACGCGCGAAAAAGGATGGAAGCAGAACGCGGCAATTAACGCGTTTGGCGCGCTGCTCACGTTGATTGCTTTGACGATTGCGGCGACGACCAAATTCACGCGCGGCGCTTGGATTATCATTGTCGCGCTGCCACTGTTGGTGGGATTGTTCTTGCTGATTTTTCGCCATTACAAAACGGTGCGCGAACAACTACGCAGTACGAAACAAAAAGCGTCTGCCGCCCCTCTGCGCCAAATTATCATTGTGCCGGTGGCGGACTTGAACCTTGCCGCCCAACGCGCGCTCGATTTTGCGCGCGGCTTGGAAGAGCAGGTGTACGCCGTGCATGTCACCGAAGACCCCGAACTCGCCAAAGAATTTTCACAGGAACTTTATGAATATGACCCGAAAGTAAAATTGATTGTATTGGAAAGTCCATTTCGCGCGGTGGTGGAACCCATCTTGAGGTATATTGATGCGCTGCACCAACAAGACCCTGACGCCTTTGTCACGGTCATCCTGCCGGAATTTTTGACGGCGCATTGGTGGCAGCGCCTTTTGCACAATGGCACGGCGGCGCAATTGAACCGCGCGTTGAAACCTCATCCCAATGTTGCCGTCGTCAATGTGCCGTATGTGCTTGAACACTAAAAAGGAACAAAGAAATCGCAGCACGTCTTGGCGCTCTGCAGCGGGCGGCGTCCAAAAAGTGCGCATCGAATGAAACGTATGGAACCAAAGCTAAAACACATTCTTGTGCCGGTCGAAGGCGCAAGCACGGACCACGAATCGGTTATGCTGGCATGTGGTCTTGCCAAAAAAGAAAAAGCAGAAATCTTGCTTCTCTATGTCATTGAAGTGCGGCGCAATCTGCCGATTGATGCCGAAATGTCCGAAGAGATTGAACGCGGCGAAGTGGTCTTGGAACGCGTTCAACGCTTTGCGGACAAGATTGGATGTCGCGTCAGTACCGACTTGCTGCAAGCGCGTGAAGCGGGCGCTGCCATTGTGAACGAAGCGGTCGAGCGCGACGTACAATTGATTGTGATGGGAGTGCCGTATCACGAAAAGTTTGGCGAATACTGCGTCGAGCCGCGCGCCCAGTACGTGTTGGAACATGCGGGTTGTCGCGTGATTCTCGCCCGCGAACCACTGCCGCTCGGACAAGCAGTGGCGAACGGACGCTGAGGGCGCGGCGCGCGCATTTTTTAAGGTTAGCAAAACTCGATTTCATTGTCGCGTGATTTCAATAATGTTATAATCGCGCGCAATTGAGCCCGGACAGGTTGTGTAAAATCTGTCCGGGCTCGAGAGAGCAGAATGAAAATTATTATTCTTGGCTGTGGGCGTGTGGGCATTTATCTCGCTCAAGCGCTTGACCAAGCCGGACACCAAGTAACTGTCATTGACCGAAACCGCGAATCGTTTGCGCGCCTCGGCGCGGACTATGGCGGACAAATGGTGCTGGGCACCGGCATTGACGAAGATGTTTTGAAAAAAGCAGGCATCGAAAAAGCCGATGCGTTTATTGCGGTCACGAACGGCGATAATACGAATGCGATGGCGGCGCAAATCGCCCAACATATTTTCCATGTGCCGCGTGTCATTGCCCGTTTGTATGACCCGGTGCGCGAAGAAATCTATGGCTTGCTCGGGTTGGACACGGTTTGTTCCACCGTCATGGGCGCAGAAAAAATTCGTGAAATGGTGAACGCCTAATGTACATTATCATCGTCGGGGGCGGCAAGGTCGGCTATTATTTGACGCGTCATCTGTTGGCGTCCGGACACGAAGTCGTCGTCATTGAAAAGAATTCCAAAAAAGTGGAAATGATTATCAATGATTTGGGCGGCATTGCGATTCAAGGCGATGGCTCGGATGCCGGACCGATGCTTGAAGCGGGTATGGGGCGCGCGGATATTGTGGTGGCGGCAACAGGCGACGACGAAGACAACTTGATTGTTTGTCAGATGGCAAAGAAAAAATTTGGCGTTAAACGCACGATTGCGCGCATCAACAATCCAAAGAACGAACACATCTTTGCCGTGCTCGGCATTGACACGACCGTTTCGTACGTGGATGCGTTGGTTGCCCAAATTGAACGCGAAATTCCGGCGCACTCGCTGATTCATCTTTTGACCCTGCGCGATGTGGGCGCAACGTTTATCGAAAAACAGGTGCCGCCCGATTCGCCTATCATTGGTATCCCGATGAATGAACTGCACTTGCCCGACCAATTTTTGTTGGCGTTGGTGATTCGGGAAGGGCAGGCGCTCATTCCGAAAGGGAGCACCAAGTTGCTCGCCGGCGATGAAATTGTCGCGGTGACTTCGGTGGAACAAGAAAATGTGCTAGACCGTTTATTTCGTGGTGAACTCATACGACCGTAGAGGTAACTTGTAGGGGCGAATGCACAGTTCGTCCCTACATCCATTTTTATAGGAATTTGCTCATGCGGCGCGTCGCACGGCGAACGCGCCGCCAAAACATAATGAGGGGACAAGCGCATGAAGAAATTTCAAGTGGCGTTATTGTATTCACTCGCTGCCAATGCGCCGCAGGACACAACTGACGAAGATACGCCATGGGACCGTTGGAACGAACTCGATTCGGAAAAAAGTGTGGCGGGATATGAACGCGCGCTGCGCGAGGCAGGGCATGACGTGATTCCGCTGGAAGGGGATGAGCGGCTGATTGGGAATTTGTTGAAATACAAACCCGATATTTGTTTCAACACCTGCGAAGGACATTACGGCAGGTCACGCGAGGCACAGGTGCCCGCCATTCTCGATATGCTGCGAATTCCATACACGGGTTCCGGCGTGATGACGCTCGCCATTGCACTCGACAAGGCAATGACCAAGCGCGTGTTGCAGTTTTACAGCATTCCGACACCGGCGTTTCAGGTGTTTGTCACCGGCGATGAACCCAGTGACCCGCGTCTCAATTTTCCACTCTTTGCCAAACCTTCGCTGGAAGGTTCGGGCATTGGCATTGCCGCCAAATCCATTTGCCGTACACCGCGCGAATTGCGCGACCAAGTGCGCTATCTCTTGCGCGCGTACAAGCAGCCCGTGTTGGTCGAAGAATATATCGAAGGACGCGAAGTGACGACCGGGATTCTGGGCAACTTGATGCCGCGCGGCGCGTGGCTCAAAGAAAAGAAACGCCTCGAAGCACAGCGCGCTCTGGCAGCTCAAACCGTCGGCAGCGTGAATCCGCCTGTCGCCATTCCGCCGGCAAGCACGAACGGGAAAAAACCACCCATTCGCGAATACTACTATTCGGGCGTGCGCGTTCTGCCGCCGATGGAAATTGATTTTACGCGGCTCAAGGACACTGCGCCCTTGTACGGCTCGGAAATCAAACATGACAATCCATGGGGACCGGAATACCTCTGCCCCGCGCCTCTTTCCGCAAAATTGACCTCGCAAATCGGACGGCTCACCGTTGCCACGTTTCGCGCGCTCGAATGTTTTGATTTTGCGCGCGTAGATTTTCGCATTCGCGCGTCCGACAATCTGCCAATGGTCATCGAAATCAATCCACTCGCCGGATTGACCGAAGCATTGAGCGATTTGGTTCTGGAGGCAAACGCGGCGGGCATCAGTTACAATGAATTAATCAACATGATTCTCCAAGCCGCACTGCGTCGCTACGGCATGTTGGATGATTGATTCCCAAACGCGCGCGCGTCGCATTCGACGCGCAGTAATGATTTGTCTCGAAACTGAATTCGCCTTACAATGCGCGCCACTGCCGACATTTTCACCCTCACGTAATCCATATCCATGACTGCGTTTCTCGAACTGCTCAAAACCTACGCGATTTTTTGGTACATGGCGGGCGTTATCGCCGTGCTTTTTGGCATCAAAATGCTTTTTGATGCCCGCCGCGCGGCGCGCACAACGCTCTTTACCTTGGAACAAGAGCAAGCGAGTGACCGCGCGTTTCGCGCGGTCGTTGTGATGCTTGCCGCGACGTTGTTTATTGGCGCGGTGGCAGGCATTAACGCATTCGTCACGCCCGCTGTACCGACGCCCGAAGCCGACCAGATATCGCCGACCGCTCCACCGTTTACACCGCCCGTGATTTTGCCATCGGCGACGCCACAGCCGACGCAGACACTGCCGCCGCCCACTGCCGCGCCCACCGTACAACCGACCAAAGCATCCGTCGCACCGACGAGCGCTTCAACGCAGCCGACCCCGGAGCCGCCTCCGACTGCACCGTCCGAACCGCCGACTCCCGCTCCGACTGCAACGTCGAATCTCATTTATCCCCGACCGCCGTTGAATACACCGCCTGACGGCGACAGTATTGGTTCGAACAATATTCGTTTCAGTTGGGGCTATAATCAAGAAGCGGACGCGTACGATGTGCCACAGACTCTGCCGCCGGACCAATTTTATCGCGTGGTCGTAATGTATACATCCGTTTCGCAGAACAAGGCGCAGTCCATCGTCGTCTGTTTGCACGAGACGAGTATGGACCGCCGAACGGGGCTCGACCTGACGGACTATCGAAGCGATGCCGTAGGCGGCGATTTCAAATGGAACGTGGTCATTGTGCGCGCTGCGAGTCAACAAGCGTGCGAAGCCGGAGAGATGAGCGCACAAAGTCCGCCGAGCCAGACCTTTAGCTTTAAACTTCCATAGACGATGCGTGTCGGGCGACAGAAAACTGTCGCCCGTTTTTTTATGCGCGCACCTCATCTATCGGTATAATCACACCTTGTATGCTTGAAATTCGCCAACTGCTCGCGCGGCTGCCTCTGCTCGTTTGGCTTGCGCTCGGCGTTTTGCTCATTGCGTTTGGTCTGCGTTTTTTTGCGCTCGACCAATTTCCCCCCGGCGTTCAACACGACGAGGTATTCGTCGCCAATTTTGCCCAAACGATTTTGCAGGGACAATATCCGATTTTCTTTGAATTGAATCGCGGCAACGAACCATTGTTCATGTATCTCACTGCCGCAATGTTCAAACTCTTTGGCGAAAATGTTTGGGCACTGCGCGCGACGGCGGCGTTGTGCGGATTTGGTGCGCTCGTGTTGACGTACCTGCTCGCACAAAAACTCTTTGCGCGACACAACACGGAACGCGGCGATGCACACAGCGCGAATTTTATCGCGCTCATCACCGCTGCGGGCATCACATTTTCTTTTTGGCATTTGTACGAATCGCGCGAGGGCTTGCATACTATCAGCACGTACTTGCTTGCCGCCGCGACGTTCTACGCGTTTTCGCGGGGCTGGACAGGCAGCAATAAAATTCTCTTGCTTCTTTCCGGAATCTTGGCGGGCTTGGCAACGTACACCTACCGTTCGGGAATTTTTGTGCCCGTTACGTTGTTGGCGTTTGTGATGTATTCACTGGTTTGGCATCGCAAAACGTGGGGTAAAAATGTTTGGCTCATCCCCATTGTTTTCATTCTCGCCGCGCTGATTTATTTCCCACTCTTTAATTTCATCACCACGCATCCTGAAACCGCTCTCGCGCGTCTCGGCGATTTGAGCGGTGATATGGACGCATTGCGCGCGGGAAATCCAATTCCAATGTTGACCAACACCGCGCGCGTGTTTGGCATGTTTGGCGTGAGCGGCGACCCCGAATGGCGGTACAACGTCGCGCTGCGTCCGATATTCGACCCTGCGTGGGCGATTTTGTTCTATGCGGGCATTGCGGTCGCACTGTTTCGTTTCCGGCGCGCGCCATATGCGTTCGCATTGATTTGGCTCGTGGTGATGTTACTGCCGAGCATTTTGAGCGGAAGTGATTTGTCCCAGCATCGCGCGGTGGGCGCCATCGGCGCGGCGTTTATGATGCCCGCGTTCGCGTTGGACGAATTGCGCGTGTTTGTCGCCAAACGTTGGGGCAGGGCAGGGCGCGTTGTGTTTGCGATGGCGGTAACGGCGCTGCTCTTGTTTGCCGCATATAGCGGCATCACCGCGTATTTCGTAACATGGACAAATAACCCCGAAGTGCGAACGATTCAACGCGCGGACTTGGCGAGCGCGGCGCGCTGGCTCGACGAACATCAAACGAATGAACGCGCGCTCGTGTCCGCAGAATTCGCGAATGATTTGGACCGGGGTTCGTTTAATCTCGTCGCGCGCAAACCGAACCGCGCGCAATTTTTTCACGGCGCGGATACGTTCGTTTTGCCCGCGCGCGCGAACGCGTTCATTGTGAATCCGCACAGCGGACCCATCAATGAAACGTTTCGTAAACAATTTCTCGACGACGCGCCCGTATTTGTATCCAAGCTCGCCGACGGAACGAGCCAAGTGGAAATTTATGAACTGACGGAGGAAGAGCTTGAAATTTTGCGAACGGTGCGCGGACTAGACAATGTCGCGCAAACACCCGACGGGCAAATTTTGATACGCGATGCCTTCTTGCCTAACGACGCGCGCACGGGTGAAACGCTGAACGCGGAATTGTGGTGGCAAATTCTCGCGCCGGCGGCGAGTGACGCGGATGGTTTGGCATGGCTCGGCTCACTGCGCGATAAACTGGATTACACCTGGACCCAAGTCGCGACGATGGGCTATACGCCGTCGCAGTGGCAGCGCGACGATATGGTCGTTTCGCTTTTGGCGCTGCCTATTCCCGTAGACGCGCCGCCGCAAAAGTATGCGCTCGATGTCGCGCTGGGTTCACAAAATGGCGCTGTCCCATTGTTGAAAAAAAACGAGGCGCCCGCGTCGCCGATTCAACTTGCCGAAACCAATATTGCGCGCGGCGCGGTGCCAAAAGTAAAACCGGACTTGGAAGTGCGTTATCCTTCCAAAGCAAAATTCGGCGCGGTGCAATTGCTCGGCTCGGACGCGGCGGGACTAGTCGCGGCGGGCGGCGTGTGGCGTCTGGTGTTGTTTTGGACAACGGACGCGCCGTTGGCACAAAATTACAAATTGCGTTTGACCGCGACAACGGAAGAGGGCAAAGAAATTACGCGGCAATCTGAAGTACTGCTTAAAGGAATTTATCCGGCCAAACAATGGCGCGTCGGCGATTACGTGCGGAGCGTGACGGATTTAAAAATTCCGGACGATGCGCCGCGCGGCAAAGCCATAGTGCGTGTTGCGCTTTTGGACGCGAACGACCAACCTGTGGGACGCGCGGACGGCGCGCCGATTGCGGGCATCGAAATTGTCGGACGCGCGCACACTTTTGAGAAACCGAACGTGCAAACCAACCGCGTCGCGCGTTTTGGTGACGCAATCGAAATGGTCGGTTACAATTTACCGCAAACAAAATTCCGCGCGGGCGACCCGCTCAACCTCACCTTGTATTGGCACGCGTTGGGCGCAACGGACAAACCGTATACGGTCTTTGTGCATCTGCTGGATGCAAACGGAAGCGTGGTGGGGCAGCGCGACGCCGAGCCGATGAACGGGGACGCGCCGACGAACGCGTGGCAAGCAAAGGAATATCTCGGCGACGCCTATGCCTTTCCTGTTTCGGCGGATGCGCGGCGCGGCGCGGCGACGTTGGAAATCGGATTTTACGATTCGGTTTCGGGACAGCGTTTGCTCGTGACGGACGGCGAAGGCAAACCGTTAGGCGACCATTTGTTGATTGAAGGTTTGAGCATCGAGTAAGCGATTGGTTCGAATGCGAAAAAGTTTTGCAGCTGATATGCGCGAGCCGATTTTTGATTTATAATAACGCACATGGCGGAACGAATCCTCATTATCGAAGACGAAGTGAAAATTGCCGATTTTCTGCGGCGCGGCTTGGCGTACGAAGGATACAAAGTAGAAGTCGCGCATGATGGCGAAACGGGGCTGAAAGCCGCGCGCGACAATGTGCCGGACCTCGTGATTCTCGATGTGATGCTGCCGGGGCTGGATGGTCTGGAAGTGGCGCGGCGCTTGCGTTCCGGGGGCGAAACGCCGATTTTGATGTTGACCGCGAAAGATACCGTGTCGGACAAAGTGAAAGGGTTCGAGAGCGGCGCGGACGATTATTTGGTAAAACCGTTCGCGTTCGAAGAGCTCTTGGCGCGCGTAAAAGCGCTCTTGCGCCGCAACAAAGCCGCAGACCAAACGACGTTTCGTTTTTCGGATTTGACGCTCGACACCAGCACGCGCGAAGTCACGCGGAGCGGGCGCAAGATTGATTTGACGACCAAAGAATTTGATTTGCTGCATTTTTTCATTTTGCATCCGCGCCAAGTGCTTTCGCGTGAATTGATTTATGACCGCATCTGGGGCTATGATTTCGGCGGCGAGTCAAATATTTTGGAAGTGTATATTCGTTACCTAAGGTCAAAATTAGAGGCAACCTCAAATGAACTTGCCCAAGTCCTGACCGCCGAACAAAATCAGGGCTATAAAAATGCAAGCGTCGAAGGCGGGTTGGATGCGTTTGTCAACGAGTGGGCAAAACGGATTCGCAACAACGAGAATGACGATGCCCTACAAAAGGTTGTGACCGCGCTCAAAGGATATGACCAGGCGGACCGCCATCGCCGCAAGTCCATGCTCGACCGCGCGTTGGGGATGGTGCACGAATTTGATGTAACCGAACCGCGCCTGATTCAAACCGTGCGCGGGGTAGGTTACGCACTAAGAGAAGAGTAGTTCGCTCCGCAGAAAGTGTAGTTTTTATTTCGCATGTCCATTCGAACCCGTCTGACGCTTTGGTATGTCGGACTCCTCGCCTTGCTCCTCATTGTTTTCGGCGTTGCGCTTTACACCACAGTCTACTTTACGTCGTACCAAGAAGTAGACCGTTCATTGCAGCAACGCGCGAGTGATATTCAAGCCAGTCTCGCCACCGTCATTACACTGCAAGACGATTTTGCCTCCATTCTTCGGCGCGGCGGACTCATCTTGCCCAACGCGGATGTCTTTTCCAACGGCGACATTTATGTGCAGCTGCGCGCGCTGGATGGACGCATCATCAGCCGTTCCGAAAATCTCGGCAATCAATATCTCGTCATCCCCGAAGACCAACACGAACGCGCCAAACGCGGCGAAGTGGTGCCCTCCGATTTTACGGTAAACAAAACGCGCCTGCGCGCGTATGTGGCGCCGATTAAACTCAAATCGGGTAACGTAATTGGGTATATCGAACTTGCCCAACGCTTGACGCAAGTGGATAACACCTTGCGCGACCTCGCCACACTCATCATCGTCAGTATCGCGGCGGGCTTGATTGTCGCGGCAATTGGCGGCTGGGTGATTGCGGGCAACATTCTCGGACCGATTGACCGCGTAACCATGACCGCGCGCAAAATCACCCGCGCGCGCGATTTGGGTCGGCGCATTGATGTGCCCACAACCGCCGATGAAATGGGACGGCTGGCAATGACGTTTAACGAAATGCTCGCGCGTATTGAAGAGTTGTTTCGCGCGCAGCAGCGTTTTGTTGCCGACGTTTCCCATGAACTGCGTTCGCCGCTCACCGCCGTGCGCGGCAATCTCGATTTGTTGAAACGCGGCGCGGCGGACGATGCTGCGGACCGTGAACAAATGATTGAGGCAATGGATTCGGAAATCGCGCGCATGAGTCGTTTGGTGGACGACTTGCTGCTGCTCGCGCGCCAAGATTCCGGTGTGCCGATGGCGAAACAACCCATCGAGTTGGATACGCTGCTGCTTGAAGTGTATCGGCAGGCGCAAGTGATTGCGAAAGGTGTGCTGGTTACTCTGGGCGCCGAAGACCAAGCCATCATCGTCGGCGACCGCGACCGTTTGAAACAGGTATTGTTGAATCTGGTGGACAATGCTATCAAGTACACGCCGCAGGGTGGCAAAGTCACGCTTTCGCTGACCAAAGAAACCGACTGGGTAAAGATTGCGGTACACGATACCGGAATCGGTATCGCGCCCGAAAACATTCCAAATTTGTTTGACCGCTTTTATCGCGTGGACAAGGCGCGCTCGCGTGATGCGGGCGGCACCGGTTTGGGACTCTCTATTGCAAAATCGGTAGTGGACGCGCACAACGGCAGAATTGTTGTCGAATCACAGCTGGGCAAAGGCAGTACGTTTACAATCTGGCTTCCACTCACGGAAACGAAAATGATTCCTGCCAGCACTTCTGTTTCGCCTACACCGCGTTTCGCATTGAATGAGACGTAAATCAGCAACCGTTCTCATAGAGAACGGTTGTTTGTTTTCACGCGTTCACATTCTTTTTAAACCGTTCTCATTTATGCCTAATCTGCGGACGTTATCCTACAGGCGACAGGTTGGGGGATGCCAAAAAGGGTGAAGCGGAGCGAGGCTGTAAATATCCGAGCCGATGAAATATACAAGAGCGCACCCCTGTTCGGAGGGTCCAAGCTCTATTCCCCGCCTGATCCTTTCTAAAACCAAATAGTGTTTGGGATAGACGTGTCAGGTGGGACACGCAGACAAACACGGTTTGTTCTCCTTTGTTGGGTGGTTGTGTACTGAATGGGTGTCAGTACACAAAGAAAAAAAGAATGCCGCATGTGAAATTTCACGTGCGGCATTTTTTTTGGATGCGCGTTATGCGGAGCCCTATTATTTTCCGTAAAGCCGCAAAAGCCAGTCCATGCCCGATGCTGCCGCGTATGCAATGGCAACATTCTTTATAATTTTTCCCGCGCCTGCCGATAACAAATACAACCACCACGGCATTCGCAGCGCGCCCGCTACAATTCCCGCCACATCAAAGAGTGGATTGGGGATGACGGCAAGCACAAAAATCGTCAGCGCACCATAGCGGCGCATCCAATTCACCATGCGTTCATAGCGCGGGGCGTTATCTAACAATTCTTGTCCGCTGTAACCTGCCAAATATCCCGTCATTTCTCCGAGCGCCTGACCGGAACCGGCGACAATTCCGACGACCAACGGATTGGCAGCCGTCGCGGCGAGTGCCGTCAGCGCAATTCCCGGCACCGGCAAAATGAGTGTGGCGTTGCTGATAAGCGCGAGAAAAAAAAGAACGACCAACCCGATGGGCGATGAAATGAGCTCTTCCAATTGCGCGCGGCGTACGGGGTCAAACAAGAGTAAAATAGTCGCCGCAAACGAAAAGAGGATGATGATGACGGTAAAGATTTGGATAACGCGCAGGCGTTGTGGCGGCGGGGTAGTTGGCGCAGGGGTCATAGGCAACGGGCGAAATTGTCGCACGTTAAGTTTTGTACGTCAAACGGAAAATCAACTTGCATGACAGTTCCGCACCGCGCATTGGAAAGCACGCGCTTGAAAAAACTGTGCTTTACTCGGCGGTACGCGTCGCGGCATCTTGCCACAATCTCTTTGGTCGCGAGCTTGGTTTTGCTAATGAGCGCCTTCGCGGCGTGTGCGCGCCCAACGCCGCTGCCGTTCCCAATTGCCACGCGGATTGCGACAGAAATTCCTGCCGAAGCGTTACCTTCTCCGACAGCGGAGGTCTCGCCAACGCCGTCGGCAACGCTAACTGCTGCCGCGACCTCTACGCCTGCTCCGACCCCGACGGCATTCATCACTCCACCGCACGCGGTGGAGTCGGTGAATATTCCCGTTTTGATGTACCATCACCTCAAATATCGCGAGCCAAATGCAAGCGAAACACTCAAAACGTGGAGTGTTGCGCCTGACCAATTTGCCGCGCAACTCGATTATTTACAGGGGCGCGGGTTTCATACGATTACGTTCAAACAGTTGGTCGCGTTTTTTGAAAACGGCGCGCCGCTGCCCACGAATCCGATTCTTCTCACGTTTGACGACGGCTGGATTGATGCGTACACCGTCGCGTTTCCTGAACTGAAACAGCGCGGCATGGTCGGCAATTTTTTTGTGCCGACGCGTTACGCGGACGCGGGCGGCGAGCTGTTGGTGAATTGGGAGCAAATTTTGGAAATGGACCGCGCAGGGATGGAGTTTGGTGGTCACACCATCTCGCACGCCGACTTGACCAAAATCACGTTGGAGGAAATGCGGCGCGAACTGCGCGATTCAAAAACGAAAATCGAGGACAAGTTGGGACATCCGATTTACGCGCTTTCGTATCCGTTCGGCGCGTTCAATCCGAAAGTCATGGCGGAAACACAAGCGGCGGGGTACCGCGCCGCGCTGATTTTGTGCTGTGGTTACAAACAGAGCGCGGACATTCTGTTCGCGCTGCCGAGAATTCGCGTTTCGTATGACGACACGTTGGATGATTTGGCATCCAAGCTGCCGCCATAAACAAGCTACTCTTTAAGTCAGTTTAAGCGTGCGTTAAGCTCATGAGACGATAATTTTCGTGATTATGGAGGAAGGCGCAGCGGAAAACTTTTTTCTCGCCAGTAGGCATGTTGGAACAAGACCGCAAAATCATGTTGCGGGGAGCGCGTAAAGGTTTCAGCTGTGCTGCAGGAGGCAACAACAATGTCACGTTCATCCGGTTGGATTATCGTAATTGTCATTCTTGGAATTCTGCTCGGTATAGTCGGCGGCGGTATCATGGGCGGATTGGTCGGCATGTACGTCGCGCGCAACAGTGCGCCGCCGGTCGCGGCGCCCGTGCCGCAAGAAATTAAATCTGTGTCTGCCGGACAAGCACCCGCCGTCCAAAATCTCACTCTCAATACGACGACCGAGTTAATTGATACTGTACGCAAAGTGGAACCCGCCGTCGTCACGGTGGTCACCAACGACACTCCCGCCGATTCGTTCGGACGTACCGTTCAAGCATCAGGGTCGGGTGTGATTATTTCGCAAGACGGGCACATCATCACCAACAATCATGTTGTCGAAGGCGCAAACAGTGTCGCGGTCATTTACAGTGATGGCACACGCGTAGATGCTTCGATTGTTGGCACAGACCCGTTGACCGACATCGCCGTCTTGAAAGTCAATGGCAACGTGCCCGCGTATGTTCCGTTCGGCGATTCGAGCGCGCTGCAACTTGGCGAATGGGTCATTGCCATCGGCAGCCCGCTCGGAAATTATCGCGGCTCGGTCACGGTAGGCGTTGTCAGTGGATTGAATCGCAAAGTGTCCGACCAAGAGAATTTGATTCAGACGGATGCCGCCATCAATCACGGCAATTCCGGCGGTCCGTTGATTAATCTTGCGGGACAAATTGTCGGCATCAATACGCTCGTCGTCCGCGACAGTGTGGGCGGTGCGCCGGCGGAAGGATTGGGCTTTGCAGTCCCTGCCAACACGGTGCGCTCGGTGGCGGAGCAGTTGATTTCGCGCGGACGCATCGAATATCCGTTCATTGGCATTTCGTACACTGAACTCACACCGCAGCTCGCCGCAGAATTGAATCTCACAACGAAAAACGGCGTGCTGATTAATCAAGTCACGGCGAACAGCCCTGCGGCGCGCGCGGGAATTCGTGTACAAGATGTGGTGACGGCGATTGACCAGACACCCATTGACCAAGAAAACTCACTGCGCTCGATTTTGTTCAAGTATCATGTCGGCGACACGGTGACGCTCTCTGTCGAACGCGGCGGACAAACATTGAAAATACCAATTACGCTGGTGGCGCGCCCGGCATAACGAAATTGAAACTGGCTCTCGCATGCGAGAGCCAGTTTTCTTTCAAGTGAATGGTACATAACCTACAACCAAAAAGCTATACAGCGTTCATTTGAACCGAATCGAATTCAGAACTCTTTCGACAATTTCGTTATCCATGCGGTTGACCGGAAAAATTGAGATGTCGTACAGATTTGGTTCTTTGGCGATTATGACCGCACGATACGTTGAGTCTGCGTCTACCGGACCGCGATACAAGAACTGTACCGCCGGATAGCCGCCAATAGACTGAATTGGCATTCGTGAAATAAATGCACTCGCGGGAATGCCATTGATTGAACGTGCTACATAGTCCTCCAGTGAGAAGGATGGGTCCACTGCTTGAAATGTCACTCCAAAATCCATTGCGAACGGCTCGCCAATCGTTTTGGGCTCAGGGCGTTCTGCCTCCATCGGTTGGGCGTTCCGAAGTGAAATTGTGCCGGAAACATATTCGTTTGTCGGTGGAGTGGAAACAAACCAATTTTCAGGATATTCGAACTCTATCCCAAAGTACTCATCTCGGAATGTTATCCATTTTGCCCCGGGCGTAACGAATGCGATTGTTGGCGGAGGCGTTTCGGTTTGTGGAATAGATGTGGGCTTGGGCGTCCGGCTACGTTTCTGGCGCGGCGTTCGTGTTGGAAAGGCGTTCACGTCCGGCGTGGGCAATCTTTGAACTTGCCCTGTGGGTGCAGGCGGAAAGGGCGGTGCGCCCGGAAATAACGTAGCCGTTGGGAAGGAATTTGTTGTGGCAGTACAAGAAGCAAGCATTACGACTGCCATTAGAATAGACATTCGTCGCGCACGCGCAAAACGAAATAGCCGTCGTTTTTCCATGGCACACAGTAAAAAATCGGCACGGATATTTTAAACCGAGCCGATTTTGTCTTTACCCTAATTTTTCTTTCAAGAGCTCTCGGAGCGTCGGCTGACCGATTTCCTGTAGTTCATAACGCACACGGTCGGCGGGATGTTTGATGTGGATGAGCCGCCGCAAATCAATCGGCGTCGCAATCAACACATAGTCCACATCCGTGTTGTTGATGGTTTCCTCTAAATCGCGCGTCTGTTCTGCGCCATAACCCATCGCGGGCAAGACCGCGCCTGTCGTCGGATATTTTTTGTACGTGTCGGCAATCGTTCGTACGGCAAACGGACGCGGGTCCACAATTTCCGCCGCGCCAAAACGCCGCGCCGCGACAACGCCCGCGCCATACGCCATTTCGCCGTGCGTGAGAGTTGGGCCATCTTCGACGACCAACACGCGCTTGCCGCGAATCGCGTCGGGGTTCGCGACAAAAATCGGCGACGCGCCGTCCACCACAATCGCGCGCGGGTTCGTTTCGCGAATGCTCACGCGCACGCGTTCCACATCTTCGGGACGCGCGGTGTCAATCTTGTTAATCACAATCACATCCGCAAGACGCAAATTGGTTTCGCCCGGATAGTAACGCAACTCGTGTTCGGGGCGATGCGGGTCAACGACCGTGATATACACATCGGGTTTGAAAAATGAAAAATCATTGTTGCCGCCGTCCCACAACACCACATCCGCTTCTTGTTCCGCCGCGCGCAGAATTTTTTCATAATCCACGCCCGCGTACACAACCGTATCGTTTGCAAGATGCGGTTCGTATTCTTCGCGCTCTTCAATTGTCACATCATGTTTCGCCAAATCATCGTACGTTTCAAAACGCTGCATCGCTTGTTTCACCAAATCGCCATAAGGCATTGGATGGCGGACGACGACGACGCGCATTCCCATATCTTTTAACGCGGCGACCACCGCGCGCGTCGTTTGCGATTTGCCCGAACCGGTTCGCACCGCGCACACCGCGACGACAGGTTTCGACGATTTCACCATCGTCGCATTCGGACCGAGCAAACGGAAATCCGCGCCGGCCGCTTGCACGAGGGACGCGCGGTGCATCACGTATTCGTGCGAAACATCGCTGTACGAAAAGACGACCTGATTCACTTGATGCTTATGAATCAAATCGTCCAAATCGCTTTCGGGGAAAATGGGAATGCCGTTCGGATACAACTCGCCCGCGAGTTCGCGCGGGTAGACGCGTCCTTCGATGTTAGGAATTTGGGTCGCGGTGAATGCCACCACCTCGTATTCGGGACGCGTACGAAAGTACGTGTTGAAATTGTGAAAGTCGCGTCCTGCTGCGCCCATGATGATAACTCGTTCGCGCTCAGTCTTCATTGACTGAATCATTAGAGACCTCCTGAAAATTTTTTCCGTCGTGGGTTAGACTTTGGCTGGTATTTGCGGTGAAGCCGGTTTTGCGCCGGGACGCGCGAGCCACGCGAACACAATGCCGAGCACATACAAGCCCAACATCGGGAGCGCGACGAGCGTCATGTTGAACACATCCACCGTCGGCGTAATCACCGCTGCGACGACTGCAATAATCACGACCGCGTAACGCCATTGTTTTGCAAATTGACGCGCAGAAACTACATTGAAACGCGCGAGGAAAAACATGACGAGCGGCAGTTCAAAAGTGAGCCCCACCCAAAAAATCAGTGTGAGCGAAAAATCCACATAATCTTCCAATGAAGGCAGCGGCTGCACCAAGTCGCCGCCGAGATTAAACAAAAAATCGAGCGCGCTGGGCAGTAACAAGAAATAGGTAAACAAAACGCCCGCGATGAACAAGAGCAGCGCGAACGGCAGCAGGAAAAACATCGGACGCGTTTCGCGTTCCGTCAAACCTTCGTACACTGCCGCGCGCTGCATTTCCGCTTCCGCGAGTTCTTGTTCGGAAAGCGTATTGCGCACGGTCTGCCATTCTTTATTGCTCAGTGCCGCGTAATAAAATTTCGGTCCGCGCAAAAACCAAATCAACTGCAAAAGAATCATGGGCAGCGCGGCGGCAAACCCCGCAATCAGCGCGACCTGAACGTACGTCGAAAAGAGTTCCGTCGGTTTCAAAACCACTGGCGTCGTGTTGGTCAAACTGATGGGCAGCACCGTGCCGTTTGGAATGGTGACCGTCGCGCTCACGGGACCCGTTGCCGTGACCAGCGTCGTTTGCACCGCGACGTCTTGAGTGAGCACATAATAGTTGACGGGAATGCTCGTTTGAACGGCGGGCTGAATCACCCGCACGGGGCGAATGATGAAACCGAGCAAGGGCTGCGCGAACAGAAACGCGACGGCGAATCCCACCGCGAACGCGCCGAGCACGTACAAGATGCGCCGCCGCAGTTCTTCCAGATGCACCGTGACCTGATACAAAATCTGGATGCCCGCATAAATGTTGCTCTTTTGGCTAATCCAGACGCGGCGCGCATTGTGCAGTGAACCGAGCGGCGGTTCCCCGCGCTGCATCCGTTGAAAATCCGTCAGCGCGAGCCACAATGCTTCGATGCTTTCCGGCAGCCGACGCGGACCGATGACAAGCAGCGCGACGAGTGCCAACAGGATGATGGAAAGAATATCAGGCATGACGCGTCAATCTTGCGCGGCGGGCGGGACGGTGGTTTGCGCCGGGTTGGGGTCGGGTGTTGCGGTAGAGGAATCTTCGGATGTCGTGGCGGGCAATTCTGCCAGAGCCGCTTGGGGCAAAATAGAATTTTCTGACGCGGGCGCGATTGTTTCGGAATCGCCCGCCGGCGGAGTCATGCGCGCCTTGTCGAGTTCCATTGAGGTTTCCAGCGCGGTGTTCATTTGTTCATTTAACGAGTTCAAGTTATCGCGCAGTTCGCGCGACGCACCGCCGATTTTTTTTGCCAGTTCCGGAAGGCGGTCAGGTCCAAATAGCACAAGAATTACAATGAGCACGACAAAAAGTTCGGTCGGTCCCACACCAAAAACATTCATTCACGCGCCTCGCTTTGCCAACGCAGGATGCCCCGCGAGGAATGCGCCCAACACGCCGTTGACGAAACGCGGCGCGCTGTCACTGCCATACAATTTTGCCAACTCGACCGCTTCGTTAATCGCGACCTTGACGGGAACATCGCCCATATTTTTCAATTCGTAGAATGCCAAACGCAGAACATTGCGGTCTACAATCGCCAATTGGTCTACCGGATACTCGGGCGCATATTTCGCAATCAGCGCATCCAATTCATCGCGCTGCGCGAGCACACCATTCACCAGCGTTCGGACAAAAGTTTCCGCTTCGGGCGGCATCACCGCGCGCTCTGATGCTTCATCTTCTTCGCGCGCCGCTTCCAAACGACGCGGCAGGGCAACTTCAACCGGATGTTCCACCGAATCCACTTCAAACAACACTTGCAGCGCGAGGGCGCGAGCTTTGCGACGGACTTTCATACGCTACGTTTGCGCGTCCAGCGGGTCCTGGACATCCGCAAAATGGACGTTGACCGCGCGGACTGCCATTCCCACCACATCCGAAATCGAGCGACTAATTTCATATTGCAATGTTTGCCCGAGCGGCAAGAGTTGGGTGTTGGGTTTCGCAACCACATACACATCAATCGTCACGGCGCCGTCTTCGACTTGTACGTCAACGCCGCTCGCGGAACGATTGCCGCGCAGCACGCGGCTCATGCGTCCCGAAAAACTGGTGGCGAGTCCCGCGATGCCTTCGGTGCTTGACGCAACCTGTCGCACGACCGTTGTTATCACTTGAGGTGAAATAATCACCGCGCCGAGAGTTTCGTCCATGCAGAGATTTATGGTTTATGATTTGCGGTTTATGATTTTCGTTTCACCAAATCTAAAATCATAACTCATGTTACGCAGAATTGTCATTTCGAGCGGTCTGGCGAGAAATCTCGGTGGAAAAAACTGAGATTTCTCACAGAGTTTACCCCGAAGGATTGAGGGATTCGAAATGACATGCGTAAGGTGAAATCATAAATCTAATATCACCAATCCCAATTACACCATTCCTCCATCCACTGCCAGAGTCTGTCCGGTGATGTACGACGCGCGGTCCGACGCAAGAAACGCGACCACATCCGCCACTTCTTCGACGGTACCAAAACGCTGCATCGGAATAAATTTCACGATGTTGTCTTTGACATCTTGCGGCAGCGCGTTCGTCAAATCGGTAGGAATATATCCGGCGGCGACGGCGTTTACCGCGATATTTTTCGGCGCGTACTCTTTTGCCATCGCTTTGGTGAATCCAATCACGCCCGCTTTCGCCGCGGAATAATTCGTTTGTCCCGGATTGCCCATCACGCCCGACACGGACGTAATGTTGACCACGCGTCCATATTTTTGCCGCATCATTTGCCGCAGCGCCGCTTTGGAACAATTAAAAACACTCTTCAAGTCGGCGGCGATAATGTAATCAAATTCTTCTTCTTTCATCAACGCGAGCAAATTGTCGCGCGTCGTGCCTGCATTATTGACCAAAATATCCAGCCGCCCAAACGCGTCGGTAGTGGCTTTGACGACATTTTGCGCGGCGGTGAATTGACTCACATCGCCTTGCACCGCAATCGCTTCGCCGCCTTTGCTTTTAATTTCTTGCACCACTTGCGTCGCTTCGTCCGCGCTCTTGAGATAGTTGACCGCAACCTTGGCGCCCAACTCGGCGAGGCGCAGTGCAATCGCGCGCCCGATGCCGCGCGATGCGCCGGTCACCAGCGCGGCTTTGCCATTCAAATCTATCATGCCATTTGCTCCCGTAGGGCGAGATATTTTTCAATCTGTTCAACCGTGCCAATTGGTCGCGTGGGTGCGTTTTTGGCGATGCGTTTGTTCAAACCGCTCAACACATCTTTTGCACCCAGTTCCAAAAATTCCGTTACCCCTTGCGTTTCCATCCATTCGACGCTCTTGACCCATTGCACCGAAGACGTGAGCTGCGCGAGCATTTCTTGCCGAAACGCATTCGGTTCGTTCATTGGCTGCGCGGTGACGTTGGAAATGACGGGGACGCGCGCGGAACGCAGCGGCGTCATCGTCACCGCCGCGCGAAATTCTTCCATCGCGGGACGCATCAATTCCGAATGCGCGGCGATGCTCACCGCTAAAACAATCGCGCGTTTTGCGCCCGCTTTTTTTGCTCCGTCCACCGCGCGTTCAATCGCGTCCTTGGCGCCGGAAATAACAATTTGTCCGGGCGCGTTGAAATTGGCAACCTGCACCGCGCCCGCGTCGCGGCAAATCTCTTGAATCTTGCTGTCGTCCAATCCGAGAATCGCCGCCATCGCGCCGGGGCGTTCGGTGCCCGCGCGTTTCATTGCTTCACCGCGCGCCCGCACCAATTTTACGCCATCCGCGAAATCGAGCGCGCCCGCCGCGACGAGCGCGGAAAATTCGCCCATGCTGTGTCCTGCCACATACGCGGCTTCGGGCAGCGAATTGCCGGATGCTTGTTGCAGCGCGGCGAGGGCGGCAATGCTGTGCGCGAGCAGCGCGGGCTGCGCGTTAAGCGTGTCGGTGAGTTCGGCTTCGGGTCCTTCAAACATCAATTTGGAAAGCGCGATGCCGAGCACCGAATCTGCCGCGTCAAGCACAAGCCGCGCGCTGGAAAATTTTTCATACAAATCGCGCGCCATGCCAACAAATTGCGAACCTTGTCCGGGGAAAACCCATGCTGTCATCATGGTCGTTTATTTTATACCAAATTTTCCGCGCAAAACAAAAAGGTCTGGTATTGGCACACCAGACCTTGCGCTGACGGTCAATCAGTTTATTTTGTTTTTTCTTGTTTGACGGTAATCACTTCTTCGCCCTTGTAGTAACCGCAGTTCGGACACACGCGATGCGGAATATACAAGTTGTGGCAATTGGGACATTCCGTGAGATTTTGCGGTTTCAGCGCAAGATGACTGCGGCGGCGGTCACGGCGTCCTTTGGAAAGTTTGCGTTTTGGAAGAGGGGGCATGGTACTCTTTTGAAAATGGACGGCAAATTTCTGCGATGCAGTTCATCGCCATTTGCCCTACCGCACCCCCATTTCATTCGACAGGGGTGTATCGGGATACATCTTCAACTCCTTTGGTGTCAGGAATCACTAGAACACATCCGAAAACCCTAAAAGCTGATTCGCATTAGGGTTATTATCGCGCAACGTGATGATCTGCGATGATTGGAACAACGTTTTCGGATGCGTTCTAAACAGTAAGCAGTTAGTCAGACTCGTCGAGCAATTGTTTCAATACCGCGAAACGCGGGTCCAGCTCTTGTTCCTCACAATCGCACGCGCCTTCATTCCAATTTTTGCCACAGTTGGGGCACAGCCCTTTGCAATCATTGCGACACAGCGGCACCAACGGTAACGCGAGCGTCAAGTCCTGCCGAACAATTTCAGATAAATCGAGTAAATGGTGCGCGTCAATCAACGTCGCCTCATCCGGATCGTCCGGTTGGGGCAAGCGCGCGCCGGTACTAATGTCAACGGTTGGATGAAATTCCTCTTCAATCTTGAACCGCACCGGCAGCGCGAAAAAGGTAAGGCAGCGGCTGCACGTCAACTCGACGCTGGTACGTGAATCGGCACGCACGAGAATCCCCTCATTCGTGCGAATCAAATCTACAGAGCCGTTGAGGTCGGTCAACGGCTTGAGCGACGGGTCAAGGTCGGCAATGTCTTCATGCAAAGAGTAATGGCGCGTGGCTCCAATATGGTCTTTAAGTAATTGTGAAACATTGTAACGCATCATCCACCGTCACATTCACGTAGAGCTGCGGAGCGCATTCGCCAAGCAACGGAAAGCCAGCGCGGGTGGCGCTGGCTTGTGGCACGACGCTTTGGAAACGTAGAACATTATATTCGAAATCGCGCGCGCGTCAAAAAAACCGACCGCGCAATGCCACGCGGTCGGTTAAAGTTCAACCGGAAGGTGCGCCCGTCGGCGGCGGCGGCGGCAGACTGCCTCCCACCGCGCCGCGTTTGTCGTTCAACATACGCAGCCCATTGTGCACGGTGCCCTGCAAGGTAGCAACGCGCGCGGTCAATTCATCCAACCGCTGCTGCAGTTCGGTCAGCACTTGGTTCGCGTAATCGTCCGCGCCCGCGCGGGTGCTTTTCGCGTCCACGTCGGCTTGCGCCATGATGGCTTGAGCGCGCGCTTGCGCTGTCTTGACGACTTCGCTCATGTCTGCCATGCGCGCCGACTCGTCTTTTGCCATCTGCACAATGCGGTCGGCTTCTTCTTTGGCTTGCGCGAGGATGCGGTCTTTTTCTTGCGTCACGCGCCGCGACTGTTTAATTTCTTCCGGCACGGCAATACGCAGCTGGTCAATGATGTCAAGACATTCGTCTTCATCAATCATGCGTTTGTTGCTAAAGGGCACCGCCGTGCCTTTGTTGATGGCGGCTTCGAGACGGTCCACCAAATAAAGAATATCTATGGTGATCAACCCCTTTCGTCCCACCGAACGCGCGGGGAGTTGGTTGTAGAATGGTTGACTCGTTTGGGAACGAATCGAAAGGATACTACTACAAATTACGCGCAAATACAATTGACGATTTGTAGAATCGGTATGCCGAAAGGTCTCTACTCTTGCAACGAAACCAATTTTACTTTTTCCCCACGGTCTTCGCCGAGCTGCGCGATGCGCGTCTGCAATTTTGTCGCGACGTACGGCGGCACCATTTCAGAGATATTCCCGTTTGCCAATGCGACTTCTTTCAAAATACTCGAACTCAAGAACGCGTACTGCGCGCCCGTCATCAAGCACACGGTATCAATCTCCGGCGCCTGTTGGTGATTGGTCAGCGCCATCTGATATTCAATTTCAAAATCGTGCGTCGCGCGCAAACCGCGCACAATCGCCGTTGCGCCCACTTGCCGCGCAAACAAAACGGTGAGCCCGTGATACGAACGCACCTGCACCTTTGGTAAATCGCGCGCGGCTTGGCGCATGAAATCGAGACGCTCTTGTTCGGTGAACAAGACATTTTTGAGCGGACGGTCATACGCCGCCCAATACACCTCGTCAAACAAAAGCGACGCGCGGCGAACGATTTCAATGTGCCCGTTGTGAATCGGGTCGAATGAACCGGGATAAATGGCGATAGTCATAGCAGATGGTTGATGTGTGGATAGAGGTTTTGGTGTTGGTTATGCTTGCGAAATCCATCCCGGCGGGTCACTCGCGGGAAACGATTCTTCCGATGCTTCTTCTACCACGTCCGGTTCCGAATCTTCCGGCAGCGGATTTGGCGCAGCGGGTTCGCTGTGCGCGGGCGGGTCGCTCGCGGGAAACGATTCTTTGGATGCTTCTTCCACAGCATCATTGACTTTTTCTTTGTCTGTTTTGCTTGCGGATGTGTCCATTTTACTTGCTTGGAAATACAAACAAAATGGCTGTGCGAAAACGCTGTGCGGTCAAATTCAATGGATGATTCGTACAGCGCGAATCCGATACACTCATTTGGTTTGCGTTTCTTAGCTCAAATCCCCTTCACCTTTCCAAAAGGTATTCATGCCCCTTTTCAACAATTGATTTTCGGGTTGGGTGAATTCGGGGTCGCGTTCAAAAATTTGTTGTGCCACTTGGCGCGCGTGTTCCAACAATTTTACATCCGTCAATTGCGCGACCTTTAAATCGGGCAAGCCCGATTGTTTGGTGCCAAAAAATTCGCCGGGTCCGCGCAGCTGCAAGTCCGCTTCCGCGAGCTTGAAACCATCTTGCGTTTGCTCAATCACTTTCAAGCGCTCGTCACTCGTCGAGCCGGATTTTTCCGCGAGCAGCATACAGTACGATTGATGCGCGCCGCGTCCCACACGTCCGCGAAATTGATGCAGCTGTGCAAGTCCAAAACGGTCCGCACCTTCAATCAACATCACTGTCGCGTTCGGTACATCAATCCCGACTTCGACTACCGAAGTGGCGACGAGAATGTCGAGTGCGTGGTCACGAAATTCATTCATCACCGCGTCCTTTTCGGCGGGACGCAATTTGCCGTGTATCAAACCCACGCGCAGGTCGGGATAAACTTCTGTACTCAAACGTTCGTATTCTTCCACCGCCGCCTTGGCATCAATCACTTCCGATTCTTGAATGAGCGGACAGATGACGAACGCTTGCCGCCCTTCGGCGATTTGCTTGCGAATAAACATGTACGCGCGTTCGCGTTCTTTTGGTTCGAGCCATTTCGTCATAATCGGCGTGCGCCCCGGCGGCATCTCGTCCAAAATGGAAAGGTCGAGGTCGCCGTACACCGTGAGCGCGAGCGTGCGCGGAATCGGTGTCGCGGACATGACGAGAATGTGTGGATTGTACCCCTTTTGCCGAATCGCGGAACGCTGTCCGACGCCAAAGCGATGCTGTTCATCCACCACCGCGAGCGACAAATTTGGAAAGGTCACCGCTTCTTGAATCAACGCGTGCGTGCCAATGGCAATATCCACATTGCCATGCGAAATGTCCTGCTGTGCCGCGCTTTTTTCCTTTAGCTTGAGACTGCCAACCAACAAGGCAACGCGCGGTTGAATTTCCAATTTATCTGTCAGCGCGGGCAAAATGTTGGTAATCGTTTTGAAATGCTGTTCCGCCAAAATTTCGGTCGGCGCCATCAACACCGCCTGCGTCCCGTTCATCACCGCGATGAGCAGCGCCGCGAGCGCAACCACCGTTTTTCCCGCGCCGACATCGCCTTGCAGCAAACGCGACATGGGCGCGGTCTGTTGAATATCGCCAAAAATTTCGCCAATGGCGCGGCGTTGTGCGCCGGTCAGCGGAAACGGCAAGCCCGCCTCATAACGCGCGAGAAAATCATTCGCGATATTCAACGCGCGTCCGGGCTCTTGCCGCCATTTGCGCCGCTGACGAAACACACCAAGCTGGATATACAGTAACTCTTCAAACGCAAAACGATGACGCGCTTGTTCCATCTGCGTCATAGAAGTTGGAAAATGCACCTGACGCAGTGCGTGCGCGAGCGGCATCAGCTGTGCCGACTGACGCAGGGAAGCGGGGAGGGGGTCTGTCACCTTGTCCGCCCAAAAACGCACAACCTCGCGTTCAATCTTGCGGAGAAAATTTGCTTTGACGCCTTCGGTCAACGGATAGACAGGATACACCTGCGCGGAATCGAGTAGGCGCTGTAGCTCTTTGGTGAGCGGTTCAAATTCCGGCGACTTGAAACTGAGCTTGTTCAAATCGCGGTCCACCTTGCCGCTCACCACAACCCATTGCCGCGCGCGAAATTGTTTTGCCACCCACGGCTGTTTGAAAAATTTCGCCGTAATGCCGCCCGTCGGGTCCATCAAAACAATATCGGTGATATGAAAGCCGTTGCGCGTTTTGTAATCGTTGATGTGTGACACCTGCGCCACAATCGTCGCATTATCGCCGTACATCAATTCACTGATTTTTTTTACGGGGCGATACAGGCGGGGAAAATGGTACAGCAAATCGCGAATTGTAGCGATGCCCAAACGCGACAGCTGTCCCGCCTTGACCTTGCCGACGCCGTCCACTTTTTCTACTTCCGCGTCGAGTCCAAAATCAACGCGCATCGGTTTGGACGGCAGTGGTTCGTCCTCGTCGGCGTCTCCTTCGGGAATGGGTTCGGCGACCGGCAAGGGCGAATCGTCTCGGCGCAGCTCGATTGGCAACGGCGCGGGCGCGCGGTGTGGTTTCGTCGGTGGTTTGTGCCGTACTGCCTCGCGTTTGGGCGGCGGCGCGGTGCGTGCGGGCGCGGGGTCAGCTTGGCGCGCGGCAGAAACGGCGCGTTGAATCAATGCTTTGCGCTGTTCGGGTTGCGCTTCCGCATAGCCCCTGAGGATGTCAACGATTTGTTGGACGCTTGTACTGTTCTCTGTATTCCGTGTGCGTTGTGCCCAGTTTTCAACAAATTTTTCAACTCCGCCAATCACACTCGAATTGTTGCAGCCCTTGGCTTGTTCGTGCGCGAGAATTTTTGCGAGTTCGCTAAAGTTCGACATTCATTTTCGCAGTAGCGCATTTATTCGCCGGTAGCCATAACGAATAAATTCGTTACTACGCTAATATTTTCCATTCACCCATGCAACACCCACCGCGCCGGGTCCGGTGTGCGCGCCAATGACAGGACCGGTTTCGCACACCATGATTTGTTCTTCGAACCACGTTTCCGCGAAATGTTTTCGCAACGCTTCCGCCATCTCGGGCGCGGCGGCGTGAATGATTGCCAATTCCTGAATCGGACCGGAACCGAGCACAATATCTGCGATGCGTTCGACGGCGCGTTTTTGGGTGCGGATTTTTTCCACGAGCAACACTTCGCCGCTGACGAGTGAAATAATCGGTTTCACATTCAACAAGCCGCCGACAAGCGCCGCGCCTTTGCCGAGCCGTCCGCCGCGTACCGCATAATCCAGCGTATCCAGCATCGCAATACAATGCGTGCGCGGAATCACATCGGCAATCAGTTCCGTGATTTCATCCAACGCGTAACCGTAACGCGCCGCGCGCGCGGCATAAATTGCCAGCCAGCCCAGACCCATTGAGGTTGCTTGCGAGTCCACCACTTGGATTTGCATTCCGAGCGGGTCGGCAGTCGTAAGCGCTTCGGTGGCAAGCCGCGCGGAATTGTACATCCCCGTCAGCGTCTTGACGCTGTGAATCGAATAGACTTGATTTGTCGTGTTGGACAATTCGCCAAAGATATCGAGAAATGTGCCCGGTGATGCTTGGGAGGTGGAAGGTACGATAGGACTCGTTTGGAGCTTGCGATAGAATTCAGTGGGCGACAAATCTACGCGGTCGCGAAAACTTTCGTCGCCGAAATGAATGTAACACGGCACGCGCACAATATCCAGCTCTTGCGCGATGTCATCGGGAATATCTGACAGCGAATCGGTAACGATGCGGACTTGGGACATGAATCAATGCTCGACGCAGAATGCACAATGCACAATGCAACGCGGCGCGTTGCGCACTGACCATTGTGCAGTTCCTTTACATTCCTTCATACACGACTACGCCCAGCGCGCCGGGTCCGAGAAACGCGCCGAGCGAAGG
This sequence comes from Chloroflexota bacterium, assembly GCA_029778615.1. Lineage (GTDB taxonomy): Bacteria > Chloroflexota > Anaerolineae > UBA4142 > SHND01 > SHND01. The sequence goes on along the minus strand of JAKOPZ010000208.1, from coordinate 52,171 downwards.
ACCATAGAGTTCCACCTTCATGTCGAGGTTAGGAAGTTGAAGGTTGACTTGTTCAATTAACATCGCCACGTCTTCGGGTGTGGTCGAGTGGAGTACATCCATTTTTTCAATGTGCGTGAATTCGATAATAAACTCGACCAGCTTTTCTACCGCTTTGGTGCGCGTGCGAACTTTTTCGAGCACCACAATCTCGCCTTCTTCCAAAATCAAAAGGGGCTTGATATTGAGAAAGGTGCCGAGAATGGCTTGTGCTTTGCGAATGCGCCCGCTGCGTTCAAGATAATCGAGCGTGTCGGCGAACGCGGCAATATACGTGCGCGGAATCAAACCGCGCGTGAGGCGCACCACCTGGTCCACATCCGCGCCTTGTTGGGCGGCGCGCGCCGCGCTGGTCACAATCATGCCGAGCCCTGTCGAAATGAGCTGCGAATCAATGACGCGAATTTTGGCGCGTCCCATCAGCGGCATGGCGGCGCGGTGCGCGTTGCCAAAGGTTTTGGACAATTTTGACGAATTGAAAATCATGACCACTTCGTCGGTCTGTTTGAGCGAATCGTCAAGAATTTGTTCAAACTGCGCGACGGACGGAGGAATGAGGACCGGGGTCGCGTTCGTGCGTGCGAGTTTAGCAAAAAATTCTTTGGCATTCAAATCTATGCCTTCGCGGTACGATTTGTTGCCGAGTCGAATGGTCAGCGGCAGGACGGTGATGCCGAGCGCTTCCGCCAATTCCGGCGAAATTTCGGCAGTGCTGTCGGTAATGATTTTGACTTGGGGCATGTGTTGCGACGGACGACAAAGGACGAACGACGCAAGACGGAACGCGTGATTTGCGTCATTCGTCTTGGGTCATTCGTCATTCTATCGAAATGATGTACGGATAGAGCGGTTGCCCGCCTTCGTGGACTTCAATCTCTTGTTCCGGAAACTTGTGCTGAACACGCGAATACATTTCTTGCGCGGCGGCAGGCGTGACTTCGGCGCCGTAATAGAGGGTGATAATTTCGCTTGTCGCCGCGCCGACCTGCGCGAGAATCTCGACCACGAGTTCGCCCAAGTCGTTGCCCGCGCGCGCGAGGTCGCCATCCACGAGCGCGATGGGCTTGCCCTCTGCGACGGCAATGCCGTTAATGTGCGCCGCGCGCACCGCGCGCGTAATTTCGACTGTGCGGATGCGCGGGAGTGCGGCGTTCATATTGTGCACGTTCGTTTCCAGGTCGCCCTGAAAATTGAACGCGAGCAGCGCGGCGAGTCCTTGCGGCACCGTGCGCGAAGGAACGACGCGCACCGTTTTGTCGGTGAGCTGTTGCACCTGCTGCGCGGCGGGAATTATATTTTTGTCGTTCGGCAGCAAAATAATTTCTTGGGCGCGGACACTGCGCAGCGCCTCCAACAAATCGCGCGCGCTCGGATTCATTGTGGGACCGCCGTTCACGACCGCGCTGACGCCGAGCGATTCAAAAATTTGCCGCAACCCTTTGCCCGGTGCGACGGCGATGGTCGCGACGCCGGTGACTTCATCCGTTGGTTTCGTGATGTACACAGCGCGCGGCAAAATCGCGCCGAGATTTTCCGCGCCGACGCGCATATCCGCCGTGTTGCCCGCCATAAAATCAACATACTGTGCTTGCATGTTTTCGATGATAATGTTTACGAGTGGACCTTGTTCGGCGCCATACTTGATAATATCGCCCGGATTCAAGGCGTGGACATGGACTTTGACGAGTGACTCGTCGCCCACAATCAATGCGGACTCGCCCATCGCCGCAATCTGTGCGCGGATTTTGTCCACGTCCAAAGCGGTGCCCCGAATGTGAAATTGGATATCATAGCCAAAGCCCTCTGTCACCGCGAGGTTTTCGAGATTCTGCGCGATCGGCATGGCTGCACTGCTTTCCAATTTTTCCCCGTCCAGATATTTTAGCGCGCCTTCAAAAATCAGAGCGAGTCCCTGACCCCCCGCATCCACGACGCCTGCCTCTTTGAGCACGGGCAAAAGCTCTGGCGTGCGCTTGACTGCCGTTTGCGCCGCGCGATATGTTTCGGCAAGCACATGGCGAATATCGTCCGACTGCGCGGCAGCGACCACCGCGCGGTCGCCCGCTTCGCGGATGACGGTGAGCATTGTGCCTTCCACAGGTTTTACCACACCTTTGTATGCTGTGTGTCCGCCTTCGACAATCGCATCCGCGAACGTGCGCGCATCAATTTTTTCGCGCTTGTCAATGCCGCGTGTAAAACCGCGCAGGACCTGCGACAGAATCACGCCCGAATTGCCGCGCGCCCCGAGCAGCGCGCCGCGCGATAACGCGGCGCCGACTTCTCCCGCGGTGGGCGAGCCGAGCGCGTTGGCTTCTTGCATCGCCGCCTGCATGGTGAGAAGCATGTTGGTCCCCGTGTCACCATCCGGCACCGGAAAGACATTCAACGAATTCACAAATGGCGCGTTTTGTTCGAGCCATGCCGCGCCCGCGCCAAACATTTTTTTTAATTCCGTGCCATCCACCTCACGCAGAGGCGGTCGTTCTGATTGAGCATCCAATACAATGTCACTTTTGAACTTGCCGCGCCACAAGTCTGCTGGTTTGTCCTCGACGATGCCTTACGCGTCGTTGCTCACACGCAAGCCCCGCACGTGGACGTTCACTTGCGCGACGGGAATCCGGGTGTCGCGCTCGACGGTATATTTTACGCGATTTTTGATGCCTTGCGCGACCTCGCTAATACGCGTGCCGTATTCGACAATCACAAACAAATCAATCACAAGCTGCCCCGCGTCGTATTTCACATCCACGCCGCGCCGAAACTTGGCGCGCGGCAAAAGCGCCGCCATGTACTCGCGCGAGTCTTTGGGCGCCATGCCGACGACGCCGTAACTTTCCAGCGCGACGAGTCCTGCCATGCTTTGCAGCGCATGGGTCGAAATTTCAATGCGTCCGAGATACGGTTCCGTCATGTGCAAAAGAGCGGCGCAAAATTTGCGCCAACCCAAGGTTCATGCTAAGATGGTGCCCGCCGAAAGTCTGGCGCTTTTTTATTGCCTGCGAACTTTTTGGCACTGAATTTGTAGCAGCGCATCGCGCGCCGTGCTACGCAAGAATGGAGTAATGTCCGATGGCGCAACGTTGTGAACTATGCGGTAAAGGTCCGCAATTTGGACGGGCGGTTTCATTTTCCAAAAAAGCCACCCCACGGCGCTTTTTGCCAAATTTGGCATATCGCCACATTCTGGTAAATGGCAAAGAACAACATTTGCGAGTGTGTGCGAGCTGTGTCCGCACGCTCAACAAAACCAACAAAGGCAAATTTGCCAAATCGCTGACAAAAACTGCGTAACCCGTTACGCAGTTTTTGTTTTGGAGCGAACGCGCGCCATTGGCGCGCGTTGTGTTTTTGGGGCGGCATGACGCAGTGCGTCAATTTTTTCCCCAATCGTCCCGTCGCCCGCGAAAATGGACGTTCCCGCAATCAGCACATTCGCGCCCGCCTCCACACAACGCGGCGCGGTCTCCAAATCTACGCCTCCATCCACCTCAATATCCACATCCAATTGGCGCGTCTCAATCATAGCGCGCAAGCGCGCAATTTTTTCCAACATTTCGATTACAAACACTTGCCCGCCAAAACCGGGGTTCACGGTCATCACGTTCACTTGCTGCACGAACGCTAAAATTTCTTCCAGCATCACCAACGGCGTCGCGGGATTGATTGCCACACCCGCGTCGACGTTGAAACTGTGAATGTGGTCAATCACACGATGCAAATGGGTACACGCTTCGACGTGGACTGTGACCCGGTTCGCACCTGCCTCGACAAAACTCTTGACATAGCGTTCGGGATTTTCAATCATCAAGTGTACATCAAAGGGCAAGCGCGAGTACGGACGAATCGCGCGGACGATTACGGGACCTAACGTCAAGTTCGGGACAAAATGTCCGTCCATGACGTCAATGTGAATATAGTCCGCGCCGCCTTGCGTCGCTTCCGCCACTTGCGCGCCGAGCCGCGCAAAATCCGAAGCAAGAATCGAAGGGGCAATTTTGAGAGGTCGCATGATTCAGCAAGTTACGAGTCAAGTGCCAAGATGCAGGTCTCACGTCACAGGTTGTAACTCGACGTTCTTGTCGGTTTGCAGTTTGCGCCCCGTGACCTGTTGCCGTAACTGACCACAGCCCGCCGCGATTTCGATGCCTTTTTCCACGCGCAGCGTGGTTGGAATGTTTGCTTGATTCAGCACGCGTTGAAATTCCAAAACGCGTTTGTAAGGGGAACGTTGATATGGAGACGCGCTGGTCGGATTCAACGGAATCAAATTTACGTGGCACAACAAACCGGCAAGCAACTGCGCCACGGCTTGCGCTTGCGCGGGGCTGTCGTTGATGCCATCCATCAACGCGTATTCAAAGGTCACGCGCCGATGCGTTGCGCGCACATAATCGCGACATGCTTGCATCAATTCGCGCAAGGGATATTTTCGATTCACCGGCACGAGTTCGTCGCGCAGTGCGTCGTCGGGCGCGTGGAGAGAAATGGCGAGATTCACTTGCGAATGTTTTTCTATCAACGCGCGAATGCCGTCCACGTAACCGGATGTGGAAACGGTAATGCGCCGCGCGCCCATTCCCAAACGCGCCGGGTCGGTGAATGCTTCAATCGCGCGCCACGTCACATTAAATTTCATGAACGGTTCGCCCATTCCCATAATCACAATGTTCGTCAGCGGTGTAGCATACCCTTGGCGTTTTTGTTCGCGCGCAAAATACAGTACCTGTGCGACAACTTGTCCGAGCGTGAGGTTGCGAATATAGCCCGCCTGTCCCGTTTCGCAAAAAGGACAACCGACCGGACAACCGACTTGGGTTGAAATACAAACAGTGCGCCGCGCAATATTCGGCGGGTCGGTCGAATCTTCAGGAGAACCCGGCGCGTCGAGATAACGCATCAACACCGTCTCCACTGTTTGCCCATCCGCCATTTGAAACAATGCTTTGCGCGTGAGTCCATCGGCGGAATCTTGCGCGGCAATGAGTTTCAAACTTTCGAGCGTCGTTTCTTGGCGCAGGCGCGCGCGCAGCGCGCGGGGCAAATTCGACATTGCGTCGAAACTGTCCACCAGCTCGTGATACAGCCATTTTTGAATTTGACTAACACGATAAACCGGCTCGTTCCAACTCTGAATCAAGCCGGTCAATTCATGTGTATCAAGACTCAAAAGGTCAATCTGCTTTTCCGTCACATTCACCTGCGCGACGCGCGATTTGCCAACATCACATAATACAGCAAGTTTAATAATGTGCTGGCGGCAGCGGCGACATAGGTCCACGCGGCAGCGCTCAATACCGAACGCGCGCCTTGCAATTCTTGCGGCACAAGCAGTCCACTCTGTTCCAACATTTTCATCGCGCGATTGCTCGCGTCAAACTCGACGGGCAGGGTGACCAGTGAAAAAAGTGCGGTCCCCGACAGGAGCAAAATGCCAAGCCACATCAAGAGGGATGAACCTTGCGCTTGCGTGGCGAGACAAAAGCCGAGAAAGAAAACGATATAGCCGAGTGAGGAGCCGAGATTCACAATCGGCACAATCGCCATGCGAAAATTCAGCGGTCCAAAATTTTGCGCGTGCTGCATCGCATGTCCCAATTCATGCGCGGTAATACCCACCGCCGCGACGGACGCGCCGCGCGCAACTTCGGGTGAAAGAAACAGCGTGCGCTTGCCCGGGTCATAATGGTCGGACAATTTACCGGGGGTGCCTTGCACATCTACCGCGCCCTGCAAGCCCGCTTGCCGAATCAAAATGTCCGCCGCTTCCACGCCGGTCATGCCCCGCGCGTTGCGGACTTGGGTAAATTTGTTATAAGTGGAGTTGACGCGCCACTGCGCCCAGAGTGTCAACAACAACCCCGGCAGCGCAATAACGAAATAAAGTGGGTCAAAGAAAAACATGGGTCGTGCCTCGATGCTTGACGCTGTGAAACCAAGTATAGTCGCGCAAACTGAATAGTCAATAGGATTCTGCCCAACGTCGTGTGAGCGTGGGCAAATCCTGCACAATCAAATCCGGTTTCACGCGATTTTGTTGTGCTTCCGCGCGGGTGGAAACGCCTGTGAGTACCAAGATGGTTTTCAAACCAATGTCCGCTGCGCCGTCAATGTCTGTATCCAAACGGTCGCCCAGCATGGCGGTCTCTTGAATAGAGGTTCTCGTCATTTCCAACGCGAGGTCGAACATCGGACGCGCGGGTTTGCCAATCACTAACGGCTCAGTATCCGTTGCCGCGATTAACGCCGCAATAAGCGAACCTGAACCCGGTGTTAAACCTTCTTCCGTTGGCAGCGTGCGGTCGGCGTTCGTCGCGATAAATTTTGCGCCGCTGCGAATTTCGAGCGTGGCGCGTTTCAATTTTTCATACGTCAGCTCGCGGTCCAGACCAACGACGACGGCATCTGCCGCGCGTTCTACGATTTCGATATTCGCCTCGCGCAAGGCGTCGCACAGCGCGCTTTCGCCAATTACATAGACGCGTTTGACCTCCGGCATTTTTTGCGTCAACCAACGCGGCGTCGCGTCGGCGGTCGTTAGAATGTCTGCGGGCGAAACCGCAATCCCCATCTCCTTCATCCGCGCGACGGTGTAATCGGCGCGGCGGGTGGCATTATTTGAAACGAGGACGTAGCGAATTTGATGCGCGTCGAGAAACGATAACAATGCGGCGACGCCGGGGAGCGCTTGATTGCCCACCCACAGCACGCCGTCCATATCAATCAAAAGCGCGCGAAGGAGTTGCAAGTCCAAATTCACTGCACCACCAACCCAAAGGCGTTGGCGACAAGAAACAAAAGAATTTGTTGCAAGACGCCCATCACAATCATCGCGACCATTGGACTGATGTCGAGCATCCCTATCGGTGGAATGATGCGTTGGAACGGCGCGAGAATCGGTTCCGTGACGCCGTACACCAGTTCCGCAATTTGATTCGCGCGAAATTGTGGGAAAAACGAAAGCAGAATGCGCACCAGAATCAACAGAAAGAGAATATCAAAAAACATTTGAATCGTGGTGTAAAGGATTTGCCCGACGTCCACGTTCGTTGCTCCAAAATCCGGGTAACAAATATTCTCGCGCAAACTTGACCGTTGCGCGAGAAGGTTTGTTACGCCACAGTGCGTTGTCCAAAGATTGCGCGACCGATGCGAACAATGGTCGCGCCCTCCTCAATCGCGACGGCATAATCGTCCGTCATGCCCATCGAGAGTTCATCCCAACGCGCGTGCGGAAAACGCCGCGCCAATTCATCGCGTAATTCGCGCAGCGCGCGAAAAAAAGGGCGCGCGTCTTGGGCGCTGGGAACCAACGGACCGATGGTCATCAGTCCCTGCGCGCGCACGTTGGGTAAAGCGGTGATTTTTTCCACATCGCGTAAAAACGCATCGCGCGCGTTGAGGTCAAAACCGAATTTGTGCGGGTCATTGCCAATGTTCACTTGCAGCAAAATGGGGACCGCTTTGCGCTGGTCGGTTGCGGCGCGATTCATCGTTTCGGCGAGGCGCAGTGTATCTACAGACTGCACGACATCGAACAACGCAATCGCGTCGCGCGCCTTGCGGCGCTGCAAGTGCCCAATCAAATGCCAACGCAGCTTGTCCGCGCCGAGCAGTTCTTTAACCTGCGGTATTTTTTCGGCGGCTTCTTCAACGCGGTTCTCGCCAATATCCGTCGCGCCCGCGCGAAATGCTTCCACAATAGAGGTGAGCGGAAACGTTTTGCTGACGGCGACGAGCTTGATTTCATTCGGATTCCGTCCGGCGCGCCGCGCAGCATTTTCGATTTGCTCGCGAACGCGCGTTAGATTTTCGGCAACAGACATTCGATTCAATAGTGGGTAACATTATCCTTGCCGGCGTGTTCACGTTTACGTCGTCGCAAGGACCAGGTTACGTGAGCGCGATGATTGCGCCAAAGCGTCCGGTATGGGCGTTTTCGCGCCGCCACGAATAAAAATCGTGTGTGTGGTCGGCAGTGCAAACGCCTGCAATTTCGATTTGTTCTACGCCCAGCGCGTGCAGCTGCACGGCGTTCGCATTCCAAAGATTCAAGTGGGTCGCTCCATTTCTTGGCAAGAGCGTTTCGTGTGTATCAGGATACGCGCGCTCCACCTGTGCAATCACGTCCGCGCCAATCTCATAACAACACGGACCGATGGAAGGACCGATGCACGCCACCAACCCGCGCGGGTTTGTTTCAAACGCGTCGCGCATCGCGTTCACTGTATGCGTCAACACTTGAGCGACGGTGCCGCGCCATCCGGCATGGGCAATGCCGATGGCATGATGCGCGGGGTCGTATAACAGGATGGGCACACAGTCCGCAAAGCGGAGCATTAACGGAATGCCGCGTTCGTTGGTAATCAACGCGTCAACCCCTTTTACGCGTGTGCCGCGTTCCTGCGCTGTAACCTGCGCCACGCGGTCTGCTTGCGCCTGACTCGCATCCACTGTCGCTTCACGCGCGAGCCCCAGCGCGTGATGCAAACGCATCAAGTTCTCGTCCACGCGCGCGGGCTCATCGCCCACGTGCGCGCTCAAATTCAGGGTGTGAAAAGGGGCGGGGCTCACTCCGCCGTGACGTGTGGTCACCGCGTGTACCACGTTGGCAAACGCATTCAATTTTTCCGATTGGTAAAAAATGATGCCGCCGATTTCGATTCGCCGCATACGCGATATTGTAGCACAACTCAATTGCCGCTTGATGGTTTGCCGCGAATAAATGGGACATGGGACATCAAGGCGACTGCAAAGTCCCTTGACAAGGATATGTCATTTCGAACCCCTCAATCCTTCGGGGTAAACTCTGTGAGAAATCTCATTTGTCACGAAAGGTTGAGATTTCTCGCATCCGCTCGAAATGACAATTGGCGCGACTTTGCAGTTGCCTTGAAATGGGACATGGGACATCTTGGCAATTTCCAAGTGTGAGTTAAGATAAGCAGATGGAATGGACGGCGCGCGAGCGGTATCTTTTTCCGCTGCGCGTGCGTTTTGATGTATGAAAGACAAATTCATGTTGGCACAGGCGCTCGCGCCCGGAAACGAGTCGGATACACTTCATCAACTCTTGTCGCAGCAGGACGCGCGCGAGTTGCTGCGGCGCGCCCAACAGTACGAAGAACGCGCGCTCACACAAATTTACCATCTTTTTAGTGACCGCGTTTTTCGATTTATTTATTATCGCGTGCAGGACCGCCCGCGTGCCGAAGAGTTGACCAATGAAGTGTTTGTGCGGATGCTGGAAAGTGTGGAACGCTTTCGTCCGAGCGGCGACGACGCGGCGTTGGTGCTAACCGGCTGGATTTTTACAATTGCGCGGAATATGGTGATTGACGATTATCGCCGCCAAAAGATTCGCGCGGCAGAGCCGCTGTCGGAAGATGCGGAAGCGGATTTGCCGGATGAGGCATTTGATTTGAATTTGCATTTGACGCGGGTGGATTTACAAAACGCGTTGGCGCGATTGACCGAAGAACAACAAACGGTGCTGTTGATGCGTTTTGAAGAGGGATTCACCAGCGCGCAAATTGCCAAAATGATGGGCAAGACTGAAATGGCAATCAAAGCGTTACAGCGGCGCGGGCTTGCCGCGATGGCGCGGCTTTTGGAGCGCGGGCACAGTGACGAAATGGCATGACGAGTAGAATTGGCGTGAGCAATGTCTAACCGTAACGAAAATCGCGAGCGTGATGAGTGGCTGGACGCACAGATTGACCGTCTGTTGTCAGGCAACCTCGATGCAGTGGAATATGCCAGCGGCGATGAACAGGTGGCGCATGAATTTGCGCGCCTTGCCGCCGAAGAATCGCCGCGTCTTTCCAATGCCGCGCGCACACAAGGCATTCAAGCATTGCGCGCCGCCGCCGCGCAAAAACGCGCCGCGCGTCGTCCCAATCCATTCGCGTGGTTGTTCCGCGCGCCGCGTTGGGCATTGCTGAGTGCGGTGGTGTTGGTCGTCGTTATTGTGGCGAACGGCGTGAGCAGCGCGGCGGCGGATGCACTGCCGGGCACATTCTTGTATCCGTTCAAACGCTTTGGCGAGGGCGGACAGCTCTTTTTTCAAAATACAAATGCCGAGCGCGCGCGGTTATGGATGAATTTTGCCAACACGCGTTTGGACGAAGTACAGCGATTGCTGGCGGGCGGCGAACGCGTTGACCCGGCGTATCTTGATGCAGTGGACGACAGCATTTTGCGCGCGCTGGCAGAGTTGGCGGGCACGCGCGGCGACGAGCGCGTCGCGCTGCTTCAAAACTTGACGGCGCTGGCAATGCGTCAACAACAAATCGTCAAGCAGCTTGCCGTGAACGCGTCGCCGGATGACCGTGCGCGTTTGGAGCAAACCGAAAAACTTTTGCAAGGCGTCGCCACGTACGCGGCATCGCCCGACGCGCAAATTGGTCCGGAATTGAATCCGTTTGAATTTTTGACGCCGAGTCCGATACCGACGAACGAGCCGACGCAAACGCCGGCGAACACATCCACGCTGACCCCTTTACTCTTTGTGGAAACTACTCAAGTGCCGGGCGAGCAAGAATCTGAATCGCCAACTGAAATGTTCCAAGACGCCGACGAAGAGACGCCAACCCGCGCGGGACTGCCCTCACGTACCGCGCCGTCGGTCGTGACGGAAGAACATCAAGAAACGGAAACGCCACAAGCGAATGAGGACCAGAGCGGCAAGGGCAGCGAGGACAAGGGAAACAGCGAGAACAGCAAGAGCAACGAGGATGCTTCCAAAAATGACAACAGCGACAAAAAGAATGATGCAGGCAAAGTCAAAGAGGATGGCGGCAAGAGTAGTGAAAAAGAAAAGGGCGACAGCAACAGTGGAAACAACGGCGATAATGGCGGAGACAATAACGACGGCGGTGGCAAGGACGACGGCGGCAATCGTCAACCCTGAGCTATAGCACTGAAACCAAGTTGCAAAAGAAAAACTCCACACAAAAAATTTTGTGTGGAGTTTTGTTTTACTTGCTCATGCCGAGCCAAATGTGGTTGGGCATAATGGTTGTTTTGGTGGCGATGTGAATTTTCACATTCGGTTTCGCTTTGGCATTTTCCAAATCGTTTGGATTGACGAAACACATGTCAGGCGGCGCGCCAAATTTTTCTTTGTAACGACGCGCGGCGGCTTCGATTTTGTCCGAAATGGATTTGCTTGAATTGTCATACCACAACAAACCGGATTTCATAGGTGTCCTCCCTGTGTGAATTGTTGTTGCGGAACGTGCGATTCTTGAGATCGCGTTTGGTTTTGTTCCGTGCTTTACGAGTGCAATTGCACCACTGACAACGACCAGATATTGGTTTTAACATTTTGCGTCAAATCAAAAGTTCCTTCGCCGCAGCGCACGCGAAAACACAATTGCGCCGCGCGTCCCATTTTCGTCCATGTGCGCTCGACTGCCTGCACCTGATGCGTATGTCCACGCCAGTGAAAGCGGTGTGGGAAATAGCCAAAGCGTTTTTCCACAATTTCGACGGCGTCGTTGCGCGGCTGTCGCGCGCGGCGGGTCTTGGACGCGCCGCTGCGAAGAGACCGGGTGCCCGCGCCGACGCGCGGCAGTTGTGCAAGAGATTCGGTGCGTAACATGATTTCCTCCTGAAAAGTTTCGGCGCGCATCGAGTTCGCGCGGCGCGCCGCGCGTTTTGTTTATTCTTCGCCGATGATGCGCCACTCGCGCGCATCCACCGCGTTCGCGTGTTCTTGCATGAACGGATATGCTTGTTGATTTAACCACTGCGCAGGCATCGGCATACCTTGCGGAAATTGCCCGGGCGCCAGGTTTCCTTGCGGTGCCAGCACAATGATTTGCGGCTGGGGCAACGCGGGCTGCTGCGGAATATGTTGCGGCAGTGACGGCTGCGTGGGGTACGCGGGTTCCGGGTCGCTCCATTCTTGCGGCGTCTCGTAGCGTTGGCGCTGTCGCATCAAGGCAAGGAGCAAGCCGACGGAAACAGGAATGCTCGCGCCGATGCCGCACATGACGCCCAATGCAACATTCAACGCGTCGGCGGGCACGCGCTGCAAAAATTGATAGACCACAGCGGAGATGACAAGTCCGCCGACCAGCATGATTCCTGTTTTGGACATGATAAGGTTTCCTCTCGACGCCTTGAACGGCGCGACGAAATTCATTTCACGCGGCGCAGACGTTTTACCAAACTGTGCAGTCTGGCATCGGGTACCGGCTTGTGCGAATGGTTCGCGCGGACTTGAAATTGCAAAGTCGGCACGTCTTCGGGCGCAAGCCGCGCGGCTTGAAAGCGCACGCGCTCGCCCCCCGCCGTCAAAATAAAATCTCCGCGCCCTGCAAGTTTTTCCGCGCCATCGTGGCTGTTTGAATTTTTGCCGATGAGCCGCACCGGAAAATTCGCGCGCAGTCCCGCATCCAAATCTGCTCCGTTGGCTTGAGGTGTACATACAAGCAGTGAGATGCCCACGCGGCGCCCGCGCTGCGCCAGCCGCGCGACATGCACCTGGACCTCGCGTCCGCCGTGCCTCAAAAATTCCGCGTAATCGTCCATGACAACCACCAGTCGCGGGCGCGTACCGTTTTCGTTTTCGCGCCGTTCCAATTCGTTCTCCAACCAACGCAAATGCTGTAGCGCGCCTTCTGTCGTGGTGGCAATTTCACCGCGAAGGTGTGGAACTCGCCCCACACATTCAAACGCGCGCGCATCGCTCGCACAAACGACAAATTGAATCTCACGCGGTTTCTGATACAGCGCGAGCGATGCAAGAATGGTGCGGGCGATTTCTGTTTTGCCACTGCCCTTGCTCCCCGAAATCAAAACATGTGTAACATCCGGCGAAGCGAGCCGAATCATCAGGGGCACGCCGTCTGTAGCAACACCCAACAGCGCGGTGCCCGAAACTTGGAGAGCGCCATGCAGCTGCGGGTCGGCGCTCAACTCGCGCGCCAGCGCGAGAAAATTCACCGCACGCGGCAGACCGCGTGCCATACCGACGCGCGGATTGAATTGTCCCGCATGAGCGGTTTGATTCCATGTCGTTCCCATAACTAGTCCGTCCATCCCACACAGCGCTCATAGTCAATTGTTTCTTGGTAAACCTGCGCGTTTTGCATTCCGAGCGGCGCATACACAATATCCGAAACACCGTCCGCGTCCGGATTGACCGCCTGCGGTTTGTACGCGTTCTTGGCATCTTGCGCGGCGCGCTGTTTCTTGTTTACCTGTGATTCGAGCCATGCCTTCATTTGAATAATTTTCGGTTTGGCTTCGGGCTGCGCGGCACGTTCGTTTTCTTGTTCAGCAAGACGCTCTGCCTCACGCAGCTTTTTTTCTTGCGCTTTGCGCGCGGCGATGCTTTGCGCGCGTGCAATCAAATCATTCGCCGCGCCTACGTCAATCGCAATGGGCTGCGCTGTCGGCTCAACGGGCGTCACAGGCATTTGCGCGACGGGTTGTGCCACACGCGCGCTTGGGCGCGTGGCGCGCGGCGGCGCAATGGTTCGGGTGGCAATGGCGTCTTGTGCGACCACTGGCGCGTTTTGTTTTGTGCGGTGCGCGACTTGAATCGCGCTTTGCGGAATAACGTTCGGCAGACGAATCGGACACCCCGCGCAATCGCGCGCCGAGTGAATGGGCATGGTCTTGGCAGCGCACGCGGCTTGTTTGAAATCAATCATCGGCGGCGCGTCATCCCACACTTCGACGCGTCCGGTGGCGAAACGAACGGTGATGGGCGTCGAAACTTTTTTCTCCAAACCTGCGCGCAAGTGTTGACAATTAATCTGTGAAACGGGGCAGGCGCGGCACAGGTTCACAGATACTTCACGGTCGCCGCCTTTGATGAGATGGCAAAGGATGCGACCGTGATTATCCACTTGGCGAAACGAGCAGGGTTTGAGTTCGTCTTGCATCGCACGTGTGACGTTTGACGCATGACGTAGTGAAACGTCAGATGTCAAACGTCATTCTCACATATCGCGCTTGCGTAAAATTGCCAGAACAGTCCCGCGAATTTCCAAATCGCTTGGTTTGTAATATTGCGGCTGTGTGTCGGGGTTGGCGGATTGGACGCGTAGGCGCCCGTTTTCACGATACACATGACGCAACGTGGTGCGCTTGGATGGTTTCAAATAGACGGCGAGCATGTCGCCATCACAAAATTTCTCGGTACGCTTGATGACGACGAGGTCGCCGTCGTCGAGCGTGGCATCGCGCATCGCCTGTCCCCGCGCGCGCAAGAGGAACGTGTCCTTTTCATCTGCAAACAATTCGGCGGCAAGACGTGCAAGTTCGTCTGTCGGAATTGTTTTTGGCGACGCGTTGAAATATGGAAGTGGCAGAGAGGTTTGGCGCGAGCGCGCGTTTGCGGTTTTGAGTAACACGATACTTTTGCTCACGCGCGGTTTGAACGAAATATAGCCGTCGCGCACAAGGCGTCGCAAGTCACGCGAGACATGGTCAGTCGAACGGATACCGATGGCGGCGCCAATTTCGCGGTAGGTGGGCGAGCGGTGATGTTGATGTTGATACCGCTCGACAAAACTGAGGATGCGCGCGCCGTGTTCATCCAGCTGTGTCATGGCAAGACTCCTTTCACAGGACTGTGAATCCTGAACAATTAAAGATACGACACAGAACGAGGTGCTTAGAACCGATGTTCTAGGCAAGATTATAATAGAACAGTTGTTCCAAGTCAAGACCTGCGCGCGTTTTTTAATGTTAGGACTTTTGCTTGTCATTTCGAACGGAGTGAGAAATCTCGGTATTGATGTGTGAGATTTCTCGCAAAAACCGCTCGAAGTGACAGCTAATCGCAAGTCCTAAATGTAAAAAAAACAGACCTGCTCCCAACGAAGCAGGTCTGTTTTCAAATCCGCCGCTCAAGCCGCAGCGGCTTGGCGCAGGCGTTTGATGAGCCGCGACTTTTTGCGCGCGGCGGCATTTTTGTGGATGATGCCTTTTGCCGCTGCCGAATCGAGTTCGACTTGTGCCTGACGAATTTCGTCTACCGCGTTTGCCTCACCGTTCTCAATCGCGCGGATGGCGCGGCGCGTCACCGTGCGCGTCTTGGCTTTGACCAGACGATTGCGGGTGCGGCGGCGCACATTTTTGCGAATTTCTTTTTGGGCGGAAGCAGTATTTGCCAATTGATTTCCTCCGAATTTACTGTACCGATAACGACGCGGAATTTTACTTGAAAGTATTGATATTGCAAAATTGTGTATGCTCTGTGGGGGATGGTGTATAATCGGCGTTCGCATGAGCGCCCCGCCCCATTCCGTTCGCACCACGCGTCATCTTGTCACCTCGACGGGCATTGTGATGTTTTTTTTCGTCATCAGCCGTGTGTTGGGGCTGGTGCGCGAAATTGCGATTAGTTATCAGTTTGGCACCTCTGCATCGCTCGACGCGTACGTCGCCGCGTTTCGCATTCCTGACCTGTTGTTTAATCTCGTCGCGGGCGGCGCGCTGGCGTCCGCGTTCATTCCGCCATTTTCAAAATTGCTCCACGAAGGGGACATGCGCGGGGCGTGGCGTTTGGCAACCCAAGTCATCAATCTGGTGTTTGTGTTGGTTGCCGCGCTGTGTGTTTTCGCCGCATTGTTGGCGGAACCTTTGGTGCGCGTGAGCGTGGGCGTGGGCTTTGCACCCGACCAACAGCAGCTTACGGCGAGTTTGATGCGCGTCATGTTATTGACTCCTGCGGTGTTTGCGGTGAGCGGCATCGTGATGGGCATCTTGAACGCGCAGCATGAATTTCTTTTGCCCGCCGCCGCGCCCGTGATGTACAATGCCTCTATCATTGCCGGCGCGTTGCTGCTCGCGCCAACGCTCGGCGTGTATGGTTTGGCGGTTGGCGTCGTCGTCGGCGCGTTTTTGCATCTGGCGATTCAAGTGCCGTGGCTCATTCGTCGCAAGATACAATACACCGCGCGGTTGGGCATACGTGACGCGGGAGTACGGCAGGTGGTGCAGTTGGTCATTCCGCGCACGGTGGGCATCGCGGCGGTGCAGTTTAATTTTCTCGTCAATACCATTCTGGCGTCAACGCTCGCAACGGGTTCGCTCGCCGCGTTGAATTATGCGTTTCTGCTCATCCTGCTGCCGATTGGAGTTATCGCGCAATCTATCGCGACAGTGTTGTTTCCGTCGTTCGCGCGCATGTTCGCGGCGAATGATTTGAATGGTTTGCGGCGCGCGTTTTCGACCGGATTTCGCGTGACGTTGTTTCTGACGGTTCCTGCGACGATTGGGCTAATGCTGCTCGCGCGGCCCATCATTCAAATTTTGTTGCAGCGCGGCGCGTTCACAACACAGTCCACTGACATGACATTGATTGCGTTAGAATTGTTCGCCGTGGGTCTGTTCGCGCACGCGGGTTTGGAAACGATTACGCGCGCGTTCTATGCAATGCACGACACGGCAACGCCGGTGCGGATTGGCGTTGCCTCGGTGGTGCTAAATGTGCTCCTTTCGCTCGCGCTGCTCGGACCCTTGCGGCAGGGTGGGCTCGCGCTCGCGAATTCGATTGCGACGACGTTGGAAATGTTGACCCTCTTGTATTTGCTGCGTCCGCGTTTGGGCGGCATCGAGGGCAGGCAAATCGCCACCAGCGCGCTGAAAATGCTCATCGGCGCGGTGGTGATGGCAGTCGCGCTGGTGTTGTACGAATTGACGCCGCTCGCGCAGAATTCGTTTCTGCTACTCTTGGGGGGAATTGTGATTGGCGGAGGCGCGTATTTTGTAACGATGTTTCTGTTACAAAGCGATGAAATTGGACTCGCCGTCAAGTTGGTGCGCCGCAAATAAAATTCTCACGCCAAGACGCAAGACGCAAGAAAAATTCATAAATCCGAAATCATAAATCAAAAATCAAGAGGTTCCCGTGTTTGTCGAAAAATTTGCAGCGTACCAGAAACGTTATGACGATTTACACAAAATGATGGAAGACCCGGCGGTCTCGACCAATCCGACGCGCTTGCGCGAAATTACGCGCGAGGTGAGCGACATTGAACCGTTTGTGGAAAAATATCGCGAATACCTGACGACGACGCAGGCGCTCGAACGCACGCAAGAGATGGCGCGCGACGAAAGTGATTTGGAAATGCGCGCGTTGGCGCAGCAAGAAGCGGAGGAGCTCCGCACGCGGCAAGAAAAAATGTTGGACGAAATGCGCGTGATGCTGCTGCCCAAAGACCCGCGCGATGACAAGGACATTTACGTGGAAATTCGCGCGGGCACCGGCGGCGAAGAAGCCGCGCTGTTTGCGGCGGATTTGTATCGGATGTACACGCGCTATGCGGAACGACAGGGTTGGAAAGTTTCGCTCGTGGATGAAAACCGCACCGGACTGAAAGGGTTTCGCCAAGTCGTTTTTGAAATCAAAGGCAAAGGCGCCTTCTCGCGTTTGAAATATGAAAGCGGCGTGCATCGCGTCCAGCGCGTGCCGCTCACCGAAGCGTCGGGACGCATTCACACATCCACGGCGACGGTCGCGGTAATGGCAGAAGTAGACGACATCGAAGTGGAGGTCAAGCCGGAAGATTTGAAAATTGATATTTATCACGCGTCGGGGCACGGCGGGCAAAATGTGCAAAAAGTCGCGACCGCCGTTCGCATCACGCATCTGCCGACGGGCATCGTCGTCGCGGTCCAGGACGAGCGTTCGCAATTGCAAAACAAATTGCGCGCCATGTCGTTTCTCAAAGCGCGCTTGTACGAAATCGAATTGGAAAAGCAGCAGCGCGAAACAGCCGAAGCGCGGCGTTTGCAGGTGGGCAGCGGCGAACGCGCGGAAAAAATTCGTACGTATAATTTTCCCCAAGACCGCCTCACGGACCACCGCATTAATCTCACGGAACACAATCTTCCCGGCATTCTCGACGGCGCGATTGACGAAATCATTGACGCGTTGGTACTCGCGGACCAAGAGGAAAAATTAAAGGCGGCGCGAGTGGAAATGTAAAAGTAGCAGGTAGCAGGTATCATGTGGGCGTTACCTGCTACCTACTATCCGATACTTGTTCCTTGTTAATCACTCATCCCGAAACCATTCAAGAAGTGCTCGTCTCTGCGGTGCGCGCGTTGGGGGCGCGCAACGGATACGCGCACGCGCGTTTGGAAGCGGAAATTTTGCTCGCGCAGACGTTAAAGATTTCGCGCGCGCTGCTGTTGGCAAAATTGGGCGAACCGATTTCGGAAAAGGACGCCGCGCAATTTGCAGGGATGGTCGCGCGCCGCGCGCAAGGCGAACCGATTGCGTATATCGTCGGACATCAAGAATTTTACGGACTCGATTTGCTGGTTGACCGGCGCGTTTTGATACCGCGTCCGGAAACCGAACACGTTGTCGAATTGGCATTACGTGCCATCAAAAAAATTCCGCATCCCGAACCTGTCCTTGCCGATGTAGGCACGGGTTCGGGCGCGATTGCGCTCGCGCTCGCGCGACATACGTCCGATACCAAAATTATCGCGTCCGATATTTCACTCGACGCGCTTGCCGTCGCGCAATTGAACGCGGCGCGTTTGAATTTGACCGAACGCGTCGAATTTCGCAATGCCGATTTGCTCGATGGCATTCCGACGCCGATTGATATTCTCACTGCGAACTTGCCGTACATTCCGCTCGAACGCGAAGCGCAGCTGCCGCGCGAAATTCGGCAGTACGAACCGCGTGTGGCGACCATTGCGGGACTGGACGGCTTGAGCGTGATTCGGCGCTTGTTGAACCAAGTGCCGCAACACATGGCGCGCGCGAGTTTCATTTTTTTGGAAATCAGCGAAGAGCAGGGCGACGCGGCGAAAGAGTTGGTGAACGCGGTCTTGCCGCTCGCGGAAGTAGAAATCCATCGCGATTTGGAGCAACTCGACCGCGTAGTGGAAATTCGATTCACGCGGTAACTGTAGTAACGAATTCATTCATGAGCGCCGGGGGCAACGAATAAATTCGTTACTATACAAGTGTTATGGAAACGATTGTCTTGCGCGCCGACGCACCGAATGCGATGCAGCGCGCGTTGGAATGGATTCAACGCGGCGAGGTCATCGCGCTTCCGACGGATACCGTGTATGGCATTGCGGCAGACGGCTTTGACGCGGGCGCGGTGGAAAAATTATTTATCGCCAAAGACCGTCCCTCGTCCAAAGCGATTATGCTGCTCATCGGCGATTACGCCGATTTGGAAAGAGCGGCAGCATACGTTTCGCCGTACGCGCAGCGTTTGGCACAACGCTTTTGGCCCGGCGGCTTGACGCTGGTAGTGAATGCGCGCGCGGAATTGCCGCCGAACTTGTGCGCGGAAACAAACACGATTGGTGTGCGTTTGCCCGACGCGCCGTTGGTGCGCGAACTGGTGCGCGCGTTCGGACGCCCCCTCGCCGCGACGAGCGCGAACCGTTCGGGCGGCGCGAATCCGCGCACCGCGCAAGATGTGTTGAATGATTTGGGCGGACGCATCGCGCTGGTTCTCGACGGCGGCGCAACGCCCGGCAACGTCCCGTCCACTGTTTTAGATTGTACCGTCGAGCCGCCGCGCGTGCTGCGCGCGGGCGCGATTTCACTTGAAACGCTGCAAGAATTTTTAGGAGAGCCGCTGCAGGATGCTTGAGGATTTTTTTGGCGACGCGCAGACGATTGACCAACGCTTGGGTCGCCCGTTGACGCGCGGCGAAGTGTTTGCGCTCGTGTTATGTATTGCCATCGCGTTTTTGTTTATAGGGGTGCGGATGGAGACGGGCGGCGCGTATTATGATTTGAGTTTGTATCTCAATGCCGCGCGCGGCGATTATTATGGCTATTATTATGGCTATTGGGTTTTGCCCTTTTTTTGGCTACTGGGTTTTCTACCTCTCGTCATCAATCACGCGCTGTGGGCTTTGTTGAACATCGGCGCGGTTTTTTTTGCCGCGCGCATGTTTGGGGGAAATGTGCTGTTCGCGCTCGTTTCTTTTCAAATGTTCTACAGTCTGATTTATGGACAGATTACCGGCGTGTTGGTTGGCAGTTTGGCGTTAATGTACTGGGCAATGGCGCACGAGCGCTGGTATTTGACGGGACTGGGATTGATTTTGGCATTGACAAAATTCCAGGTTGGACTTGTGCCGGGGGCAGCGATTATTTTGATGACGCAAACACGTTGGACGAATCGTTTCAAAATTTTTGTTGTGCCGCTTCTGTTTGTTGCCTTTTCCTTTTTATTGTACGGCAACTGGGTTGTTGAATTACTCAATCGTATTGCCAATGACCCACCCGACGCGAGCGCGAGTATTTCACTCTGGCGTTGGTTTGGCATTTTTGTTTTGGTGTTGTGGCTGCCGCCATTGTTGTTGCGCGTCACGCGCCGCGAACGTTTCGTGTGGCTCGTCGCGACGAACGCATTGGCGCTGCCGTATTTTCAACAAGCGGATTTGGTGCTGTTGTGGACGCTGCCAATTGGCGCGTTGGCATTGTTGGGAAATTTGGGCTATGTATTTTTCATCGGACGCTTCACGGCATTACAGATTTTGGCGGTGGTTCCGCTGTTCGTGTACGGAAAATTCTTGCTCCCCGCGTTACAATATTTCGCGCGCAGAGAAAAGAATGACGAATGACCCAAGACGAAATACGATTTTCAAAACAGTTTGCGCGGCGTTCGTCCTCCGTCGTTCGTCGTTCGTCGGTTCTGGGAATTGACGCGAGCCGCGCGTTGAGCGATGCGCCGACGGGGACGGAATATTATTCGCGTGCGTTGATTGAGGCGCTGCTGCAAATTGATTCGCCGTGGTTCTTTCGACTCTATACGCGCGCGCATCCATCCCAAAACTTTTTTCCTCCCACCAACAATTACGAAATCTGCGCGCTGCCCTTTCCGCGTTTGTGGACCCACACGCGTTTGGCTTTTGAAATGCTGATGCGCCCGCCCGACGCGTTGTTTGTCCCCGCGCATGTGCTCCCGCCGATTCACCCGCGCAATTCCATCGTCACCGTTCACGACCTTGGGTATAAATTTTTCCCCGACGCGCATCCATTTTTCGCACGCGCGTATTTGGATGTTTCCACGCGTTGGAACGCGCAAAACGCGCGAGTGGTCCTTGCGGATTCGTACGCCACGCGCGACGATGTGGCGAAATTTTACGGCACGTCGTCCGAAAAAATTCGCGTCGTCTATCCTTCGTGCAACGCGGCTCTTGGCAAACCGGCGCCGCAAAACGAAATTGAACGCGTGCGCGCAAAATACGCGCTCGCGGCGCCCTATCTCATCAGCGTCGGCACAATCCAACCGCGCAAGAATTACGCGCGTCTGTTGGAAGCGTTCGCCGCGCTGCCGCACGCGCACACGCTCGTCATTGTGGGCAAAAAGGGCTGGCTGTCCGATTCCATTTTTCAACGCGTGCGCGCATTGAATCTGGACGCGCGCGTGAAATTTTTGGATTATGTGCCGGACGCGGATTTGCCCGCGCTGTACGGCGGCGCACAACTCGCGGTTGTGCCATCGTTGTATGAAGGATTCGGGTTTCCCGCGTTGGAGGCGCAAGCGTGCGGGACGCCGCTCGTGAGCTCCAACGCGTCGTCCCTCCCCGAAGTGGCAGGCGAAGGCGCATTGTATTTTGACCCGCGTGATGTGCGCGCGATGACGCGCGCGCTCCAAACTGCTTTGGATGATGAGCCACTGCGTCAGGCGCTGGTCGAAGGCGGACGCGCGAATGTCAAACGTTTTTCTTGGACGCGTGCGGCGCGCGAGATTGTGGAAATTGTAACGGCGTTTTAATTTCCACTTAACGCGGTTTGATTCTAATGATGGGTACTCTGCGGACGAGGCATGGCATGAACAAGTTTTTCGCATTTTTGGTTTTGGCAAGCGCGCTGTGTGTGGCGGCATGTTCGACGCAACAAGTTCCCACCGTCACCGTCGCGCAAATTTCGCCGACGCCCATCAGCACAGTCGCGCCCGCGCAAACGCCGGTCCCCACATCGTTCGATGCCGCGCGCGCGTACGCCAACAATCGCAAACTTGCGGTGGACATTGGCAAACGCGTCGCGGGAACGCAGGGCGGGCAGGCGGCCGCGGACTATATCGCGCAACAGTTTGAAGCGAGCGGTCTGCAAGTGACGCGTCAAGCGTTCACGTTTCAAGGGTGGCAGGACAATGGCACAACTGTCCGGCTCACCGCGCCCGAAACTAAAACTCTCGACGCGCAGCCGATTCAATACAGCGTCGGCGGGCAAGTGGACGGCGAAATTGTTCTGGTGCCGGGCGTCGGCAGTCGCGACGATTTCTCCAAAATCAACGCGCGCGGAAAAATTGCGTTGGTAAAACGCGGCACGTTGACCTTTTCCTCCAAGTCGCAAAACGCGGCAGAGGTCGGCGCGCGCGCAATTTTGATTTTTAATGACCGTCCCGAAAGTTTTACCGGCACATTGCGCGACCCCGTGACCATTCCCACGCTCGCGCTCGGCGGCGCGGCGGGACAAAGCATTTTGAATTTGTTGGACAAAGGAACGGTGCGCGCACAGATTGCCAGCGATACGCAAGTGGTGCAGCGCACGGGCAACAATGTGATTGGCACATTGCCCGGCGAGACCGACGAAACGATTGTGATTGGCGGGCATTACGATTCGGTAGATGCCGGACCGGGCGCGGGAGATAACGCTTCGGGCACTGCCACCGTCATGGAACTCGCGCGCGTGATGGCGAGCAAACCACAGCCGCAGCACACGATGATTTTCATCGCGTTCGACGCGGAAGAATTGGGGCTCGTCGGCTCGCGCGCGTATGTGGACGGCTTGAGCGAAACGCAAATTCGCAAGATGCGCGCCATGTTGAATTTTGATATGCTCGGCGCGGGCAGCGGTCCATTGATTTTGATGGGCGACGGCAATGTTGCTTTGCTGGCGCGTTCGAGCGCGGCGCAATTGAACATTGACGCGCGCAACGCGCAAATGCCGGCGAACGCGGGCAGTGACCATGAATCCTTTGCGCGGCGCGGCGTAGATACCGTGTTCTTTATGCGGAACTATGATTTGTTGCACACGCCCGAAGATACAATTGACCAAATTCATCAAGAGTATTTGGATGAAGCGGGTCGCGTCGGCGAACGATTGTTGGAACGCCTGGATGCGACACCCGCGTTGGGTGATACCTCCAAGCTGATGCCCACGCAGTAGCGCGGCGCGCGTGCAGAAAATTTTTCTGCACGCGCGTTTTTTTTGGAACGAATCCGAAATCCGTTGCGTCTTGTTTTTACAAAACACAATATCGGTAAGGGCAAAGGATTTGTAGCAGGCGCGCCAACGAATACTTTGCCCCTACATGGAGGAGGATTCGCCATGAGAACGTTACGCATCATTGCGCTCGCATTGATTGCGGTTGGCGCGCTGTTTCTGCTCAAAACCAATTTTGCTTTGGCAGATGGTTTGGTGGTCATTGACTGTCCCACCATCAACACCCCGCCGCCGACGCCGTGTCCGCCGAATGCGCGCTGTATTCGTCCCACAGACACGGGAATTTGCCCCGCCTATCTGCGTGTAAAAAATCATAACGTTACGGTCACCATCGAGAATCAGGTCGCGCAAACCAAGATTGACCAAATCTTTGTAAATGACAGCGACTCGGTTCTGGAAGGGACATACATTTTTCCCTTGCCCGCCGACGCGACGATTTCCGATTTTGCAATGTATGTAGATGGCGCGCGGCTGGAGGCAAAAGTGTTGGACCGCGAGCAGGCGCGCGAAATTTATGAAAATATTGTGCGCCGCCAACGCGACCCCGCGCTGTTGGAATACATCGGACGCGGTGCGTTTCAGGCGCGCATTTTTCCGATTCAACCGCATACAGAAAAACGCGTCGAGATTTCGTACGCGCAGATTCTAAAAATCGAAAACGGTTTGGTGAAATATGTCTATCCGCTTTCGACGGAAAAATTTTCGCCGCAGGCGTTGGGCAGTGTGAGCATCAATGTTGATTTGAAATCGCAAGCCGCGCTCAAAGCAATCTATTCGCCGACGCACAATATTTCTGTATCGCGCGAAAACGATTTTCATGCGCGCATCGGCTACGAAGCGTCCAACGTGAAACCCGACCGCGATTTTGTGCTCTATCACAGCGTGTCCGAAGACACCATTGGCGCGACGCTGTTGACGTACAAGCCCGATTCGGGCAGCGACGGATTTTTCCTGTTGTTGGTGAATCCGAAAGTGCAGGTAGAGCAGCAGCAAGTTGTCGCCAAAGATGTGATATTGGTGCTCGATACGTCGGGCTCGATGAGCGGTGAAAAAATTATTCAAGCGCGCGGCGCGGCGAAATTTGTGTTGGAGCAGTTGAAATCGGAAGACCGCTTTGGTGTGATTACGTTTGCAACGGGCATTGTGTCGTACGCACCGGGCAAACTCTCGCCCGCGAGCGAACGCGGGGATGCCATCCGTTTTGTCGAAAACATTCAGGCGAGTGGTTCCACCAATATCAACCGCGCGCTGTTGGAAGCGCTGGCAGTGGCGGACAAAACGCGTCCGACGATTGTGATTTTCTTGACCGATGGTTTGCCGACGGTGGACGAAACGAATACCGAACGCATTCTCGAAAACGTAAAAAATAACGCGCCAAGTAATGTGCGTTTGTTTACGTTCGGCGTAGGCGATGATGTGAATACCGTGCTGCTCGATTCGTTGGCGGAACGTCAGCGCGGCGCGAGCGCGTACGTGCGCCCCGGCGAAAACATTGAAGAAACGGTTTCGGGTTTTTACGCTCAAGTTTCGACGCCTGTGTTGTCCGATTTGAAAATTGATTTCGGCGGCATCGAAACGTACGACGCGTATCCGTTCCCGCTGCCCGATTTGTTTGCGGGCACGCAGTTGGTGATGGCGGGACGCTACAAAAATGGCGGTGCGACAAAAATTACCCTGAGCGGCAACCTTAACGAACGCGCGCAGTCGTACGTGTTTGAAGATTTGAATTTCAAAACAACGGGCGGCGATGAATTTATTGCGCCGTTGTGGGCAACCCGCAAGATTGGCTACTTGCTCGCGCAAATTCGTTTGCACGGCGAAAACAAGGAGGCGGTGGACGAAATCGTTGCGCTTGCGATTCGCTATGGCATCGTGACGCCGTACACGTCATTCTTGATTCAAGAGGACGCGGATGTGTTGAGTCAAGAAGGACGCACCACGGCGGGCAGTTCGGTACAGCAAAACGCGCCTTCGCCGACCAGCGCGCCCGCGTCGGGCGCGGACGCGGTGAACAAGAGTCAAACGAATAAAGCATTGCAAGAAGCGCAGAGCGCGCCCGCGTCGAGCGAAGGCAAAGTGAAATATGCAGGCGACAAAGCGTTCATCATGCGGAACGGTGTGTGGACCGACACAATGTTTGTTCCCGAAAAAATGACGACGACGAAAATTGTGTTCGGGAGTGCAGAGTACTTTGGTTTGTTGAAAGAGCATCCCGAATGGAGCAAGTATGTGGCGATTGGTGAAAAGGTAATTTTCGTGGTGAGTGGTGTGGCGTACGAAATTACGTCTTCCAATTGAAGTTTACTGGAAATAAAAAGACCGCGCCAAAGTTGGCGCGGTCTTTTTTGAAGTTACTGGGCAAATTTGAGTTGAAGAACTTTCCACTCCAAAGTGATCTTTGAACCCACTTGTTCTACTCGCTTGACTGGAACTTCATGCTCCCCGAAAGTAATTTCTGTAATCAGTTGTTCTGATGCGTTGCACGAGGGGTCAAACAACCTTCCTTGTGAATCTTTCCGACAGATTCGCTGTTCTTGATACCTATAGACGCGTTTACCATTCTCTGTGGTCCCGATTGACTTGAAATCGGTATTTTGCTTGAGATACTGTTCATATCCTGGGACCAGCCATTCTGCTGGGCTCATTATGACGCCCGGTTCTACTTTGGTGCGTGTTTCACTGTTTGCAATTGGATCATAAACAATGTATTCACCGTTTTTGAACTCATATTTAGCGCCGCTGTAGTTCAGTGGTGCAATAGGTGAATCATTTTGAGGGACTTGATCCGAAATAATTTCATCGATCCAATGGTTTTTATTGTACCATGTCAAACGCTTGGTGACAGTGACGCCACTTCTCCCTTTAATCTGGTAAGTCATTGAAAAATGTGGCCACTCATACTCAGTCC
Source organism: Chloroflexota bacterium (assembly GCA_029778615.1). Lineage (GTDB taxonomy): Bacteria > Chloroflexota > Anaerolineae > UBA4142 > SHND01 > SHND01. The sequence continues at coordinate 26,027 of JAKOPZ010000208.1, read as the reverse complement.
GAGCACTCAAACTTGAGCCTACTATGATCGAAAGCAGAACGATCGCAATCAATAGCAGCAGGCGAAGTGCATTTTGGGTGATTCTCATCGGGTTCCTCTTTCTTGGCAGAATGACTAATTGCAATTAATCAGTTCTTCTCTGTAATAACTGGTGCCGTTAGATAGGTAATGCTCCTCAATTCCTTGACAAAAAGTTCGTGGGGTGGGTTGAGCCTGATAGTATCTATGTTGGAACTGAACGCTAGCGTTAAAGTTGCGAACCGCGTTAGCTCCCGTCGGACCTTTTAAAAAAGGTCCTTCAACCCCCGGTTGAGGATTCGCATGCCAGTTATCGCAAGGTTTGCTACACTGCCAAGCAATTTGCCAAGTTCCACTCGGCGCATGCCAATCTCGTAATAACCAGAGTTGCCATTTATCGGCTCCACTTGTCCCGCCGGGTGTACTTATGCCATACCCGCCCCAGTACTTGCGTCCATTTATTTGCCATCCCGACCCATTCGGACCGTAGTCAACTTGACTACACCAATATTTCACATTGCTATCACAAATTTTCGCGGTAAGATTCGCATAAACTACATTTGCGAGTGGTAGTAGCCAAGCAATCGTGAGAAGCAAGACTAGGATTCCTGCGAATAATAAAGGCATTATCTTGCGGTTCATCAACGAGCCTCCTATAAGGTTTACAGGTATTTTACCGAGTTGGCTCACTCAGAATCAATAGTGCATGCACTATTTTTTCAAGACTCGTTGCTCTCAAATCCACCCGCGAAGCCGCGCGCGCCACACGGCTGCCTCGCGATCGTTTGTCTGCAATTTCCTCAAGATATTTTGTGTATGATTACGCGCCGTGTTGACGCTGATGCACAGTGCGTCCGCAATTTCCTTGTCTGTTTTGCGCGCCGCAATTCGCACCAGTATCTCAATTTCTCGTCTCGTCAAGGGTTCCACTTGGAACATTCCCGAAAGAATCTCCTCCCTGAACAATCGCACGCCGCGCGAGATTTGTTCTAACGCGTCAAGAAACTCTTGCTGGCTTGCAGACGACGGCAGACACGCAAACGCCCCGGCTAAAAAAGCATCTTCTTGGAACAACACACTCTCGGCGTGTTGGCTGATGAGGACAACTCTTGTTTTTTCATTCCGCGTCGCCAATTGGCAGCAGAGCTCGAGAGCGGCGTGCGTGTCAAAACTTGGACCAATCAACGCGAGGTCAAATCCTTCGCCGCTTGTGAGCGGAGACTTCAAATCTTGCGCCCATTCGATTTGATATGTTGGACTTGACCCCAGAGCTTGGCGGATACCTTGATAAAAAATAAAACTGGGGTCAATCACAAGAACGCGCACTGTTTGAACAATTGCCATGATGCCTCCAATAATTTATCCAGGTTTTGTGTGGACAACACATTGGCAGGCGGCGCGCGTTCAGTGGGGCAAGAAATTATTGAAATGAAAGATTCGGGGGGGGGGGGCAAAAAAGCGAAACCATTTCAATTCAAACCTCCAAACAAAGAAATCAAAATGCAGACGCATTATAGTTGCTGCGAGTTCCCTGTCAATCAATCTGCGCGGCATCACGCGCACACAATCAATGCTCGAAAAAATCGCCCTAGAACACCTGTGCGGACGCTGCTACGCGTTATGTGGGATAAGTGTGGGATAGTGTGGGATAAATGAATTTCTATTTTTTGCTACATGTTGCTCACTGCTGGCGCGCGCCGCGAGTGCCATTGTGAAGCGCTTTCAAATATGTTATTCTACATTCCGAAAGCAATCTTGTTTGTTCCAGGGCGGTGTATGCAATGCAACGCATACGGTCAGTGAGAGCCACACTCGGCGCAGCGGTCAAGCGCTCCCCGACTTTACCGAGAAAACCACAGCCCAAACCCTCTTCCATTTCCCCGGACATGGGTGTGATGATTATCGCGGCGGCGTTCACGCTTGCCTTTGGCGGCGCGACCCTCGCAATCTTTCTCCCGGACGGTCCTTTTCGTTGGGGCAGTCTTGCCTTTGGTGTCGCCATGCTCGCGGTGGGCGTTTGGTTGTCGCGCTTTGTTTTGAAAACGCTTGTCGCGCGTTGTGCGGGGCTGCTCCTCTCACCGTACCAAGTCCAAGACCTCAAGACCGCGACAGACTTGCTGGAGGAATATCTGGGCTATGACTATTTGCCGACGATTGCGATACGGCAAGGACAAATCGCCGAAGGCACGGACATGACGCTCTTGCGCCGCCGCGAACAATTGGACTTGACGTTACAGCGTACGACGGGACGCGGACCCGCGTATTTGGATGTGGACCGCACGAGCGCGGTCGTATTGTGGCAGCCCGGCGGTTACGTGTTGTATCAGTACGGCACGCATTTGTACGAATGGAACCAGCAGTTTGTCGGCGCGGTGGATTTGAGACAGCAGTCGTTTCAAGTGGACGACGATTTTTGGACGCTCGACGGAATGCAAGCGCATCTCAAAGCAGTGATTTCTTATTGGGTGATTCAGGACGCCGTGTCGTTCCGCGAAAGTCAGACGCACCGCGCCAAATGGCAAAACGTTCAACGCGCGGTCATGTCCACTCCCGACTGGCGCGAACGCACCAAACGATTGTTGTTAATCAAAGTGCGCGACTTGATGCTCCAATTCGCCTTGTCGGATTTTTTTGTGACGCCGACACAGCTGCACGGATTGGATTTGGTGGATACGGTGAAACGCGTGTATGCGGCGCAGCCGCACAAGGAACTGGTACAAGAATTGAGCAAACGCCTGATAGACGAAACGCGCGAACGGCTCGCCGAAATCGGGGTCGAAGTGCGGAGCGTGATCATTCTTTCCATCGCGCCGCCGCCATTCCTTGCCGAAACGGCAAAACAAATGTATGACGCGTGGCTGCATCAAATCCACGAAGAAGGAAAAATCGAACGGCAGGCGCGGCAAGACATCGAGAATGCCAAGAATGATTTTCAATTGGCGCAAATTAAACAAAAGAAATTGATGGTGGAAGCCGAGACGGAAAAGCAGGTAGAAAAACTCAAAGCCGAAGCCGAAGCGGAGAGTTTGGAAACGCGTATGAAGGCGCGCGCGGTGAGCGCGGTGGAATTTGCGCGGCGGATGGAATTGGTCAAACAAGCGTTGGGCGACAGTTTGGATGAAGCGACGATGCGCGAATTGATGCGCGCGCTGGGCTTGTTGGTCTATGAGCGGCGTTACGGGTACGGCAGAGATTCGCGTTCGATTCTCGATATGTTCGGGCACAACAACGAAGAGGCAGAAGAGGAAGAGTGATGTGTGAAAGCGCCTATACTCTCGCGCTCGGACTGTTTGCGCTCGGGCGCGTTTTTTTGCTCAAGGTGACGCATCAATCTTTTTTTGCGTTCGCGCTGGTGCCGTATCGTGCGCGTGACCCAAATTTTCCAAACAAACCGCCGGCGCGCGCAGTGTTCAATCCCGCCTTGGGACGCGGCGTTTGTGAAATGTTGCAGCGCGTGGTGCTGTGCGGTGTGCGCGGCGATTGGTCGAGTGCTCAAGAATGGTGCGGCGGCGCGGCGCAAGTTCAGAAATTGGGCGCGATGTATCGCGGGGGAATTAATGTGGCGTTAGCCGGCGCGGTCGTTCAATACTACAACGCGGTCATTTGCGTGGGGAAACAAGATTGGGCGCAGGCACAGACGCTGTTGGAAGAGTGCGCGGAACAGCTTGCGTTTACAATGCCGGATTGCGCGGCGGCGGTATGGTTGGCGCGCGCGCGGGTCGCATTTTTTCTCCACGATGCTTCCGGCGCATTGTGGGCATGTCAAAAATGCGACGGGCTGCTTCAAGATATGGTTTCACCGGCGAGTGAAATTCTTGCGCCTCTGCTCGCCGCAGAATACACGCGCATTAATTTTTATTACTGAGCGCGCCGTTCCGATTGGAACGGCGCGTTATTTTAGAATATAGTAGGTCCCGCGCCGGTCGCCCATTTTGATGACCAATCCCGCGTCCACCAAATCCGCCAAATCGCGGCGAATCGTTTCTTCACTCACGTCGGGATACAATTCTTTTAAATCGCGATTGCCGATGCGTCCCGTTTTGTGCAGAATTTGGAGTGCCGCCGTTTGCCGTTCGTTGAGCGGCAGATTGCGATAACGCTCGCGGTCAAAATCGGCGCTAATGAATTGTTCCCCCGCGCCGCGCAGCGTTACGCGAAAACCGTTCGCGGTTTCTTCAAATTTCGGTTTCGGCAGACCCGCCTCGCTCATTTGGCGCAAGATGCGGTCAATACCGTATCCGAGCCGTTCCACAAACCCCAAGTCCGTCAGAACTTGGACAATCACTTCATTCCGCGCAAAGCGTTCCTCGACGATATTTTCCACCGTAATGTGTCCGGGCAAACGTCCGGGCGAATAGACTTCGATGCGGTCCATGAACATGAGCACGCGAATTTCCTCGCCGCGAATTTGATAATCGCGATGGGCAATTGCGTTGACGATGACTTCACGCACGGCGGGTAGGGGATACTCTGGTTTTTCTTCGCGACGAAATTCTTGAATGCGCGCGCCCTTGCGCATGTTCGCGACGAGAAATGCTTCCGCCGCGCGAATTTGTTCGGGCAGTGAACCGCGCGCAGTTTCGCGAATAAAGGTGTCGGACATTTCCGTACCCGAATACCGCACCAACACCACTTCCGCGCTCGGCAGCAAACGCTGCGGCTCGCGCCCGAACAACACAAGTCCCGCGACGGTTGGACGATAGGCGCTGGATTCTTTGGTGAGACAGCCGCGTCGGTACAACAAATCGAGCGTGCCTTCATCCCAGCGGCTGCGCGAACTCACATCGGTCAGAAAAATTTTCGCGTACGCGTCCACATGCGCGCGGTCCAAATCGTCGAGCGTCGCGCCCGGCAGCACTTGCGCTTCAAAATTTCCTTCGCCGCGTTGGCGCAGTAAATCGCGCAGTTGGCGCGGACCGAGCGCGCGATTTTTTTTGCCGTCGCGTTCCATGTACTTGCCGCGCAGCGCGTAGGCGTGCGGCAAGCCGGACGGAATTGTGACCAGCAGCAGTGGTTTGCCTTCGAGCATCACGGTGGCGGGACGCGGCAGAACCAGCGGCGGTTCACAGCGCAGACCCGCCGCTAATGCTTTTTCGCGCGCGGCATCCAAGTCGCGGATGCCTTTGATGCTTTCGCTCGCGGGGTCAATGCCGAGCAGGACCGTTCCGCCTTGAGCATTGGCGAGTGCGGAGAACGTTTCGGCGAGACGCAAGACCGGCGCAGTGTCCGTTTCAAACGCGAGAGTGTCGCCCGGTCCGCGTTCGTACAGGGCTTGGATGTCAAAGGTCTCCATGTCAGAAAAATTTCAAACCCGACTGGAGCCGGGTCTGAAGAATTTAGGTCTGCGGATAAATGACGCGCCAGTGAAAACTTTCGGGCGTCGGCGTGTCTTCGGGTGTCGTTTGGTCTGGATTGTCATTGGGCGAAGCTGCGGAGGAGGGCGCGACGAGCCCGGGCAGTTCGATACCAAAAATCGTACCAGCCAAAAACGAACAACAGCTGCAAAGCAAAATCGCGGCGGCAATAATCAAGAGCGGCAAAAAACGCGGACTCTGGCGTCCGGGCAGCCACGGGATATAGTCCGCGCCGGGGTCGTATCCTTGATAAGGATTGAACGGATTGTAACCGCCGGGGTTATAGCCGCCCGAAGGGGGGGGGGGTAATTGAGGTGGATAGTTGTTCAAGGAATCACGTTACGCGTCAAGGCATTGGTAAATGCCTTGCTCTACGCGTTTTTCATTTTTAGAATTTATACCGCGACGTGCGCGCCGCGCGCGTTCGGCTTGCGCCGCGCGGGCGCGCGCTTGGGCATGGGCGTTTGCGTTGGTGTCAACGCAACGGGCAGTACCTCGTCCATGCTTTCGACGAGAATCAGATTCAGATTACGCTGGACGCGGCGCGGCAAATCTACCAAATCTTTTTTATTCTTTTTGGGAATGACGAGTGTTTTCAACCCGGCGCGATGCGCGGCGATAACTTTTTCGCGCAAGCCGCCAATGGGCAGCACGCGCCCGCGCAAAGTAATTTCTCCGGTAAAGCCCACATCCTTGTGTACGGCGCGTTGTGACAAGGCGGAAACGAGCGCGGTGGCGATGGTGATGCCCGCCGAAGGTCCGTCCTTTGGGATGGCGCCTTCGGGGACGTGAATGTGAATGTCGAGTTTATCAAAATCGCTTCGCAGCCCCAATGGTTTCGCATTGGTGCGCGCATAAGAAAGCGCCGCTTGCGCGGATTCCTGCATCACTTCACCCAATTGCCCGGTGAGCATCAGCCCGCCTTTGCCCGGCATGAGCGTCACTTCAATTGCCATCGTATCGCCGCCGGCGCTCGTTACGGCGAGTCCGGTCGCGACGCCGATTTGGTCTTGTTCTTCTTTCATGCCGTACGAAAATTTTGCGGGACCGAGATACTTGTACAGGGATTCTTTGCCCACCGTTGCGGGAATCGGTTTGCCTTCGGCAACCGCGCGCGCAATTTTGCGGCACACTTGCGCCGTCTCGCGTTCGAGATTGCGAACACCGGCTTCATAGCTGTAATCGCGAATCAAGGTGCGAATCGCTTCGTCCGAAAATTTTGGTCTGCCGACGAGCCCGTGTTGTTCCAACTGGCGCGGAATGATGAACTGCTTGGCAATGGCGAGTTTTTCTTCTTCGATATAGCCGGGAAATTCAATCACTTCCATGCGGTCGAGCAGCGCGGGCGGAATCGGGTCGAGCAAATTCGCGGTGGTGATGAAAATGACATGCGATAAATCATACGGCACTTCTAAATAGTGGTCGCTGAATGAATTGTTTTGTTCGGGGTCAAGCACTTCCAAAAGCGCCGCGCTGGGGTCGCCGCGAAAATCCGCGCCTACTTTGTCAATCTCGTCGAGCATGAAAACGGGATTGATGGACTTGGCGCGTTTCATGGTTTGAATGACGCGTCCGGGCAGCGCGCCGATATAGGTGCGGCGATGTCCGCGAATTTCGGCTTCGTCGCGCACGCCGCCGAGCGAAACGCGCACAAAACTTCTGCCGAGCGCTTCGGCAATGCTGCGTCCCATCGAAGTCTTGCCCGTGCCCGGCGGACCGACAAAACACAAGACGGGCGTGGACATTTTTTCTGCCGCGAGTTTTCGGACGGCGATGTATTCCAAAATGCGTTCTTTGGCGCGTTTGAGCCCGTAATGTTGTTCGTCCAAAAGTTTGGCGGCGGCGGGAATATTCAGATTGTCCTCCGTCGCCGTTTTCCACGGCAGTTGAATTAGCCAATCGAGATACGTGCGAATGATGCCAAGTTCGGGCGAGCCAAATGGCATTTGTTGGAGCCGCTCCAGTTCGTGTTCCGCTTTGGCGCGCGCTTCGTCCGGCATTTCGGCGGCGAGAATTTTTTCGCGCAGCTCGTGTACGTCGCGCGCTTGCGCGTCCATTTCGCCCAGTTCGTGCTGAATCACGCGCATCTGTTCGCGCAAATAATATTCGCGCTGATTCTTGTCCACCTCTTCCTGCACTTGATTGTGAATTTTGCTTTGCAGTTCAAGGACTTGAAGTTCGTTTTCCAGCACGCGCGAAATTTTGTTCAGGCGTTCGACGGGGTCAATGGTTTCGAGCAGCTCTTGACGCGGGAGCATGTCAAGATTAAGCGAAGAGCCGATGAGGTCGGCGAGCGCGCCCGCGCCTTCGGCATTCATCGCCGCGACAAACACCTCTTCGGGCAAATTGGCGTTGAGCCGCACGATTTTTTCAAACTGTGCGAGCACGGCGCGGCTCAATGCCTGTGTTTCGATAGAGTTGTCTTGCGGCTCCTTGATTTCGGCGACGCGCACTTGAATAAACGGGTCGGTCTGGACAATTTCCAAAAGGCGCGCCCGCGCTTCGCCCTGTCCCAAAACGCTTGTGGTGCCGTCGGGCATTCGCAACATGCGTCCGATGGAAAGCACCGTGCCGACGAGATACAAATCGTCAATCCCTGGTTCTTGCAGTTCAGGGTCTTTTTGCGCAAACACCACAACTTTTTGGTCGCGCAGCATCGCGTCTTCAATCGCGCGCACGGAGCGTTCGCGTCCCGCCGTGATGGGCGAAATGAGACGCGGAAAAACCACCGTGTCACGTGCGGGGACAAGCGGATAAATCCGAATCGTGTTGGATTGTTCGGTCGGTGTTTCCAGAGGTTGCGCTGGCTGCGCGCGGCGTCGGCTCATAAAAGAAATGCACAATCATTCATGCACAATGCACAACGCGTCATTTCATTTGTGCATTGTGCATTGGTCATTGCGCATTGGCGTAGATATTAGCATAGCGAAGGGGAATTGGCAAAAGAAATTTGATTACAAGTTTTCTGCTATAATGCTGTCCGCCTTTTCTGAATCGGGTCCCATGTCTGTACTCGCCTCTCTCCGCTCGCGTGTGTTTCTCAATCAGACGCTAATCGCCGTCATCGCACGTTCATTCGTGAGTGGAATCGAACAGAGCATGGTCGGCGTGGTGTTTCAACCATTTGTGTTGTCGCTCGGCGCGAGCATGTCGCAGTTGGGACTTTTGAATTCGCTCGGTGGGTTCGGCGGCTTGATTCCCACGCTCGCGTATCCGTGGGGCGGATGGATTGCCGACCAACGCGGACGCAAAATTGTTTTGCTCGGCGCGTCGTGCGCGGCGATGGGCGCGTTTGGTTTGTACGCGGTGGCGGGTTGGTTTGGCGCGCTGTTGGTGTTGGTCCCCGCCATTATGCTGCTCGGCATTTCGCAAGTGTACCAACCGGTGAACAGCGCGCTTGTGGGTGAATCCGTCGGCGCCAAGAATCGCGGCAGCGCGTACTCGCTCGTTATGATTGTGGTCATCGCGCCCGGAATTTTTGTGCCGATTCTCGCGGGCGCGGTGGCGGACCGTTTTGGGTTCACCTTTGTCTTTCCCGTCGCGGTTGCGTTTGAAGCCGCCGCGTTTTTGTTGATTTGGAAATATCTGCGCGAGCGACGGTCAGCGGCGGAACCCGGTTCCGTTGCCCGCCGCGCGATTTTTGATTTTCTGAAACGCGCGTGGGTGCCGCCGCGCGAACTGCGTTGGTTTTTCATTGCTATCGCAATGGACATGTTCGCGTGGGGCATGGGCTTTGGCATTTTGTACGGCTTGCTGCGCCAAGAATATGATTTTTCCACAACGCAGCTGGGCATCATGTCATCCGTCAGCAGCATCACGTGGGCGTTGACTTCACTGCCGATTGGACGTTTAGTAGATAAAATTGGCGCGCGTCCAATTCTGATTTTGTCCGAAGCGCTCGCGCCGCCGTTGATGCTTATTTGGATGACCCAAACGCGTTTTGAAATTTTCGCCGCGTCCATGTCCATTTTCGCGCTCACCGCTGCCACGTGGGTGCCCGCGCGCAATGTGTATGTGACGCAAACGGTGGAACCCGCGCGGCGCGGTGAAATTTTTGGGCGCTTGTCCGCGTTCAGTGGCGTGCTTGCGTTTCCCGCGTCGTACATTGGCGGATTTTTATACGACAACGTGGGCTTTTATGCGCCGTTCGTCGCCAATTTGATTTTTGCGATGGTGACGCTCGCGATTCTGATTTTTCTCGTGCCGACACCACACAGCACAACGCATGTCGTCGCCGAACCCGCAGAATAGTTCAAACCGCGCATTTCCTACAAGTGACACGCACAAAATTTTTCTGCGTGGGTCCGCGTACAAAAAAAATTGGAGCAACATATGCCAAAACGTGATACGTATACCGTTCGCATTGAAGGCGTCACGCGCCATCTTCCTCTGTTCGCCGTCAGCCCGCAGCTCCGCATCGCGGTTTTTAATTTGCTCGGCGATACGGAAATTACCATTGCCGCCGCGCATGGACTTGCCAAAAAATTGGCAAAGGTGGAAGCGGATGTTTTGGTCACCGCCGAAGCCAAAAGCATTCCGCTCGCGTATCATCTCTCCATCGAATTGAACAAACCGTATGTGGTGCTGCGTAAAGATTACAAACCGTACATGGGCAACGTCCTCAGCGCCGAAACGCTCTCCATCACCACCGGCAAACCCCAAACGTTATACCTCGACGAAAAAGACCACAGCGCGGTGCGCGGCAGGCGCGTCATTTTGGTAGACGATGTAATCAGCACGGGCAGTACGCTGCAAGGAATGCGTTTGCTGATGGACCGCGCGGGCGCGAAAGTGGTGGCGGAAGCTGCCGTGTTCACCGAAGGCGAACGCGCACAGTGGGGACACATTCAGGCGCTCGGACATTTGCCGTTATTCACCGGCGACGAAAAACCAAAAGCGCCGCGCGCGAAAAAGAAGAATGGCTAGCGCAGTACTGGTCCCGCGCGAAAATTTATTCAAAACGATGGTGGGCATTTCCACACAAGAGCTCGCCACGGACGCGCTCTTGAGTCTTGCCGATGGCGTAACGTTGGTGGATGATGCGGGGCGCATTCTCCTTCTCAATCCGCGCGCGACCGAACTGTTTGGCATGGATGCGGCAGAATGGAACGGACAACCCATCGCAGAAGTTTATCGCGCCCTCGCCGAAAATTCCGCAATGGGCACAGAGTTGGCGGAGCAGTTCTTGCAGCACGCGCAGAATGCAGACACGCTGCCGCGTTTCGAATTTACATTGCGCGCGCCGCGTGAACGCGTCATCGAAGCAAAATGGTTTGCGTTAAAGGCGGGTGATGGAAACGCATACGGCGTACTGTGGCGCGATGTGACGCACGAAAAAGAATTTGACCAGATGAAGACGCAGCTGCTGTCTACCGTTTCGCACGAGCTGCGGACGCCGCTCGCATCCATCAAAGGTTTTGCCACCACGCTCTTGCGTCAGGACGTGCGTTGGGACGAGGCGACCCAGCGCGAATTTTTGCGTATCATCGAAGAAGAAAGCAATCGCCTCGAAGAATTGATTGACAACTTGCTCGACATGTCGCAGGTGGAAGCGGGCGCGTTGCGCATTCACCGCGAACCGGTACAGTTGCGCGGACTGCTGCGCGAGGCGGTAGAGAACGCGCAGCGCCGCACAGAGGCGCATTGGTTCGTGATGGACTTGCCTGCGGAACTTCCGCGCGTGTGGGCGGACCCGCGCCGCATTCGTCAAGTATTGAATAATCTTTTAGAGAATGCCATCAAGTACGCACCGGACGGTGGACAGGTGACAGTAACGTGCGAAGTGGTACTGCCGGACGCGGCTGCCCTGTCGGGCGAAGTGATTGTGAGCATTGCAGACCAAGGACCGGGCATTGCGCGCGAATTTTTGGAACGCATCTTTGACCGTTTTTTTCAGGTGGACAGTGCGAGCACGCGCCAAGTGGGCGGCAGCGGCTTGGGGCTTGCTATTGCCAAAGGCATTGTCGAGGCGCATGGCGGGCGCATTTGGGCAGAATCTCTGTTGGGGCAGGGCAGTGTTTTTCGGTTTTCCCTTCCCATTGTGCAGCAAGCCGAATTGTCGCAAAATCAGACCATTGATTGAGAGTTGAACCAAATCATGGCGGAACCTTTTGCTGTAACATTCTATGGGGTGCGCGGAAGTTACCCGACGCCGGGGCCCAAAACCGCGCGCATCGGCGGTAACACTCCCTGTGTGCACGTGCGCGCGGGCGAACATAATTTGATATTTGACGCGGGCACCGGCATTATCCATCTCGGCAAACTGTTGACGCAAGAGTACAAGCCCGAGTCGAATCCACTCAATCTCACCATTTTTTTCACGCACACACACCACGACCACACGCAGGGCTTTCCCTTTTTCACGCCCGCGCGTTATCAATTGACCACTTTGTATATTTTTGGTCCAAAGAGTCTGAACGAAGATTTGGCGCGCGTTCTGGCGCTCTCGATGCTGCCGCCCGTTTTTCCAATCACCGTAGACGAACTGCCGTGTGAACGCGTGGTGCGTAATTTGAACGAAGGCGAAGTTATCATGTTCCATGGCACGCCGGGCGAACCGCGCGTGATGTGGTCACAGCGCGACGAAAAAGCGATTGCACAGGCGGTGGACAACGGCGCGCTGTGCGTGCAGGTTTTGAAATCGGCGGCGCACCCGCAAGGCGTTTTTGTGTATCGCGTGAATTTTCAAGGACGCGCGTTTGTATTCGCCACCGATGTGGAATCGTATGTGGGCAACTATCAGCGGCTCATCAAATTTGCGCAGGGCGCGGACTTGATGGCGCACGACGCACAATATACGGACGCGTTGTATTTGGATGCGCCCACGCCGCGTCAAGGGTGGGGACATTCCACGTGGCGCATGGCAGTTGAAACGGCGAACGCGGCAAATGTAAAACAGCTCGCGTTGTTTCATCACGAGCCGGAACACGATGACGAGACGTTGGAAGAAATTGAAAAGCGCGCGCAATTGGTGCGTCCGACAACATTTGTCGCGCGCGAAGGCATGACGATTGAATTGTGATTGCAAATCTGAATTCTGCTGTTGATATTGCAAATGCATCGCCGACATTCCCCAAGCAACTTGGTTGGGAAAAGTTGTTTCAGCGAATTGAGGAGCTGGCACTTGAAATTGCGCCCACTCTGCCGAATCGCGCTGAGCATGGACAGTTCTTTACACCTGTTCCTACCGCGCAGTTTATGGCTTCTCTCTTTGAAAAGCACCCAACCGAGTTGCGAGTTATTGATGCAGGAGCGGGGCTGGGCACACTTTCTATCGCACTCTTGGCGCAAGCAAGCGAGTGGCAAAGACACCCACGTCAAATTCATTTAACAGCCTTTGAACTTGAAGCACGGCTCGTTCCGTTTCTTGAATCCGCGTACGAAAGTGCTGCCAAGTTACTGAGGCAATCTCCTATCTCATTTCAATACCAGATCATTCAAGATGATTTTTTGGAAATTGCTTTGGATTTGGCGCGCGGGCGAACACTGTTGCGTCCCAGCTTCGGACTGTTTAATGCAGCGATACTAAACCCACCCTATGGAAAATTGTCGAGGCGTTCAAATCTAGTCCAGCGACTCAAGCGCGCGGAGGTTGATACTACCAATCAGTATGCGGCGTTCTTGTGGCTCGCGACGAAACTCTTGCAAAATGATGGAGAGTTAGTTGCAATTATTCCGCGCAGTTTTGCAAACGGTCTTTATTTTCGACCCTTTCGCAAATTTCTGCTCAAGCATATGTCCTTGCAGCGAATTCATCTGTTTGATGACCGCAAGGATGTGTTTAAACGAGACCGCGTTTTACAAGAGACCATCATTTTGGCAGCCGCAAAGAAACCGCAAGGAACTCACATCATCATTTCAACAACGGAGGGGGCTGGGGACGACCTAATTACACAGAGAACTGTTCCTGCCACCCAAGTCATTAAACCCCAAGATGCGGAATCTTTTCTACGGATAGTACCGGATGAAATGAATTATGCGCTCGGAAATACAATTGGAGTATTAGAAGGAAAATTAGAGGATTTAGGGATTCAAGTTTCTACGGGAAAGGTTGTCGAATTTCGGGCTACTCCTTTACTACAGTACAGTTTGAATTCTTCAAGTTTTCCCCTCCTGCATCCACATAACTTGATGCACGGCTTTGTCGTTTTCCCGAATGGGGGCTCGCGCAAACCCATTGCGATTGACAAAAGTGCCACTCAACAAAATTTGTTGATACCATGTGACACATATGTCCTTGTCAAACGTTTAACGGCAAAAGAGGAAATTCGGCGTGTGGTTGCTGCAGTACTTGACCCACACCAACTCCAAGGCGAGTGGTACGGTATTGAGAATCATTTGAATTACTTTCATATGAATGGCAGGGGTCTCGACCCAACCTTGGCGCGCGGGCTTACAGCTTACTTGAACTCAACAATGGTGGACGAGTTTTTTCGACAATTTAGTGGACACACACAGATCAATGCGACAGATTTGCGCAATCTCGTCTATCCAAGTAGGGAACAACTTTTTACGATTGGAGAAAATATACGCGGGAGTTTTCCCCCTCAAGAGGAACTAGACGAGCTTGTTTTAGGAGTATTGAAGATGGGTAATAACCTTTCACTACAAGCAAAACGAAAAATTGAGCAGGCTCGCCAGATTCTCGCGGCAATTGGTGCTCCCAAAGAACAACAGAATCAGCGTTCGGCTCTGACATTACTTGGTTTGACCAATGTGCGACCATCTACCTCATGGCAGGCAGCTTCCGCACCGTTGGTAGGAATTCATGGTCTGATGGGCTTTTTTGCCAAAAATTTTGGCGTGACCTACGCTGAGAATACAAGAGAAACCGTGCGACGTTATACAATGCACCAGTTCCTGCAACTTGGCTTGGTAGTCAAAAACCCTGACGACCTGGACAGACCTATCAACAGTCCTGATACACGTTATCAAATTGAACCAACCTTTTTGAATCTCATTCAGTCGTTTGGGACTGAGGACTGGGACCGTAATCTTGCCACATACTTGCGGACTGCCAAAGAACTGAATCGGCTCAAAGCGCGTGAGAGAAACCTACAACTTTACCCGGTCTCTTTGCCTGATGGCTTGGAAGTGCACCTAACGGCGGGCAAAATAAATTGATTCGTGACATTGTGCACGAATTTTGCCCACGATATACGCCGAACGGCAAAGTTATTTACCTTGGAGACGCGGGTAAGAAATTGCAAGTTTACGATGAATTCGCTCTCAAAGCGCTTGGCATTCACTTGAGCAAACACGGCAAGATGCCTGACATAGTCGTTCATTACCCCGCGAAGGGTTGGCTCGTCCTCCTCGAAGCTGTGACGAGTCACGGTCCAATTGGTATCAAGCGACACAATGAGTTGAAAGATCTTTTCAAAGATTCTTTATTGCCTCTGGTTTTTGTGACTGCGTTTCCTTCCAGAAAAATAATGATGCGGTATCTGAGGGAGATTGCTTGGGAAACGGATGTCTGGGTTTCTGAAACCCCCGATCACTTGATTCATTTTAACGGGGAACGATTTCTCGGTCCATACGAGTAATTACACAAACGGTTTATTCCAATAGGCACTGCATTGTCGGAAAATATGCAGTGCCTATTTTATTCGAAATGGATTTTGCAGGGGGCTCGCGCACCTACATCATGGGCATTGTGAATGTCTCGCCCGATTCGTTTTCGGGCGATGGGGTGATGGATGTGGACGCGGCGGTGGCGCAAGGTTTGCGTTTCGTGGACGAAGGCGCGGACATTTTGGATGTCGGCGGCGAATCCACGCGCCCCGGTTCCGCGCGCATTGATGCAGACCAAGAATTGGTGCGCGTGCTGCCCGTTATTAAACAACTTGCCGCGCGCGTGAAGGTTCCGCTTTCGATTGACACCTCACGCGCGGTGGTGGCACAACGCGCGCTCGACGCGGGCGCGTCCATCGTGAACGACGTATGGGCAATGACGCGCGATGTTGGGATGGCAAACGTCATTGCCGCGCACGACGCGTATGTGGTATTGATGCACAATCGCGACGCGCCGCCGCGCCGCAGCGCGTGGGGCGGACATTATGATGAGGTCGAGTACGAGAATCCGGATATTGTGCGCGCGGTTGCTTCGGAACTCGCGTCACGCGTGGAGGATGCAACACGCGCAGGAATTTCGCGTAGAAAAATCATTATCGACCCGGGAATTGGTTTTGGCAAAGGATTACAACAAAATTTGGAATTGCTCCGCCGTTTGCACGAATTCAAAACGGATGCGGCGCTCCAAGACCTTCCGCTTTTGATTGGCACGTCGCGCAAAAGTGTTATCGGACTCACGCTCAATTTGCCGGTGCCGGAGCGCTTGGAGGGCACGCTGGCAACGCTCGTGTGGTGCATCGCGCAAGGCGCGGACATGGTGCGTGTGCATGATGTTCAAGCGGCAGTCCGCGCATGCCGCATGACGGATGCGGTAATGCGACGACGGACGACAGACAAATGACGAACGAATATACCGATGCCTTGCGCCTTCTCCTTTCGCTTCCCGATTGGGAACGCGGCACGGGAACGCGTCCAGCGCGCCAAGAGTTATGGCTCGACCGTCCGCGCGCACTGCTGAACGCGCTCGGCAATCCACAAACGCGTTATCGTTCCGTTCTCATCGCGGGCACAAAAGGCAAGGGTTCGACCGCCGCGATTTTGGAAAGCATTTTGCGCGCGAGTGGAATCAAGACGGGGCTGTATACGTCGCCGCATTTGCACACCTATCGCGAACGAATTCGCGCGAACGGCGAATTGATTTCGGAATATGATTTTGCGCGCGGGGCAGGGGAGATTCAACCCTTGCTAGACGACTTGATTTCGCAGCATCCTGATTTTGATTCTTTCACAACGTTTGAAGTGATGAGCGCGCTCGCACTGAATTTTTTCGCGCAACAAGAAATTGATGTGGCGATTCTCGAAGTCGGGTTAGGCGGGCGGCTCGATGCGACGAATGTGGTGGACGCCGATTTAGCACTCATCACGCCCATCAGTTTCGACCACACCGCCGTACTCGGCAACACGTTACACAAGATTGCGTTCGAGAAAGCGGGGATTATCAAGGATGGAAAAATTGTACTGAGCGCGCCGCAAGCGCCTGAAGCGAGGGATATGATGGAACAGACCGCGCGCGAAAAAAACGCGGTCTTGGGCATTGGCGAACGCGATTGGATTTGGCTCGGCGGGCATGACGATTTTCTCGTCGCGGGTGTACCGCACGCGGGATTGTGGGGCGAGTATTGGGTTTGGCGCGATTTGTCTGTACCGCTCTTGGGAACGCATCAATTCGTGAACGCGGCGCTGGCAATTGCGGCGACGCGGGTAATGCGAGACCAGTGGAAACTGGAGATCGGAGATACGGTAGTTCGCGCGGGGATTGGGAATGTGGAGTGGTTCGGGCGAATGGAGATTTTGCAACCGCGCGATGAAACTCGTCCGCTCATCGTCGCCGACGGCGCGCACAATGGCGATTCGGCAGAGAAATTATTCGACGCGTTGAAATTTCATTTCGAGTTTGAAAAATTATTTTTGATTTTTGGAATGTTGGGAGACAAGAATCTCGCCGAGATTGCGGCGCCGTTTCGTTCTGTTGCGTCTATGTGGACGGTAACGACAAATCATCCGCGCAGTGGTGACGCAGAGACGCTCGCGGAGCGTTTGCGCGCGTTGGGTATTCCTGCCAACGCCGCGCCAACGTGTGAACACGCCTTGTCCGCCGCGCGCGCGGCGGCATCGCCACGCGATTTGATTTTGTTCACCGGCTCGTTATCGCTGGTGGCGCAGGCGCGCGAACTTTTTGGGCGGGCTGATACACGTGACCCGCAGTAAAAAGCGGGGCAAAAAAAAAGCGAGTAAAGTTTTTACTTTACTCGCCTTGTCGTTTCCAAAAATTTAGTGATGTCCGCAGCCGCCGCTTGCCGCGCCGCCGCTCTGCGTATTAAATGATTGCCCGCACGAGCAGGTCGAGACCGCGTTCGGATTTTCGATGCGGAAACCGCCGCCCATCAACGAGTCTACATAATCAACGGTTGCGCCTTCCAAATACATTGCGCTTGCCTGGTCAACATAGAGGCGCACGCCTTTGGATTCAAAAACGAAATCGCCTTCTTCCATTTGATTTTCAAACGCCATTCCGTATTGGAAACCCGAACAGCCGCCGCCGGCGATAAACACGCGCAAGCCGTGCGTGGTCAAATTTTTTTCCTGCATAATCGCTTGCAGCTTTTCCGCCGCCAAGGGCGAAAGTTCGACGATTTCCGTCGCTTCCGGCGCAACAGGCAAATCACTGATTGCGGGAATGGGCATTGTTTGTGTCATCATTCTTGTTCTCTCCTTGAATCGGTAGGGTTCTCGACAACTACCGTGTGTCTATACTACCGAGAATTGTTGTTTTGTCAATCGGTTAACCGCCAATCTGGCTCATAATCCGCGATTCCGCAATAATGTTATCGCCGAGCCCGTGTCCCCACGGTTTGTTGTACACCCCGCGTGCAATCAATTCGCGCAATTCCGCATCGCTCGCACCGTCGCGAATTGGCTGCAACAATTCCACTTCGTCGTCGCGCAGCAAACACAATCGCAAGCGCCCATCCGAAGTCAAACGCACGCGGTCGCATCCTTCGCAAAACGGCGCGCTGACGGAACTGATGAAACCGAGCGTGCCCTGTCCGCCTTGCAAACGATACGGGCGCGCGGGGTCGTGCCCGTTCCATTCCAGCGGAAGCAATTCGCCGAACGCGTCTTGGACGCGCGCTTTCATTTCGTCCGCCGTGACAATGCTCTCGACTTGAAAATCGGCAATCGAACCGAGCGGCATCATTTCAATAAAGCGCATATCCCACGCGTGCTCCAACGTCAAGCGCGCCAAGTCAATAATATCTTGCTCGTTGTAGCCGCGCACAATCACCGAGTTCAATTTAATCGGCGTCAGCCCCGCGCGCTCGGCGGCGAGAATGCCGCGCCACACCGCTTCCAATTTTCCGAAACGCGTAATTTTGGTAAAGCGTTCCGCGTCAAGCGTATCAATGCTGATGTTGACACGGTTCAAACCCGCGCGGGCGAGAGGTTCCGCAATTTTTTCCAAACGCAGCGCGTTGGTCGTCATCGCGATTTCTTTGATGTTCGGCATCGCCGCAATCGCTTCCACAATCGGCACCAAGTTTGGACGCACGGTCGGTTCGCCGCCGGTCAAACGCACGCGGTCAAAGCCGAGCGTGGACATGATGCGAATGACGCGCAGCAATTCTTCATCGCTCAAATGATGCGCGTGGGGATGAAACACCACACCCTTTTCGGGCATACAATACACGCACCGAAAATTACAACGGTCGGTCAGCGACACACGCAGATAATGGATTTCGCGGTCGAACGAATCGCGCATTTTTGTTTTTCCTGTGCAAAAAATTATAACACACGCGCGTGTGCTATATCGTCAAACGTTCGTTAAAGCGAAAGAGATGGTGAATGGCACGCGAGAGATTAGAGATTCGTAAAAAGCGTTGACCTTGCTCCTCTTTTGTCTTATCATTCGCCTAAATCATACGTGATGTAGAATGCACGAACACGAGGAAAATGTTTATGCCGATTTTGGAACTTGTTGCAATTGTTGCCGCCGTCGCCGCGATTTTTTTCGCCTGGCGCGCGCGCCAAGAAATCAAACAAATCACTGGCAAACTCGACCGTTTGCAGACCACCTTGTACGAAACGCGTCAGGACCAACGCGTGCAAGAGGAGCAAATGGAAACCAAGCTCGCGGCGTTGGATGTTTCCGTACAGCGCGCCACCGGCAAGCTGCGGTTCGACCCCAAAATGTCGCTGACCACGTTGTTTGAGCAAGAACCACGCGCCTCGGCGGTCCTCGCCGCGTTTCACATCGGCGGCTGCGCGAGCTGCGCGGTGGATGAATCCAGTACGCTCGCGGACGCCGTGCGCGAACGCGGCGCAGATTTGGACAAGGTACTGACCGCACTGAACACGCTTTCCCCGAACGGTGACGCGTTGGATTTGCGGATGCCGAATGTGCGCTTGCATCTCTAGACTTGATTGGCAAAAGGCAAAGCAGACAGGAGCATGACGCGACGCGTCAAAATGCTCCTGTTTCTTTTTTTTCAGATATAATGTCTCGCCCATGAAAATCCTCTGCATTGACATTGGCACCGGCACGCAGGACATTCTCTTGTTCGATTCGACAACCGAAATCGAAAATTGTTTGCAGCTGGTGATGCCTTCGCCGACCGTTCGCGTCGCGAACCAAATTCGCGCGGCAACCCGGCGCGGCGAAACCGTTTTCCTGACCGGAACCATCATGGGTGGCGGTCCGTGCAATTGGGCGGCGGAAGACCACGTGCGCGCGGGTTTGCCGATTTATGCGACGCCCGATGCCGCGTTGAGTTTCAACGACGAGTTGGACAAGGTTGCGGCGATGGGCATTCGCGTTGTGGCTCAAGATGAAGCGCTAGGGCGCGACGCCACGCGCGTGATGATGCGCGATGTAGATTTGGAGGCGATTGAGCGTGCGTTGAACGCGTTCGGCGTTGCATTCGAGTCTGACGCGCTTGCCGTCGCAGTGTTTGACCATGGCAACGCGCCGCCCGCCATGAGCGACCGCACGTTTCGTTTTGAATTCCTCGCGCAGCGCATTCGCGAAACCGGCAAGCTTTCGGGCTTTGCGTTCATGCGCGACGAAATTCCCGAACGCCTAACGCGGATGCGCGCGGTGGCGGAGAGCATACAGGGCAGTCACATGGGCTCGCCCCTGCTGGTAATGGACACGGCGCCGGCGGCGGTGCGCGGCGCGCTGGATGATGATTTCGTCGCCGCACACAAAAACGCCATCATTGCCAACTTGGGAAATTTTCACGCGCTCGCCTTTCGTTTCACCGACGGCGCGATTTCCGGTGTCTTGGAACATCACACTGGCGAATTAAAACAAGCGCAACTCGAAAATTTTTTGCGGCAGTTGGCGGACGGCACATTGACGAACGACGCGATTTTTAATTCGCAAGGACACGGCGCGGTGCTGTTCGATACGCGCCCGCAGCCCTTGGATTTTTTGGCAGTAACGGGACCGCGTCGCTCGATGCTTGTACATTCGGAATTGAATCCCTATTTTGCGGTGCCGTACGGCGACATGATGCAAGCGGGAAATTTCGGTCTCTTGCACGCGTACGCGGATTTGAATCCAAGCGTTGCAGATGAAATCGAAAACGCGTTGCAAAAGTCAAGACGAATGACGAATGACGAATGATGCTCTCCGCGAAATTTCGATGCAAGAGTTACGCAAGTGTGACGGTTCCTCGCGCAAGAATCCCGTTTACATCGCGTACAAAGGATTGGTGTACGATGTCACGACCAGTTCCTTTTGGCGCACCGGCTTGCACCGCGATTTGCATTTTGCGGGACAAGATTTGACGGATGAAATTGCAGAGGCGCCGCACAGCGATTTGGTCTTTCATAAATTTCCGGTGGTGGGAAAATTGAAGGCATGACGCAGATTTGCCATTTCGAGCGGAGCGCGAAATCTCACTTCGCGCAGCGAGATTCCTCACTCCGTTCGGAAAGACGACAAAAAGAATGACAGGCACACTTCTCAATATAGTCACAGTTTTGATTGGCGCGACGGTTGGCGTTTGGCTCGGCGCGCGCTTTCCCGAACGCGTGCGCCAAACGGTGATGGCGGCGCTCGGCATCATGACGCTCATCGTGGGTGTGGGCATGGCGATTCCCGGAAACGCGTTGATTGTTTTGTTCAGTCTGCTCATTGGCGGCATTCTTGGTGAGCTGATTGACGTGGATGGAAAATTGAACGCGTTGGGGCAAATGCTCGAAACGAAATTTTCGCGCGGCGAGCAAGCGGGAAATTTTACGCGCGGTTTTGTTACGGCGTCGTTGGTGTTTTGTGTCGGACCGATGACGATTCTCGGTTCCATTCAAGATGGACTTGTGGGCGATAATCGCTTGCTCGCGATTAAATCACTGCTCGACATGTTTGCGGGACTCGCGTTCGCGTCCACCTTGGGCATTGGCGTTGCCTTTGCAGCGGTGACGATTTTGATTGTGCAAGGCGGAATTGCTTTGCTCGCGATGCTGGTCGGTTCGTCGCTGGGCGCGATTACGCGCGAGACACCGTGGATTATTCAAATGACCGCGACGGGCGGCGCCGTCGTGATTGGCATTTCGCTGCTGCTGCTCGACTTGAAAAAAATTCGCGTCGCCAATTTTATTCCCGCGATTTTGATTGCGCCGCTGATTCAAGTGGCGCTCGAATTTTTCAAAATTCAGTTACCCTAAGAAACACTAACAAAATGAATTTACCGGATTCGCGGTATGCAAATAATCAATTGAATTTATCAGCACCGCGTTTTTGAACAGCCATTTTGTTAGTGTTTCTAACGGCGCGGTCATCGAGCCGCCGCGCAGAGGAGCAAGTCCGGAATGAGGTTTCGCACGAGTTTATTGTATGCAGTTTGTTGCATGGGTGTTTGTTTGTTTAGCGCGTGCAGCGCCACGCCCACGCCGACAATCGTTCCAACGCCCGATGTTTTGAGTACACCGGCGGCAACAGAGGAACCCGAACTTACGCCGACGCCGTACGCGACGTTAACGCCGAACACGATTTCGTTTTGGTTCTTTGGCGACGATGCGGAAAAAAAGACGTATGATGAATTGCTCGCCGCGTTCAAGGCAAGAAATACCGGCACCGAAATTGCGGCGACCTATATCGCCAATCAATTTGCCTATCGCCAGCGACTCGAAGAAGAGTTCGCCGCGGGGCATCCGCCGGATGTGGTGATATTGAATAATCGCCGTTACGGTTTTTACGCGTTGCGGAATTTGCTTCAACCGGTGGGCGATTATATGAAATCAGATTCGCTGATTCAGGACGCGGAATTTTTTCCCGAAGCGATTGAACCTTTTCGCCTGAATGGCAAACTGATGTGCGTCCCCCAAAACGCATCGCCGCTCGTGGTCTATTACAACAAAGATTTGTTCACGCAAGCCGGCGTGCCGTTTCCAAGTGACAATTGGACGTGGGATGAATTTCTCGCGGACGCGAAAGCATTGACGCGCGACACGAACGGCGACGGCAAGACTGACCAATACGGTTTGGGCACCGAAGGCGATTTACTGCGCCTCGCTCCGTTCATCTGGCAAAACGGCGGCGAAGTTTTTGACAATGACAAGGACCCGTCAAAACTGACGATGGACTCGCCCGCATCGCTCGAAGCCCTGAATTGGGTCATTGATTTTCAAATCAAATGGCACATTGTCCCAACACCGCAAGATGAAGTAGTCGAGTCGTTTGAAACGCGTTTTATCAACGGGACTCTGGCAATGTTTATCAATCAACGGCGCGGCGTGGGACTGTATCGCGAGCAAGCAAAATTTGATTGGGATGTCGCGCCGCTGCCGCGTAACAAACGCGCGGCGAACGTTTTGCAAGCCGACGCGTACTGCATTCCTTTCGCGAGCGACAAAAAAGAGCGCGCGTGGCAATTTATCGAATTTGCCGCGTCCGCCGAAGGTCAAACCCTTCTCGCGGCGTCCGGACGCGCGATGCCCTCGCTGCGCGCGGTCGCCGAATCCGACGCGTTTTTAGAACCCGGGCAAAAACCCGCGCACGCGCAGATTTTCATTGATACGCTTCCGCTCGCGCGCGCATTCCCGATTTTGATTACGTGGGCACAAATCGAAGAAGTCGCGGGCGAGCAGGTGGAACGCGCATTTCATGGCACCCTCCCGCTCGACCAGATTTTGCCGCGCGCCACCGAACGCGTCAATACCATGCTCAAGAAACGCTGACGATGGCGATTGATTTGATTATTCATTCCGCCGCGCAGCTCTTGACGGTCGCGGGCAGCGCGCCGAAACGCGGCAGCGCGCAAAGCGACTTGGGCATTATCGAACATGGCGCGGTCGCGATACGCGATGGAGAAATTGTCGCAGTCGGCGCGAGTGATGAAATTCGCGCGCTTGCGACGCATGAAACAAAAATGCTCGACGCGCGCGGAAAAATCGTGTTGCCGGGTTTTGTGGACGCGCACACACACGTCGTTTTTACGGGAGACCGCGCGAATGAATTTGAAATGCGTTTGCGCGGCGCGTCGTACCTCGAATTGTTGAAAGCGGGCGGCGGCATCATGAACACCGTCCGCGCCACGCGCGCGGCATCGCTCGGACAAATCATCAACGAAACCCGCGCGCGGTTGGACCGAATGTTGTCGTACGGAACAACCACTGCCGAAGCGAAAACGGGATACGGACTCGATACCGCGACGGAATTGAAATTACTTGAAGCGATTTACGAACTCGACGCAACGCATCCGATTGATTTGATTCCAACCTTTATCGGCGCGCACG
The DNA here is from genome assembly GCA_029778615.1 of Chloroflexota bacterium. Taxonomy (GTDB): domain Bacteria; phylum Chloroflexota; class Anaerolineae; order UBA4142; family SHND01; genus SHND01. The sequence goes on along the minus strand of JAKOPZ010000208.1, from coordinate 2,283 downwards.
CGATTCCCGAAGAATTTCGCGGACGCGCGGACGATTTCGTCAATGTCGTTGTCGAGGAGATGCTTCCAGCAATTCGAAATTCGAAATTCGAAATTCGAAATTTGTTTTGCGATGTGTTTTGCGACGATGGCGCGTTCGATGTCGAACAATCGCGCAAAATTTTGGAACGCGCGCGCACAATGAACATGCCGCTCAAAATTCACGCGGACGAATTTGCCAATCTCGGCGGCGCCGCGCTGGCGGCAGAACTCGGCGCGGTGAGTGCAGACCATTTGATGGTGACGCGTCGCGATGAAATGAAATTGTTAGCGGACGCGAATGTAATCGCAGTGTTATTGCCAGGGACGACATTCGGCTTGGGGAAAACGGATTTTGCAAATGGACGCGCGTTCATCGAGGAAAATGTTCCCGTCGCGCTCGGTTCGGACTTGAATCCCGGTACGAGTTGGTGCGAATCCATGCCGATGATTTTGGCGATGGCAACGCGTTACGAAAAATTGACGACGGCAGAAGCGATTGTCGCCGCGACACTGAACGCCGCGTATGCATCAGGCATTGGCGAACGCGTGGGTTCATTGCAAGTGGGAAAACTCGCGGATGTGTTGATTGCGGATGTTCCCGATTATCGCTATCTCGCGTATCGGTATGGCACGAATCCGATTCAAACGGTTATTAAACGCGGCAACATGGTTGTCGAACGAGAATGAAAAACCGCACCAATCGGTGCGGTTTTCATTTTGTTTTGGCTGTTACAGTTCCAGTGTGGGTCTCTGTCCTCGGTCACCCGATGTGTAAACTCCATACTTGATGCAGGCGATTCCGAATAGCAACATGGCGGTCATGAGAATTGCCCAAAACAGCGCGATGGAAAGTAAAGGATTCATTTTCGTAACTCCCTCGACAAGCGCTGACAACCTCAGCAATTGTCATGCGCTTACGCCTTTATTCTAGCGCGCTTGGCATTTGCGTCAAGTGACTTTTGTCCCCAAACAAGGCAACTGCAAAGTCGCGCCAATTGTCATTTCGAGCCGTCTTTGCGAGAAATCTCATTCGCGCCTTGCGAGATTTCTCGCTCCGCTCGAAATGACAAAAGTGTTGCACATTAGGTATCCTTGTCAAGGGACTTTGCAGTCGCCTTATGTCCCCAAAGGTTTGCCAATGCCAAAAACGCAAGGATTCCCAGCACATCCGCGACAAAATCGGAAACGTCCGCTGCGCGGCTGCTCACAAACATTTGCTGCACTTCATCGAGGACGCACAACGCGGTCACAATAAAAAACGCAATCGGAACGCGCACGCGCGCGATGTTCCACGCGCGAATTTGCAGCGCGAGATGCAAGAGGAACGCGAGAATGCCGTACAGAAAAAAATGTCCAAACTTGTCATAGGACGGGATACGGATACGCGAGAGTGGCAGCAATTGCAAATCCGCGCCGAGAGAAATGCCAAAAATGGACAACAACATCAGCGCAAACAAAAAAATCCACCAGCGTCGAGAAATCATTTGGGTTGCTGCTCTCCCAATTTCACTTCAATCACTTGCTGCGAACTGAATCCCTCCAAGTGCAACGCGTCACGCGCGATTTGTGCTAACGCTTCAAGCGGCACGAGTCCCACCAATTCACTGCCAAGGACGCGCACGCCGCGTTTTTCCGCTTCGGCGCGTACGTGTTGAAACGCGGTCAACATTCCCGTCACGTTGAAATCGGTGAGGTTCATCGAAACTTGGACGATTCCTTTGTCTTTTAACGCGAACCCCAATGCTTTTACCGATGGCAAACCGCCGCCTTTTTCGCGCGTAATCTTTGCAATGTCTTGAGCAATTTTCACATCGCGCGCATCGAGATTGACGTTATACGCGATGAGAAACGGACGCGCGCCGACGGCAACCGCGCCCGCCTTGCCCAAGCGGCGCGGACCAAAATCCGGTTCGCGTTCGGGCAATGTCGCGATTTCATCGCGAATGGCTTCGTATTCCCCGCGCCGCACGTACGCCAAATCGCGGCGTTCGGGACGCGTCGCCGCGCGTTCGTACAAATACACGGGAATGTCCAACTCGCGCCCGATGCGTTCGCCGACGCGCCGCGCGATTGCAACACATTCGTCCATCGTCACATTGCGAATCGGAATGAATGGAATCACGTCCGTCGCGCCCATGCGCGGATGTTCGCCGCGATGCGTTTCCAAATCAATCAATTCTGCCGCGCGTTCACAACCGCGAAATGCTGCTGCCGCTACCGCGTCAGGTTCGCCCGCAATCGTCACCACCGCGCGATTGTGGTT
>JAKOPZ010000207.1 GCA_029778615.1 Chloroflexota bacterium | reverse complement strand
GGAAGTGACCAAGTATTTCGTGACGGGACAGGATGCCGAAAAAGCATCGGTGCAATACATCATTGACGGCAAACAATCCATGACCGTGTTCAAGGATGTGCGGACATTGGCGGCGGATGCGGTGGCGGCGGCGAATGCGTTCATCGCGGGCGGCACACCGGAAAAGACCACCAGTTACAACAATGGCAAGATTGATGTGCCGGCGAAACCGTCGGCGATTGTGACGGTGACCAAAGACAATGTCAAACAAGCGTTGATTGATTCGGGTTATTATTCTGCGAGTGATTTTACGGGATTGCAATAAGGAAATGAAATCGTTACAATGAAAGTGTGATGGCTTGATGCCATCACACTTTCCTCATGTGGAGTATGGCAATGGACACACCGATTCTGGAAATGCGGAATATCACCAAAACATTTCCGGGCGTCAAAGCGCTCAAGGATGTGAGCTTTCAAGTTCAAAAAGGCGAGATACATTGTGTGGTGGGCGAGAACGGCGCCGGGAAATCAACATTGATGAAAGTGCTGAGTGGTGTGTATCCGTTCGGAGATTACAGCGGCGATATCTTGTTCGAAGGGCAGGTGCAAAAATTTACGAGCATCCGTGACAGCGAACATGCGGGCATCGCCATCATCTATCAAGAACTCGCGCTCGTGCCCGAATTAAAAGTGTACGAAAATATTTTTTTGGGAAATGAAATCAAAAATCGTTTCACCATCAATTGGAATGAGACCATCAAACGCGCGCGTCAAGCTCTGGACAAGGTAAAGCTCGACGTGAACCCCGAAGCCAAAGTCAAAGACCTCGGCGTTGGCAAACAACAGTTGGTGGAAATTGCCAAAGCATTAAGTCGCGACACTAAAGTATTGATTCTCGATGAACCGACTTCGGCATTGAACGAAAGCGACAGTGAAAATCTATTGCACTTGCTTCGCGATTTGAAAGTTCACGGCGTGACCTGCATCATGATTTCGCACAAGCTCAAAGAGGTCATTGCCATCGCCGACCGCGTGACCGTACTGCGCGATGGACAAACCGTCATCACATTGGACGCACACAAGGGTCAAGTGACGGAAACGGTTTTAATCAAGCATATGGTCGGACGCGAGATTGACAATATCTATCCGGTGCGTGAAAGCAAACCGTCAAACGAAATCGTGTTAGAAGTCAAGGACTGGAACGCTTATGACCCTCAACTCGGGCGGACGATTTTGCGCGATGTGAACTTTAATGTGAAAAAGGGCGAGATTGTGGGATTCGCCGGTTTGATGGGTTCGGGACGGACCGAGTTGGCGTTGAGTCTGTTTGGCAATGCCAAACGCTATCGCGTCAATGGCGAAATGTTTGTGCATGGCAAAAAAGCAAATTACACGCATCCGCAGTATGCGATTCAGGATGGCGTTGCCTATTCCACCGAAGACCGCAAAGCAGCGGGCTTGATTTTGATTCAAGATGTCAAGCACAACATCTCACTCGCCAACCTGCGCGCGATTGCGCAACGCGGCGTGGTGAATGAAAACGCGGAAATTCAGGTCGCGGAAAAATATCGCACCGCGCTCAATATCAAAACGCCGAGCATCGAACAAAAAGTCAGCAACCTCAGCGGCGGCAATCAGCAAAAAGTTTGTTTGGGAAAATGGTTGTTTGTGAATCCGAATGTCTTGATTCTGGACGAACCGACACGCGGCATTGACGTTGGCGCAAAATTCGAAATCTATTCCATCATGAACAAACTGGTGGAGCAGGGCATGAGCATCATTATGATTTCGTCCGAGCTCCCCGAAGTTTTGGGCATGAGCGACCGCGTGTACATTGTGTCGGCAGGACGCATCACCGGCGAACTGCCGATTCAAGAGGCGACCCAAGAAAAAATCATGGCATTAGCTACGAACTGATAACGCATCTGATGTTACGCATGTCATTTCGAACGAGATTTCTCGCAAAAGCGGCTCGAAATGACAGCTAGTGCGTAACGTTATTTACGTAACTCATCCGCGCTTTGCCAGAGCAGTGAATGAACCGCGCAGACGCGGAAACGAATTGATTCTTTGAGGAGTCACGACATGTCGGCAGTCAACAGTCCAAACGCAGGTCCGCTCAGTCCCGTTAGTGGCACCCAAGCCGCGCCTTCTTTTCTTGCAAGTTTGCGCCGCGTGCTGCAAGAAAACATTCGCGACTATGCGATGTTTATCGCCCTCTTTTTGATTATGGCGTTTTTCACCTACACCACAAACGGGCTTTTTCTTTCCTCACGCAACATCGCCAATCTGCTCAATCAAACCGGTTACATTGCAGTCCTTGCCGTCGGCATGACACTGGTCATTATCATTCGACAAATTGACCTGTCGGTGGGTTTCCTTTCCGGTTTTCTCGGCGCGCTCGCCGCAATCGCGATGGCGAAATATGGGCTGCCTGTCTGGCTCGTGATTCCGATGGTGCTCGTGTTGGGCGCAATCGCCGGTTTAATTACAGCATATCCGATAGCGCGTCTCGGCATCCCATCATTTGTCGCTTCGCTCGCGGGCTGGCTCATTTATCGCGGCTTGCTGCTCGTCGTTCTCGCCGGCACCGGCACCGTCATCATCGCCGATGAGATTTTTAACGCCATCGGCAATGGCTATCTGCCCGATTTTCTGCCCATCGCCCCCGGCGTTCATACCATCACCATTCTGCTCGGTGTGCTTGCCATCATTTTTTACATCTGGAGCGAATTCAGCAATCGCGGCAAAAAGCAGGCGTACAATTTTGAAGTGCTGCCGATGAATTTGTTTGTGCTCAAGTTGGTGTTTGTGACCGCGATTCTCGCGGGCATTACATGGATTCTCGCGGGGTACAACGGGCTTTCGTGGACGGTTGTCATCATGTTGATTGTGGTGGGCGTGTATCATTTCATCACAACGCAGACGGTATTGGGACGCCACATTTACGCGGTCGGCGGAAATCCCGAAGCAGCAGAATTGAGCGGTATCAATGTGCGCCGCATTATTTTTATTGTCTTTGCCTCGATGGGCTTTTTGGCGTCACTGTCCGGAATTTTGTTCGCGTCGCGTTTGCGTTCGGCAACACCGACGGCGGGAACATTGTTTGAGCTCGACGCGATTGCGGCGGCGTACATCGGCGGCGTTTCCGCAGCCGGCGGCGTCGGCACAATCATCGGTTCGCTGATTGGCGCATTGGTCTATACCTCGTTGACCAACGGTATGAACTTGATGCAAATGGACATTGCGTATCAATACGTCATTCGCGGCGCGGTGCTTGCCATTGCCGTTATTTTTGATGTCATGACGCGCAATCGCGCGAAATAAGTTCGCGCTCTATCGAAAAAAATTCTCGCACCCAAGACGGACAAAGTGGTCCAAGTTTATGCAAGACAGCGCACGCATGACGCCCCCGTTGTTGCGGACCGTCAACCTGTCCAAACGCTATGGCGGTTTGTCGGCGTTGCAGGGCGTTTCGTTTTCTCTGCGCCCCGGTGAAGTTTTGGGCATCGTCGGGCGTCCGGGCGCGGGCAAGTCCACTTTGCTGCAATTGCTCGCGGGTGTCCATCTTCCCACGTCAGGCGACATTCAAATTGATGGTCGCACGGTGCATCTCGGCAGCCCCGCCGACGCGCAGCGTTTGGGCATCGAGTTGGTTCATCACAAACCAACTTTCGCAGAAAATCTCAACGTCTTTCAAAACATTGCGCTCGGTTGGGAAATCAGCTGGCCCCCCCGAATTGGCGTGCCTGATGATTTTCAGATGGCACAGCGCGCGTCCGCCGTGTTGGCAGACCTCGACGCGCCGCCCAATTTTCTCAAAGAAAAAATTCCGAACCTTTCGGATGAAATGCGTCAGGTCACGGCGATTGCGCGCGTCTTGTGCAAAGCCGCGCGCTTGGTCATGTTCGACGATGCTCTCAGCGCACTCGGATTCCAACGACAAAAAAAATTATTGGCGCGCGTCAAAACGCTCGCCGCGCAAGGCGTTGTGTTTATTATTGCGAGCGACAATTTGGAACATCTCTTTGCCATCACCGACCGTTTGCTCGTGTTGTACGAAGGACGCGCGATTGCGCACCGCCGCACCGCCGATTGTACGCCGCGCGAAATTGTCGAATTGATTGTCGGCGCAACGCATCACGAACAAGTCACGCCGGTGATTTGGGCGCTCGAAAGTTATCACGCCGCGCAGCAGCAAGCCGAAGAATTACGCAACACGCAAGCGACGCTGCGCGAAAATCTCGCCGCGCAAGATTCACTCAATCGCGAATTGATTGAACGCCAACGCGACCAACTCGAAGCGTTAGACCGTTTGAACATTGCGCTGCAAGACGCGCATCGCCGTTTGCTCACCGAACGCGAACAAGAGCGCAAACATATCGCGCGTGAATTGCATGACCAGGTGATTCAAGATTTATTGAGTTTCAATTATCGTTTAGAAGAAGCAGAAAGTCATTCGCCCAACACCTCACAGCAAGATGAACTCGCCGCGATTCGCAAAGGCATTCGTCAAGTGGTGAGCGAATTGCGCCAAGTGTGCAGTGACTTGCGTCCGCCTTCGATTGACGCGCACGGACTTGCATCTGCCATCAGTTCGTACGCGCAAGAATGGTCGGAACAAAGCGGCGTGAGCGTCACGCTCGACATTGACCCGCGTCTCGGACGTTTGCCCGAACCGATAGAGCTCTCGATTTTTCGCATCGTGCAAGAAGGGTTGAACAACATTCGCAAACACGCGTCCGCGCAGCGCGCGTGGGTGACAGTCCAACGCGCCGAAGCCGCCGCGTTACGCGTGCGGATTGCGGACGATGGACGCGGCACACGCGCCGCGCCGAATCTCGCCACCCTTTCCGCGCGCAAACATTTCGGTTTGCTCAACATTAGTGAACGCGTCGCGCTTCTCGGCGGCACGATGCAATTTGAATCGCCAACAAACGGCGGACTTGTGCTGCACATCGAAATTCCGAGTCCCTCGCCGTCGTAAAGTTCCAGAAAAAAATTTGTCAGCTTGACGATGTATGCTATAATTTTTGACACTCTTTGGGCGGTTAGCTCAGTTGGCTAGAGCGCAGCGTTGACATCGCTGAGGTCACAGGTTCAATCCCTGTATCGCCCACTCTGAATTTTTGATTTCTGATTTTGGATTTCAGATTGCAAGACCGCCGGACGAGTAATCAACCGCGCAATTTCAGCGAGAAAGAGCCATCGGCTGCGAGCTCTTTTATCAGCGAGTTGATGAATACCCCCGGTGAGAATGGCGAGGAAATTTGCACAAGCAATGGCGCACGTGCATAAAGTAATGCGCCACGGTTGCGCCGTTATCGCTTTTCAAAGAGATGTTTGCAAATTAAAAACCAATTTGCAAGCATAATTTGGGTGGAACCGCGAGTAGACCGCTCGTCCCAATTTGGGATGGGCGGTTTTTTTATTTGAGGTGAAATATGAAAGTGGTCATGAAATTTGGCGGCACGTCCGTCGGCAACGCAGAACGCATCGCACAAGTCGCGGAAATTGTGCGCGCGGAAGTGAGCAAAGGAAATCAAGTCGTCGTCGTATTGAGCGCGATGAGCGGCGTCACCAACACATTGCTCGGCGCATTAAAAGACGCGGCGAACGGCAACATGGGAAAATTGTTGCAGACGCGCGATGAACTTTTGAAAAAACATCTCGATGTGATTAATGCGTTGGTGAAAAATCAAACCGCGCGCGAACAACTGACGAGTACGACGACGAGCGCGCTCGACCGTTTTGAAGATTTGTGCAGCAGCATTTACGTTCTCGGCGAAATCACACCGCGCGCGACGGACTCAGTGGGAAGTTTGGGCGAACGTTTGATTGTTCCCATCGCCGCGCAAGCGTTCAACGACGCGGGCATCAAAGCGGAATGGGTTCCCGCGAGCGAATTGATTGTCACCGATGACAATTTTGTTTCGGCGAGTCCGTTGATGCAGGAAACGCGTGAACAAACGCGCGCGAAACTATTGCCGCTTTTAGAAAAAGGAAATGTCGCGGTCACGACAGGTTTCATCGGCGCAACGAAAAAAGGAATCATCACCACGCTCGGACGCGGCGGCAGCGATTACACTGCGACGATTATCGGCGCGGCGCTCGATGCGGACGAGGTGCAAATTTGGACGGACGTGAACGGCGTGATGACCACCGACCCGCGCATCGTTCCCGAAGCGATTACGCTGCCCGAAATTTCATACGGCGAAGCGGCGGAACTTTCGTACTTTGGCGCCAAGGTGATTCATCCAAAAACAATCTTGCCCGTCGCCGAAAAAAATACGCCGATTCGCATTTTGAATTCATTCGAGCCATCGCATCCCGGCACGCTCATCGTGCGCGAACCAAAAGGCAACGGCTCGCCCATTCGCGGCATTACGGCGATTCGTAATGTCTCACTCGTGACGATTGAAGGTCGCGGAATGCAAGGGGTGGTCGGAATGGCTGCGCGCGTTTTCTCTGCCGTCGCGCGCAACAACATCAGCGTCTTGATGTTTTCGCAATCGTCGTCGGAACAAAACATTTGTCTCGTTATCGAATCATCGGGCGCGCCGCAAGCGGTGAGCGAACTCGAACGCGAATTCAAAAATGAAATGCTCACGCAAAATGTCGAACGCGTGTGGGCGCACGACAACATTGTCATCATCGCCGTCGTCGGCAGCGCGATTAAAACGACACCGGGCATCGCCGCGCGCGTCTTTACCGCGCTCGCCGAAAAAAATATCAACGTCATTGCCATCGCGCAAGGTTCATCCGAATACAATCTTTCGCTCGTCGTGGACGAAAGCGAAGCGGATAACGCCGTGCGCGCGATTCATCATTCGATTGTGAAAAACAAGTAGCAGGTATCAAGTAGCAGGGAGAAAAGCGAAATGAACAAAATCCCCGTCGCCATTCTTGGCGCAACAGGATTGGTGGGACAACGCTTTATTACGTTATTGGCGAATCATCCGTGGTTTGAAATTGCGGAACTCGCGGCGAGCGACAATTCCGTTGGGAAAAAATACGGCGATGCGGCGAAATGGCAGCTGCCGTTTGAAATTCCCGAACGTCTCGCGCAAATGACGGTATTGCCGAGCGACCCCGAACGCGTGCAAGCGCCGCTCGTATTTTCCGCGCTGCCGACGGACATTGCGGGTGAACTTGAAGTCGCGTTCGCAAAACGCGGCGCGATTGTTTCATCCAACGCGTCGCCGCATCGGATGGACGCGGATGTGCCGCTCGTGATTCCTGAAGTGAATCCCGAACATCTCGCGCTCGCGGAAACTCAAAAGAAAAAATACGCGAGTGACGGTTACATTATTTGCAACGGCAACTGCACGACAATTCATCTCGCGCTCGGACTCGCGCCGCTGCACAAACGTTTCGGTTTGAAAAAAGTTCTCGTGACTTCGATGCAAGCGTTATCGGGCGCGGGCTATCCCGGCGTCGCGTCGCTCGATATTATTGATAACGTTGTCCCGTATATTGGCGGTGAAGAAGACAAAGTCGAAACGGAGACGGTGAAATTCTTGGGAAGGTTGAAAGGAAATGAGGGAAATGGAGGGAGTCTCCGGTCTCCAGTCTCCGATTTAGCAATCGAATACGCGGATATTCGAATCAGCGCGCACTGCAATCGCGTTGCGACGCGCGATGGGCATTTGGAAACTGTGAGTGTGGAATTTGAAGGCAACGGAGTTGCCAACAAACCAAGCGCGGGTGACATCATCGCCGCATTCGATGAATTTCGCGGACTGCCGCAAGAATTGAATTTGCCGCTCGCGCCGAATCGTCCAACCGTGTATCGTCGCGAAAAGGACCGCCCGCAAGTGAAACTCGACCGCGACGCCGAAAAAGGCATGGCGACAATCATCGGACGTTTGCGCGAGTGCAATGTATTGGATTACAAATTCGTCTTGCTCGGACACAATACATTGCGCGGCGCGGCAGGCGCGACGGTGTTGAATGCGGAATTGTTGTACGCACAAGGAATGTTGAATAATGTCGGATTGTCTGCTGGTCGGATTGTCGGATAGTCGCAGCCCAACCGACAATCTCACGAGCAGACGTTTTTTCAAGTTGTGCTAAAATCGTAAAGCAATGGAAAATGCAATTGCACTTGTTTATGTACAAAGCAAGGAGCAAGAAAAATGTTGAGTGTTCAAGGGATTTATCGCCACGGCAAGATTGAATTGATTGAACCACCGCAGGATGTTCGTGAGGAGACGTACGTCATTGTCACATTCCTCGAACGCGGGCTCATTGATTTGCGCGAACACGGGATTGACGCGCAGCAAGCAGCAGAATTGCGCGGCACCTTCGCCGCGTTTGTTGAGGATTGGGACAGCCCAGAAATGAGCATCTATGACGACTATGACGCCGTCAAAGCCGCCTTAAAAACGCGGCGATGTTGTTTTGGTGTTGTTTCCAAATTCAGACTTGCGGACTGCTAAAACGCGTCCCGCGCTTATCATCCAAGCCGAGAGCTTGGAAACGGGTTTGCCTCAAATCATTGTCGCGATGATAACAAGCAGGGTGTTTCGCGCAAACCATCCAAGCCGCGTTCATGTAACTTTGAATAGTGATAAAGGCAAGCAGTCGGGACTGCTCACCGATTCGGTTGTGATGACAGATAATCTGGCGACGATTTTGGAGATTGCGATTGACCGAAAAATTGGAACATTGCCGATGGACGAAATAGACAAGGCATTGCGTCATACATTGGGATTAGAAATGAAAATCCCAAACCAAAGCAACTATGAATAAGGAGCAATAGTGGCAACCATTGATTTGTATCATTACGCGCGCAGTGATGACCTCGACTCGATTTCGGATGAAGGCATCAAGCCCGGTTCCAAGTATTTCATGTTCGATGTTCCCTCGCGCAACAACGCCGCGTACTTGTGGCGTTATCCTGACGAAGATGTCATGGGCTATGACGAAAATCCGAGCTACGTCTTGTTGCGCGCCAAAGTGGACACCGCCAAAGTGAAAATCGCGCCGATGGATTTAATCAGCGCCGCGTACGTGAATTTTATCGGACGCGGGCAGCCGAAAAATCCTGATGTCGCGGCGAAACTGATTGCGGCATATGAAAAAGCTCAAGTGCCGTTTTTTGAATACGAACACGGCAGATTCCGTACGCCCGAAGTTTTGGTGGAAGGCGGCGTGGACGCGGATGATATAGCCGTAGTGAAAATTCCCGAACCGCAAGGACGCGGCGAAGGCAATCGGCGCGCGTACCAATCCAAATTCGCGGAACACATGATTCGGTTGCTTGGCATTCAAAAAACGCAAATGAAATTGAACGAGCTCACCGAAGCGGCATTGAATCGCGGCGCAGCTGTGCGCGTGGCAAAACACGACGACGCGACCGCGTATCTCGAAACATACATGATTTTGGAAACGGGCGAATTTTTTACGATTGAAAAGGAAGATTAGAGACTGGAGACTAGAGACTGGAGAAGTGTCATTCCGAACGGAGTGAGGAATCTCTAATCTCTAGTCTCTAGTCTCCCGAAATGTATGGCGATGGATAATAGCGAGGCACTCCGCCCATTGAGACATTCCGCCGCGCACATCATGGCGGAAGCGGTGTTGGATATTTTTCCGGGAACTAAATTTGGAATCGGACCCGCGATTGAAAACGGGTTCTATTACGATTTTCTTTTGCCGCGCTCGATTACGCCCGAAGATTTTCCCGCGATTGAAAATCGCATGAAGGAAATTATTCGCGGCAAACACAAATTCAATCACAGCACGCAATCGGTGGCGCAAGCGCGCGAAAATTTTCGAGAACAACCGTTCAAGTTGGAATTGATTGACGCGATTGCAAAAGGTGAACTGGGACTTCACGGCGAAGAACAAGCGAAACCAACGGACGAAGTTTCGATTTATCAACACGACACCTTCACCGATTTGTGCGCGGGTCCGCATGTTCACGACACGGCAGAGGTTCCCGACGACGCGTTCAAGCTGTTGAGCATCGCGGGCGCGTATTGGCGCGGGAACGAAAAGAATCCACAACTCACGCGCATTTATGGCACGGCGTGGCAGTCCAAAAAAGAGTTGGACGATTATTTGTGGAAACTCGAAGAGGCAAAAAAGCGCGACCATCGCAAACTCGGACGCGAATTGGAATTGTTTATCGTTGCGGATGAAGTCGGTTCAGGTTTGCCGATTTGGCTGCCGAATGGCGCGACAGCGCGGCGCATTCTCGAAAATTACATTATCGAAAATCAAGTCGCGCGCGGCTATCAACATGTCTATTCGCCGCACATGGGCAAAAAGCAATTGTGGATTACGAGCGGGCATTGGGATTTGTACGGCGAAAAAATGTACGCGCCGATGGATATTGACGGTGTGGACTATCTCGTGAAACCGATGAATTGTCCGATGCACATGATGGTGTATAAAAACGCGCTGCGCTCGTACAAAGATTTGCCGATTCGCATTGCCGAAAACGCGACGGTGTACCGCCGCGAGAGTTCGGGGGAATTGGCGGGGTTGCTGCGCGTGCGCGGTTTCACCCAAGACGACGCGCACCTTTTCGTCACGCCCGCGCAAATTCAAGATGAATTTTTGAACGTCCTCGACCAAACGATGGAACAATTTCACACGCTCGGCTTTTCGGAATTTGAAGCATGGGTCTCCGTGCGTGACCCAAAAAACAAAACGAAATATCTCGGCGATGATGAAACCTGGACGAACGCGGAAAATGACATCAAGCGCGCGCTTGATTCGCGTGATATGGAATATATCGTCGCGGAAGGCGAAGCGAAATTCTACGGACCCGCGCTCGACATCATGATTAAAGATGCGCTCGGACGCAAGTGGCAATGCACGACGATTCAAGTGGACTTTCAACTGCCGCGCCGTTTTGAACTCGAATACATTGACGCGGATGGCAAAGCGCAAACGCCCGTCGTGTTGCATCGCGCGCCGTTCGGTTCGATGGAACGATTCTTTGGCGTCCTCATCGAACATTACGCGGGCGCGTTTCCCTTGTGGCTCGCGCCCGTGCAAGCAAAAATTATTCCGATTGCCGACCGTCACGTAGATTACGCGCGTGCGGTGGAAAAGAAATTGTCCGCGCAAGGATTCCGCGTCCAAGTAGATGCGCGCAACGAACGCATGAACGCGAAAATCCGCGACGCGCAGTTGATGAAAATTCCGTACATGCTCGTCGTCGGCGACAAAGAAGCGGAAGCAGGCGCGGTCTCGGTTCGCTTGCGCACAAACGAAGATTTGAAAGCGATGCCGTTGGAACAGTTTGTTGGGATGGCGAAGCGGTTGGTGGAGAGCAAGGGGATGGAGTTGAAATAAACGCTCGTAGTACGCGTTCTCTAACGCGTGATGGAGATAGAAAGTAGGTGTGCCATGTTCCAAGTCATGCTCGAAATAGATCAAGAATGGGCAGCGAATGATTCGCATCGCGTCACAGGTAATTTTGATTGTGCGATTGCGGTGTCGCCTATTGTTGCGACGCGACGCGCAAATGTGTATCTTGCGATGAACGTGACGATGATGACAATGCCAGGAAAGCCAACACTTGTTCTAAGCAAACAACCTGTGTGGCGTTTCGCTGTGCATTTCAACTACCCGCGTCTCGGTGAAATTGGGACGTTAGGTAAAATTGAGGTGGACGCACAGACGGGGCAAGTCATCCCGCTTACTGAAGAACAAATTTCCAAGATGCAGGAGCGCGCGAATATCATTGCTACCCGTCTCTCATCGCAAGCAGTTGCAGTCGTCTGATTGTCTTGCCGCCTGCGCAGCGATGGTGCTGGACTATCTTGATGTTTCATTCGAGTATGATCGTTTGCTTGATTTGTTACGAATTACTCCGTTTGGGGCAAACTTTCAGAATCTACAGTACCTGCAATCGCTTGGTGTCAAGGTACTGACAGCGAGTGGTGAAATCGAAACACTCCGTTTGCATTTGGAGCGCAACCTCCCACCAATCGCCTTTGTCAAGACAGGAGAGCTCTCGTATTGGGACGAAGCGAACAATCACGCGGTTGTTGTGGTCGGAATTGAGGGAAAAGAGATTTTCATCAATGACCCCGCGTTTGCTGACGCGCCGCAGAAAATTTCGGTGGGTGAATTCATGTTGGCATGGATTGGTATGGAACAGTTTTATGCACTGATTGAAAAAGAGGATTGAGCGTAATAGCGCAATGGAAGGAAAATACGATTTCTCCAAAGCCGTGCGCGGAAAATTCTATCGCGCCGATACGCGTCTCAAGTTGCCTATGAAGCGAAGGAGGCGGAAAATGGCAGACCCATTTGACGAACTTCGGAATTTGGTTGAACAATCTAAAAAGCTTCGGCAAGAGGAATCCAAACGCGAGGCTGACAAAACGAGACAACGTCAACTCGCTGAAGCAACATTTCGTAAACATGTGGAGCAACTTGCACCGATGGTAAATAACGTGCTGGAAGAGTTCGTAAAAGTGTTAGGCACTTATACGGTGATTTCTTGGGTTACTACACAGGAACACAAAAAGACAACGCGACAGCAAAAGTACACAGTAAACAAACTGTCTCTACATCCTTGGGGTTTTGCTGAAGCTTCCGCTGCGCTTGGTGCTTATTTTGTGAAAATCTTGCCCGACGATGCAGGTAACGTAGCGAAGGTTGAAGTTGGACACAATGTTCGAGTAGAGGGATGGGACGGATACGGGAACTCACCTCGAGTGGATGTCACCTTGAACGCGAATTTCACCCGTCGAGAATTGGAACAAGCATTAGTTTCGGCGTACCGTGCTGAATAAAAACTAGGACGCGTCAATTCAAGAAACTGTTGCATTTCTGGAGGACGTTTGACCAAAACCTTTCTCATCACCGGCGGCGCGGGATTTTTGGGTATCAATCTCGCGCGGCATCTTTTAGCAAAAAACGAACGCGTCATTTCGTATGACCTCGCCCCGTTCGATTATCCCGATTGCAAAGACCGAGTCACGGATATTCGCGGCGACATTCGCAATCTGGAACAATTGAACGCGGCGATGAATGGGGTAGATGTCGTCATTCATACGGCGGCGGCGCTGCCCTTGTACAAACCCGAAGATATTTACACGACCGATGTCGACGGCACGCGCAATGTGATGCAAGCGGCGAAACAGTATGGAACGAACGCCGCTTCGTTCCCGCGCGTGATTCATATTTCCAGTACCGCCGTGTATGGAATTCCTGACCATCATCCGCTGCTCGAAACGGACAAAATGGTTGGCGTCGGTCCGTATGGCGAAGCTAAAGTTCAAGCCGAAGAGGTTGTAAACGAATTTCGAGCGCAAGGCATGTGCGTTCCCGTTCTGCGTCCCAAGTCCTTTATCGGACCCGAACGGCTTGGCGTGTTTGCGATGTTGTACGAATGGGCGTACGAAGGGAAAAATTTTCCCGTGCTCGGCAGCGGCAACAATCCGTACCAATATCTCGCCGTCGAAGATTTGTGCGATGCGATTTACGCGTGCGCGACGCTGCCGTGCGAAACGGTGAACGATACGTTTAATGTCGGCGCGAAAGAATTTGGCACGCCGAAATCGGATTTTCAGGCGGTGCTGGATTACGCAGGACACGGCAAGAAAATAATTCCGATTCCCGAGGGTCCTGCAATTCTCGCGCTCAAAGCCTTATCCGCCGTTGGACTCTCGCCACTCTATCCGTGGATTTATGAAACAGTGGGCAAAGAATCGTTCGTTTCGATTGACAAAGCGCGCAACACGTTTGGATTCGCGCCCAAGTATTCCAACAAAGACGCGTTGATTCGAAACTATCAGTGGTACGTGACCAACATGGACAAATTCAAAAACGCGTCGGGTGTCTCGCACCGCGTACCGTGGAAACAAGGCGCGTTGAGTTTGGCAAAAGTGTTTTTCTAAACTCGTGCGTAGTAACGAATTGATTCGTCAATCGAACGATTGAAATCGTTACTACTTTTCCTAAATTCCATGAGCGAAACCCTCGTCGCGCGCGTGGCGGAACTCGCGTCCCTCGCGCAATATCAGGATGATGCAATCGTAAGCCGTACGCTCATCAACAAGCCGAGCGGCACGGTGACGTTGTTTGCGTTCGCGCAAGGACAAAGTTTGAGCGAACACACCGCGCCGTATGACGCGCTCGTGCAAATTTTGGACGGGCGCGCGCAGGTTCGTATCGCGCAAGAAACGTTTGAAGTAGAGACGGGACAAGCGATTATTTTGCCTGCGAATCAGCCGCACGCTTTGAACGCGAACGAACCTTTCAAGATGCTCCTGACAATGATTCGCTCCTGAGTGCCCCTACCACGTCAAGTCTGACCGTTCGTCAACATTCCGATTGTCGTTATACATTTTGACATGTGCTAGAAATCATCATCATCCTGCTCCTGCTTTTGGCGAACGGCGCGCTCGCGCTCGCCGAAATCGCCATCGTGTCTTCCCGCAAAGCGCGCTTGAAACAGCTGGAAGACGAGGGCAGTCTGCGCGCGCACGATGCGCTGGAATTGGCGCAGGAGCCGAGCAATTTCCTCTCGACGGTTCAAATTGGCATCACCCTTGTCGGCATTCTCGCGGGCGCGTTCGGCGGCGCATCCCTCGCCGCGCCTCTCGCCGTGCTGCTGCGTCAAATTCCTTTCCTCGCGCCATTTGCGGACCAAATCGCGTTTGGTATCGTCGTTATTGTCATCACCTACCTCTCGCTCGTGATTGGTGAATTGGTCCCGAAACGTCTCGCGCTCACGAACCCCGAACAGTTTGCGATGAGTGTCGCGCGCCCAATGCGCGTCATTTCCCGCGTTGCCGCGCCGCTCGTTCGCTTTCTCAGTTTGTCAACCGATGCGGTGCTGCGCGTGTTGAATGTGTCGTTGACCACGGAACAAACCGTCACCGAAGAAGAAGTCAAGAATTTGATTGACGAAGGCACGGCGACAGGCGTGTTCGAACCCACCGAACGCGAAATTGTGGGACGCGTATTTCGCTTGGGCGATTTGGTGGTAAACGCGTTGATGACGCCGCGCACCGAAATTGCCGCGTTTGATTTACAGGATTCCGAAAAAACGATTCGCCGCAAACTGACATTGTACGACCATTCGCGTTATCCCGTCATGCGCGGAACGATTGATAATCTTCTCGGCATTGTCCAGACCAAAGATTTGATTGAACAAACTTTGCAAGGAAAATCCATCAACATCGCGCTCGCGATGAAACCCGCGCTGTTTGTGCCGGAAGGAATGCCGGCATTGGACTTGCTGGAAAAATTCAAAGCCGAACGCACGCACCTTGCGATGGTGACCGATGAATACGGGACCGTGAGCGGCTTGGTTACGATTACGGATTTGATTGAAGCGCTGGTCGGTGAAATTCCGGCGACGGCGGACGAAGACGAACCCGAAGTGGTCGAACGTCAGGACGGCTCGTTTTTGGTGGACGGGAAACTGCCCACGCACGAGTTCAAAGAAAAATTTGAACTCAAGTCACTGCCTGACGAAGAAGATGGCTATTATCAAACCGTAGGCGGTTTCGTGATGGCGATGTTGGGGCGCATTCCGCGCGCGGGCGATGTGTTTGAATGGAACCATTGGCGCATCGAAGTGATGGATATGGATGGACGACGCGTGGACAAGATATTATTGAGCCCGCAACCGACGGAAGCGGTGTGAGGTACGCGCGTTTGGAAAACCTATAGAAACAAAAATCTCCCGTTCAAATCCAAAACATTATAACCGAAAAATTTTTCATCCCGCCAACACTTGACACTCGCGCATCTTTTCCACCAAACTCACAAATTTGCCCTCTCGCTTTTTCTCTTCAAACCTCGCGCGTCCCAAATGAAACACTTCCGACACGATTCGCCCGTACCCCGGATACACTTCGTCATGAACCCCAACCGATTCAAAACCGACCACGCGCATAAACGCGAGCGCGGCGCGATTGAAAAAGGGTTCGCGCACAATCGTCGTAAAAAGATGTTCGTGCGTTTCAAATGCGCGCTGCACGCTCGCAAACGCGATATATTTCGCATACACGCGATACGCGCTGTCGGGCAAAAAACCCAACTGTTCAAAAAACGAAACGCGCGCGTTATCGAAGCCCTTTTCAAATTCCGGTTCCCAACGCACCTCTTGCGCGCGCTGCCACAACACACTGCCGCGCACCGATTCATGTTTCAACACAATCGCAAAACCGACAATTTTTTTCGCCTCGACATTTTCCGCAACCAACACCTCGTCATGTTCAATAAAATATTCGTACTGCGCCAAATCTGTCCCCAACAAAAACCCGCCCTGCTGTTCCGAACCATCAGCATCGGCGGGCAAACGAATCGCTTCCTTCACGTCAAAAATTCCTGTCGCGTCTCTTAACTCTGCCTCACGAATTTGAATTTGCATATCCCTTGATACTCATCACTCATTGCTCATCACTCATTGCTCATTGCTGGTCCCTCAATCCTCCCAATGAATAAACAACCACGGCAGCGGGTCCGCATCTTTCGCATACACCACCAGCGGTCCGCGCAGCTGATTCAAAATCGCGCGCCACACCGACGTTTCCGTTTTATTTTTCTCGGCGTACACGTCGGGCAATTCCTGTTTGCGTTCGGGCAATTCGTACCACGGAATGTGCGGATACATGTGATGCATCGCGTGTTCGTTGAAATTCAACATTAACCATGAGAAAAACCAATGG
The DNA here is from genome assembly GCA_029778615.1 of Chloroflexota bacterium. Taxonomy (GTDB): domain Bacteria; phylum Chloroflexota; class Anaerolineae; order UBA4142; family SHND01; genus SHND01. Next base: position 43,769 of record JAKOPZ010000207.1, on the reverse strand, counting down.
CGTTTGATGGCGCGCACGTTGTAGCGCGTCTTTTCGCCGAGCGTCGTGTGATAATGAAAAATGTACACGAGCAGCGACCAAATCCACGCAAACATCAAAAGCGGATAAATCAACGTGAAACGCAAAACGTCAAAACCGAACGCGAAATAAATCGCTCCGTACAATGCCGCACCCGCGAGAAATTGCGCCCACGCGATTGCGCGGTCACGCGGCGACCAATGTTTGAACGCGGGCGAAATTTTTTGCGCTGTACGTGTCGGCAAAAACAAAAATATCACAATCGAAACGAGTGAGTGCAGAAAAAATCCTCCGAGAAAAACACCCGCGAACCACAACGCATAACATACCGCGCGCACGAAACGCGTCGTGCGCCACGGCGACACAAACACATCGAGCGCAGACGTATGCACATCGCGCCGATTGAATCCGTGATGAAACACATGAATCGCGCGATACACCTGGAGCGGCACGAGCATCGGCAGCAAAACAAACTGCCCAATCCAATCATTCACGCGCAAATTGTTCGGCGCGATTTTTTTGTGCGCGGCTTCATGCGCGACAATGTAAATACGCTGCAAGGTCAAACCTTGCGCGAACAGAATGACGAGATACGCAAGATTCCAAGCGAACGATTCGCCCCACCGCGCGCCGACAACATTCGCAGCGAACGCGAGCGCGACAAACAACGCAATCGTTTCGCCGACAATACGCACTGTCAGCCAACGATGCCGCACGCGCAGCTGTTCCGTCGTCAATGCAAAATAATCAACTCGCTGCATTTATTGCTCCACTCTCGCCGCCCACTTCAACACCGTCGCGCGATGCCCTTGCCACGCGTTCCAAATATCGCGCGCATAATTTTCAATCGCGTTCGCTTGTTGCTCGGGGTTTCCCGCTTTTAACACATCCGCAATCGTCATTGTTCCGTTCGGCGTCGGCGGTTCAAGCCACACAAATTCATTCGCAAATTTCAAAACACGCTGCAATGCTACGTTCACTTGTTCGCCCGTAAAACCTTTTTCCAATTGCAAATACAACGCGACCCAATGCGCGTTCACCGATTGAATCGCGCGCCGCTCGGCAATGCCGTGATGCTGCACCGCATACGCATCAATCACTCGAATCGGCGTCAACGCGCCAAACCCTTCATATTGTCTTGCCAGCAATCCCGTGTGCAGCGCCCAGCAGCTCGGCGACGCGCCAATATACGCGTGCGTTGGCGTTTCCACTTGTTCCAATTCAATACCACAGCCCGGACAAATTTCCTTCGCCATTCCTTGCTACCTACGACCGACTACCTGCTACCTGCTACTTTTTCCTTTTTTCCAACTCTGCTTCCACCGCGCGCCAATCCACACCGCGCGCCGCAAGCAAGACCAACAAATGATAAATCAAATCCGCGCTTTCCGACGCCAACCGCTCGTCGCTTTCCTTGCACGATGCCACAATCACTTCAATCGCTTCTTCACCAACCTTTTTCGCAATCTCGATATCGCCTGCCGCAAACAATTTCGCCGTGTACGAATTCGGCGGCGGATTCTCTTTGCGCGCCACAATCGTTTGATACAACGCGTTCAGCACATCACTCATAATCTCCAATCTCCAGTCTCCAGTCTCCAATCTTCGGTCTCCAGTCTCTATTCCCCAATCCCTAACACCCGATAAAAACACGACACTTCCCCCGTGTGACACGTCGGACCGGCAGGGTCGCACAGCAGCAGCAGCGCATCGCCATCGCAATCGTACAACATTTCGCGCACGCGCAAAACATTGCCCGACGTTTCCCCCTTGCGCCAAAGTTTTTCGCGCCGCCGACTCCAAAATGTTGCAAATCCCGATTCCATCGTCGCGCGCAATGCGTCCGCGTTCATGTACGCAAACATCAACACTTGCTTTGTCCGCGCGTCCTGCACAATTGCAGGCAACAATCCATTCGCATCAAATTTGAGTTCTTCATTCATAAGAGTTGTGAGATTTGAAAAATTTGATTTCGGAGAAATCAAATTTTTCAAATCAAGCGGTTTACCTTCGCACAGGGACGCCTCGTGCAGACAAGTAATCCTTGACTTGAACAATACTCATCACACGGTCATGAAACAACGACGCCGCCAACACCGCGTCCGCGACTTGTATGCCAGCGTAAAAATGTTCGAGTGTTCCCGCGCCGCCCGAAGCAATCACGGGAATGTTCACCGCGTCCACAATCGCGCGCGTCAATTCCAATTCATATCCGATTTGCGTGCCGTCACGGTCCATACTCGTCAACAAAATTTCGCCCGCGCCTAAACTTTCGACCTCGCGCGCCCATTCAATTGCATCGCGCCCCGTTGCTTTTCTTCCGCCATGTGTGAAAACTTCCCAAGTCCCTACCCCCTGTCCCCTATCCCCTGTCTTTTTCCCATCAATCGCCACTACCACGCATTGACTGCCAAATTTTTCCGCGCATTCAGAAATAATTTGCGGATTCGTCACCGCCGCCGTGTTGATGCTCGCCTTGTCCGCGCCGGCGCGCAATAAATCACGAAAATCATCCGCGCTGCGAACACCCCCCCCCACTGTGAACGGAATAAAAATCGTGTCCGCCACGCGTTCCACCATTTGCAGCAAAGTGCCGCGCGCTTCCACCGATGCGGTAATGTCGAGGAACGTCAATTCATCTGCGCCCTGTTCGGCATACCATCGCGCTTGCTCAATCGGGTCGCCCGCATCGCGCAATCCAACAAAATTGATGCCCTTGACCACGCGCCCGTTTTGTACATCAAGACAAGGAATGATTCGTTTTGCCAGCATGTTTATCCTTCGCAAATCTTTTTCTTGGCTTTTTTCGTTTCCGTAATCTCCACTGCTTGCGGCAGAGTGAACATGCCCGCGTACAAGGCTTGTCCCACAATTACGCCTTCTACGCCAATCGCACTCACACGCAATAAATTTCTCACATCATCCAAATTCGCCACCCCGCCCGACGCAATCACGCGTAAATCTGTGGCGCGCGCGAAATCTGCCATCGCACCCGCGTCAATTCCGCTCAACATGCCATCGCGCGCAATGTCCGTCACAATCGCGCGCACCGCACCCAACGCACGCATTTTTTTTCCAAACTCTTTTGCATCCATTCCCGAACCATTCACCCAGCCGCGCGTGGCGACGATTCCATCGCGCGCATCAATCGCCACCACAATTTTCTCCGCGCCAAATTCGCGCACCGCCTCTGCAACAATTTCAGGTTTCTCCATTGCCACCGTTCCCACAATCACCCGTGCCACGCCCAAATCCAACGCGCGTCTCATTGCCTCCAAATCGCGCAAGCCGCCGCCAAACTGCATAGGAATTTTCACCGCGCCCAAAATTTTTTTCAACGCGGACGCGTTCAAATTGTCCGCGTCGCCGAATGCGCCGTCGAGGTTGACCACATGCAGCCACTCTGCACCATCGTTTTCCCAACGCCGCGCCATTTCCGCAGGGTCATCGCCGTACACAATTTCATTTTCCGCGCGGCCCTGTTTCAAACGCACCACGTGCCCGCCGCGCAAATCAATCGCAGGAAAAATCGTGAACATTTCTCTCCATGTACGGAACGCTCGCCGCAGCGTTCCCCCCACGCACGGAACGAAACAGCGTTCGTTCCCTACACAGTTGCCGCAGCGTTCCCCGCCGCGCAGCGTTCCGCCCGCGCATGGAACGAAACAGCGTTCGTTCCCTACACAATTGACAAAAAATTCCCCAACATTTTCAACCCATCCGCCCCACTCTTTTCAGGATGAAACTGTGCGCCCCAGACGTTATCGTGTTCCACCACCGACGCGTATTCAATCCCATATTCCGTCCGCGCCGCAATCGCGTTCGCGTCGTCCGCTTCACAATAGTACGAATGAACAAAATACGCGTATGTGCCATCGCGCACGTCAGCAAGAAATCTGGATGTGGGATTTACGCGCAATTGATTCCAGCCAATCTGCGGAATTTTTCCCGCGTCGCGCGGAAATTTTTTCACGCGCCCGCGCAGAATACCCAGTCCGCGATGTTCGCCATTTTCTTGCGACGAATCAAACAACAGCTGCATTCCTAAACAAATTCCCAAAAACGGCACACCGCGCGCAATCGCCTCGTGCATCGGTTCAAGCCAGCCAAACCCGCGCAAATTTTCCGTCGCGGGTCCAAACGCGCCATCGCCCGGCAAGACGATAGCGCGCGCATTTCTTAAGGTAGTAGGGTCGTCCACAATCCGCGCGTCCGTGCCGAGATACTCGAACGCATGACGCACGCTTCGCAAATTCGACATGCCGTAATCAATAATCGCAATCATAAAACGACGGACGACAAAGGACGAAGGACGAAAGCAAGTATCGTTCGTCCTCCGTCGTTCGTCTTTGGTCAGGTGATTAACGTTCCTTTCGTCGAAGTCTCGGCGCGCCGTTCATTCAGTGCCACCGCCATACTCAACGCGCGACCCAACGCTTTGTATAACGCTTCGGCTTTGTGGTGGTCATCACGTCCGTACAATACGTGCGCGTGCAAATTCATTTTGCTTCGCAGCGCGAGCGTCTCGAAAAAATGTGACACGAGTGATGTCGGAAATGTTCCAATCATCGGCGTATCGAATTTTCCATCAAACACTGCATAGCCGCGCCCGCTCAAATCAATCACTACACGCGCTAGGGCTTCATCCATTGGCACGTAACTGTGACCGATACGCGTGATGCCTTGGCGTTCGCCCAGCGCGCGGTCCAGCGCGTCGCCCAACACAATCGCCACATCTTCAATTGTATGATGCGCGTCAATGTGCAAATCGCCCACCGCGCGAACTTGCAAATCAAACAAGCCATGTACCGCGACATGATGCAGCATGTGGTCAAAAAAACCAACGCCCGTTTCAATCTCGGCGTTTCCCGCGCCGTCCAAGTTGAGCGTGATTTGAATATCCGTTTCTTTCGTTTTGCGTTCGATAGTTGCAATTCGTGACATAGAAAAACCTAACCACGGATAACGCCGATTGAACGGATAAAAATAAATCTGCGTTATCTGTAGTTCCTAATCCGTTTCACACAAGTTGTTGGACCGAATTGTCGAACAAGAACCATTTCTCCCCGCGAATCTGCGCGGATTTACGCCAATTTTTTTTGCTTTCATTCGTAAAGATGCGCGTAGATTCGCGGTTCCTATAATTCATTTAATGCAGACAAAACAGTGGCATTCATTTCCGGCGTTCCAATACTAATGCGAATATAGTCCTTTAATCGCTCCGAGCGAAACGCGCGAAGCAGAATATGTTTCTCCGCGAGTTTTTGTTTAATCGTCTGCGGTTCGCGTCCGCGCACGCGCATCAACAAAAAATTTGTCTTGCTCGGAATCGGTTCGAGCCAATCGAATTTGTTCAACTCAACACACATCCGTTCGCGTTCGGCTATCGTCGCGCGCACGTTGTTCATCAAATAGTCCGCGTCGTTCAAGGATTCGCGCGCGGCAACCAATCCCGCCCAATTCACATTATACGGCGCGCGCAATTTGTGCAACGCGTTGATGAATTCCGCCGACGCGATAACATAGCCCACGCGCAAGCCCGCGAGTCCCGCCCATTTGCTGAACGTTCGGACAATCACCAAATTCGGAAATCGCGGCAGTAAATCCACCGCGCTCTCGCCCGCGTATTCAAAATACGCCTCGTCCAGCATTACAAGCGCGCCAAGCTCCAATAACCTTAACAAATCCGCACGCGGCAGTAATTGTCCATCGGGATTATTTGGCGAGGCGAGACAAATCACTTTTGCGTTCGGTGTCTTGCAAATTGTTTCCACATCCAGCGCGAAATTTTCAAAACGCGGCACATCCACCACCCGCGCGCGATTCGCGATTGCCGAAATGCGATACATCTCGAACGACGGCGGCGCGTCAATCACCACATCGCCATTTTCCAACACCGCGCGCAATACTAAATCAATGGATTCATCACCACCATTCGTAATCACGATATTTTCCGGCGCAACGTTCGCATATCGCGCCAATTGTTCGCGCACATCGTCTTGTCCAAAATAAAATTGCCACGTGCGCGTGTCGCCCAATGCTTGAATCACACGTGGCGAAGGACCATACACATTTTCATTCGAGTCCAACTTGATCACCGCGCGCGGGTCTGTCACATGCGCGGGCGTATAATCGGGCAACAACTCCAAATCACTTCGCAAAAATTTTTTCAATGCGGCACCTCTCTCGTTGCAGACCAGACGTTTCAGCGAAACGTCTCTACGTCACCCGTTCACCATGTCACCATGTCACTGTGTCACCCCTCACCTTTAACGCGTTCGCGTGCCCCGTCAACTCTTCCCCATTCGCCAACACCTGCCCCGCCTTGCTCAGTTCCCGCGCTTCCTCCGCACTCGCGCAAAACACGCTCGTAATTTTTACAAAATCATTCACATTCAATGGCGAAGCAAAACGCGCGGTGCCGCCCGTCGGCATTACGTGGCTCGGACCCAATACATAATCGCCCAACGCCTCCGACGATTGTTCGCCGACAAAAATTCCGCCTGCGTTGCGAACGCGTGGAACGAGCGACCACGCGTCGCGTGTAAGCAAACACAAATGTTCGGGCGCAAATTGATTCGCAATCGCCAAACATTCATCGAGCGAATCCAAAACAAAAATCGCGCCTTGATTTGCTAGCGACTGTTCCATGATGGCGCGGCGCGCTAGATGTTGCATCTGCGCGTCAATTTCACGCGCAACGTTTTCCGCGAGAGGGCGCGATGTGGTGAGCAAAATGCTCGTCGCCAAAACATCATGCTCTGCTTGCGCGAGCAAATCCGCCGCCGCGTATTTTGGATTTGCGGAATTGTCCGCAATCAAAACTGTTTCCGTCGGACCGTACAAACCATCAATGCCGACGATGCCAAACACTTGGCGTTTGGCGAGCGTCGTGAACAATCCGCCCGCGCCCAAAATTTTGTCCACGCGTGGAATGCTTGGGGTTCCGTACGCGAGCGCCCCAATCGCCTGCGCGCCGCCGAGTGCGTACACGCGCGAAACATTTGCAACACGCGCGGCGGCGAGAATCACCGGCGCGATTTTTCCATCGCGCGATGGCGGCGACATGACAATAATTTCCTGCACGCCCGCGACACGCGCGGGAATCGCGCTCATCAACAACGACGATGGCAATGGCGCGCTGCCGCCCGGCACATAAATTCCCACACGTTCGAGCGGCTGAATAATTTGCCCGAGCGCGCCGCCAGCCCCAGTCCAGTCGAGCCAAGAACGCGGTTTTTGTTTTTCGTGAAATACGCGTATTCGTTCCGCCGCGAGATGTAATGCGTCGCGTACTGCGTCAGGTGTTTCCTGATACGCGGTTTCAATTTCCTCCGCGCTTACCAAAAAGTTGCCGCCTGCGCCGCCGTCAATTTGTTCGTTCCACATGCCCACCGCGTCATCGCCGCGCGTGCGAATATCATCCAAAATTTTTGTGACAGCTTGTTCGGGCGTCAATCGCTCACCAAAAATTTTTTCTGTGCGCGCCATGCCTTCCGGCGTCACTGTTTTTTCCGTCAACGCGCGCTGCCTGGAAATTTTTTCCCGCGCGGCTTGGATGCCAAATAAAATTGGAATCATAAATTCGCCATAAAAGAGAGATTGGAGACTGGAGACGAGAGACCACGTCAGTCTTTAGTCTCCAGTCTCTAGTCTCTAGTCTCCCTGCTCCTTGATGACTTGGTTCAGTCGAGCTATCAACGCGCCAATCTCTTGAAACCGTAACGCGTGACTCGCGCGATTCACAATCAATGCCGCTTGCGAATGGCACAGCGTTTCGATTTCGACCAAACCATTTTCCTTGAGCGTGCGTCCCGTGTCCACAATGTCCACGAGCAAATCGCTCAATCCCAACGCGGGCGCGATTTCGACCGAGCCGTGCAGGGGAATAATTTCTGCCGACCAACCGCGCTCGATGAAAAATTTGCGCGTGATGCGCGGATATTTTGACGCGAGGCGTAACGACGTTGCCAACCGCCAATTCGTTTGCGCGCGTTCGCGGCGCGTTGCCAAGACAATGCGACAAAAACCGAACGGCAGCGCGAGCGGTTCAAACACGTCGCTTTCTTGTTCGAGCAAAACATCTTGCCCAACGATGCCCACATCCGCCGCGCCGTATTCGACGAATGTGACGACATCGAATGGTTTGAGCAATAGAAAACGCGCGTGATTCTTGTTGTCCTCGACAATCAATTTGCGCGTGCCGCCGCGAATTTCCGCCATGTCATAACCGAGCGTGTCCAACACATCGAGCGCGGGATTCAGCAGACGCCCTTTCGGCAAAGCAATCGTTAGCGCGCTCATCAAATTTCCTCCACGCTGCCGTCGTTGAACCACACTGCGCGTGCGCCGCGTGCACGCGCATACGTTAAAATTTCCGCGCGCGCCCCGTTTTGCAGATACCACTCGATGCGTTTGTTCTGCGCGAATGCTTGAGCGACGCGCGCGGTCACCTCCGCATTTCCCATCTCGGCAATAATTTCGGGAGCGAGTGAGATTTCGTCGCCGCTTTGTAATGCCAATGCCGCCAGCACGCGTTCGACGCCAATCGCAAAACCGCACGCGGGCAGCGCGTTCCCAAAATGCGCGAGCAATTTGTCATAGCGTCCACCGCTCAAAATCGAAAAGCCGATGCCGCGCGCGAATCCTTCAAACACGATGCCGGTGTAATACGCCATCCCGCGCACCATGCCCAAATCGAGCGTAAGCGCATCACTCACGTCGAGCGCGTCGAGAAAATTCCAAATCGTCTGCAAGCGTTCAAGGGCAGTTCGCGCGCGTTCATTGATACAACATTCCTCAAACGCGCGCGCCCAAATTTCACCCCCCCCTGCGAGGGACGGCAGCGCATTGAGCGCGCGGCGCGTTTCCCACGTCATTGGCGCGTCGCGCAATAAATCATTCAACGCGCGTTCGTTTTTGCGTTCGAGCGCGCCTTTGATGAGTTCGAGTTGCGTGTCATTCAAAGCGAGGGGTTCGAGCAGCGCGTTCAACACATCCATCGCGCCGAGCCGCACGCGAAATTCTTGCAAGCCCAGCGCGCGCAAAGAATTTACCGTAAGCGCAATCACTTCGGCGTCCGCTTGCGGCGTCCCCGCGCCAATCAATTCCACGCCCGCTTGCGTAAATTCGCGGCGGAGTGATGCTTTCGGTTCCTCGTGACGGAAAACATTGGCAATGTAAAACAAACGGAGCGGCAGCGGACGGTCAAACAATTTTGTAGCAATCAATCGCGCAATCGGAATCGTCGGGTCTGCTCGGAGGGCGAGCATTCTACCGTCGCGGTCAGGGAAACGATAAATTTCTTCACGCACTTGCGGACTCGCTTCGGCGGCGAGCGCTTCGTAATATTCGAACGTCGGCGGAATCACTTCGGAAAAACTCGCGCGGGAAAAGGTTTCGCGCAGAATCGTTTCCGCGCGCGTTTTGCGCGCGGCGTCTTCAAAGTACAAGTCCGCGACGCCGTGCGGCAGTTGGCGTTCGATAAAAGAGGATTTCAACATAGACGAATGAATTCGTTGTTACGAAAAATAAAAAAAGGGCGTGTCGAGTACCGACAGCCCTTGGGGTGAATCACAACGTCAAACAATGCGCGACCGTTCAGGTCGAACGCACTCGATTCACCCCATGTACGTGATGATGATGCGCGCCAAGTTGCGCGGCAGGTTGTTGGCAGGATGAATCGAATTGGGCAAACATTTGCGACGATTCTATGCGAATGAGCTTGAATGTCAAATTGGCGCAAAGGTCCCCGGCACCTTTGCTTTGATTGACAGATGTTGCAATTTCCGAGTGCCCGCGAGTTGAACGGGCGCCCCGGACGCGTCTTGTCCAAATTCCCTATTTACATTTTCATGGTCTCGCACTAGACTGGGCGAGCGTCGGGCGATAGAAAAGGAGCAAATTATGCAAAGTGCGACAACAGACCCAAATCAACGCAAGTTGAATATGGTGCGCTACGGGATGATGGTGATTCCAGTCGTGGCTTGGGTGGTAGCGTTCGCGTATCCTTTTTTGGTGAGCAATGCATTCCAGCAAGATTGGATTTCGGCAGCGCTCATCCCCAGTCTGATTATTGCCGTCGTGGTTGGCGTCATTTGTTTTGCCGTCTTTTGGGCATACAAGCGATTTGTCTTGAAGATGTAATTCCACGCATCGCCCGACGCAACGGCGGACTCGACGAGTCCGCTTTTTTGCTTTTGGCAGCATGCGCCGCAGCGGCTTATGACGCACCGCGTCATAAAAATATTGTCAAAACGACAAAATCGGATTACACTACTTGTGGTCGCGCGCTGCCGCGTGACTGCACGGCACAAGAACGCTTGCCGCACGCACCCCATTTTTGGCAAGCGGCGCCGCCGTGACAACAAGGACCAGTTGATGATTTCTGCGAAACGCACTCTGCGTACAAAAACGGCGCTCGTTCTCGCCGGCGGCGGGCTGACGGGCGCGGTCTATGAAATTGGCGCATTGCGCGCCATTGACGATTTGCTGGTTGACCGCACGGTCAACGATTTTGATATTTATGTCGGGACGAGCGCGGGCGCGCTCGTTTCCACCTTTCTTGCCGAGGGCATCAGTCCCCACGAAATCATGGACGCGCTTGCGGGGGAACATGCCAATGTCCCGCCCATTCAGCCGCGCGATTTGTTTTCCATCAACATCAGAGATTTGGCGCAATGGGGGATTCGCGTGCCGCGCACCCTGCTCGGCGCGGCGTCGCATTATGTGCGTCATGCCAGCGACATGACCTTTTTTGATTTGGTGTGGCTGCTGCTTGAAGCGCTTCCCGCCGGGGTGTATGACAACAGTTCGCTCGAACGGTATCTGGAACGCGTGTTGTCGTTGGAAGGCAAGTCAACCCATTTTGAAGACCTCGAACGCGAACTGTATATCATCGCCACCGATTTGGACAACGGGCATCGTACCGTCTTTAGCAAAGAACATTTCGCGCATGTGCCCATCACGCGCGCAGTCGCCGCTTCGTCTGCCGTGCCGATGTTGTACAAACCCGTTCGCATTGACGGGCACGATTACGTGGACGGCGCGGCACGCGGGAATGCGTCGCTCGATATTGCGGTGGAGCACGGCGCCGAATTGATTGTGTGCATTAATCCGATGGTGCCGCTCGACAACAGTGAGCACAGCAACATTCCGATTCTCGGTCCCGACGGTTCGTACTTGAGCGACAAGGGCTTGTCCGGCATCGCCCAGCAAATCACGCGCATCACCGCGCACAGCGCGCTGCATTATCACATCAAACAGTTACGCAAAACGCATCCCGGCGTGGATATTATTCTGATTGAACCTTCGCGGCATGATTACAAAATGTTTTTCTATAACGCCATGCGTTATTCCGCGCGTTTGCTTTTGGCGCGGCACGGCTTTGAAAGTGTGACGCTCAACATCGCCGAAGATTACGGTTATTACAAACACATGCTCGAACAGCACGGCATTCAAATTACGCGGCGCGTCTTGCTTCAAGAATTACATGCGTTACAACAGGACGGCAGCTCGCCGCAAACCCTGCGCCGTATTTTGGAGCAGTCGGGGCGCGCCGCGCCGCGTCTGAAACGCCGCCGCACCACAATTCGTCCGCTGCGCCGCGCGCTCAATGATTTGGACAAGACATTGGAGCTGCTGGAAACGCGCGAAACGCACGCGGTTTATTCATCCAAAGGAAACCTATGAGCTCTTTCAAAATTCCCGACGGGGTGGAAATTACCGCTCCGTATACACAGCAAGTTGATGAGGTTCTGAGTCCCGACGCGCTGAAATTTATCGTCGCCCTCCAGCGCGAATTCAACGCGCGCCGTCGCGAGTTGTTGAAAAAACGCGTTGCCCGCCAAGCCGAAATTGACGCGGGCAAAAATCCCACCTTTCTCGCCGAAACCGCCAGTGTGCGGGATGACCCGTATTGGAGTGTGGCGCCGATTCCTGCCGATTTGCAGCGGCGGCATATCGAAATTACGGGACCCACCGACAAGAAAATGTTAATCAACGCGCTCAACAGCGGCGCGGACGTGTTCATGGCGGATTTTGAAGATGCGAATGCGCCGACATGGACAAACATGATTGAAGGGCAGTTGAATCTCACCGACGCCATCGAGCGCACCATTCAATTTCAAACTGCCGAAAAGGAATACAAACTGAATCCGCAAGTGGCGACGCTGATGGTGCGCCCGCGCGGCTGGCATCTGGAGGAAAAGCATTTGCGCGTCGACGGCGAGGGCATGTCCGGGTCGCTGTTTGATTTTGGGCTTTACTTTTTCCGCAACGCGCGCCGCTTGCTCGAGAGGGGCACGGGTCCGTACTATTATCTGCCCAAACTGGAATCGCATCTCGAGGCGCGTTTGTGGAATGATGTGTTTGTGTTCGCGCAAAAATATGTGGGACTGCCGCAAGGGACCATCAAAGTTACCGTGCTCATCGAAACGATTCTTGCCGCGTTTGAAATGGAAGAAATTTTGTACGAACTGCGCGAGCACATTACGGGTTTGAACGCGGGACGCTGGGATTATATTTTTTCGTGCATCAAAAAGTTTCGCAATCGTCGCGACCTTGTGTTTCCCGACCGCGCGCAAGTGACGATGACCGTGCCGTTCATGCGCGCATACACCGAACTGCTGGTACGCACGTGTCACAAACGCGGCGCGCACGCGATGGGCGGCATGGCGGCGTTCATTCCCTCACGCAAAGACGCCGCGGTGAATGAAATCGCGTTGGGCAAAGTGCGCGAGGATAAATTGCGCGAATCGCAAGATGGTTTTGACGGCACGTGGATTGCGCATCCCGATTTGGTGCCTACCGTGCGCGAGGTGTTTGACAATGCGCTCGGCGCGAAACTGCATCAAAAAGAACGCCTGCGCGAGGACGTGAACGTACAAGCCGCGCAACTGATTGATTTCAAAATTCCCGGCGGCACCATCACCGAAGCGGGCTTGCGCAACAATATCAGCGTCGGCATTCAATACACGGAAGCGTGGCTGCGCGGCAACGGCGCGGTGGCAATTAACAACTTGATGGAAGACGCGGCGACGGCAGAAATTTCGCGCTCGCAGGTGTGGCAGTGGTTACATCACGGCGGCAAACTGGACGACGGACGCGCGATTGATACCGATTTGTATCGCGTCATCTTTGACGAAGAAATCGAAAAAATCAAACAGACGTGGGGCATGGCGAACGTGGCAAAATCGCGCCTCGCCGAAGCATCACTGCTGTTTGACAAACTGGTGACGGCGGAGCAGCTGTCGGACTTTTTGACCCTGCCCGCGTACCAGTATTTGGATTGAGTCACAAGATTGTCATGGCGAGCTGTGTTCTTGGCGCGCGGCAATCTGCATTCTTGCAACATGCGGATTCGTTTGGCGCCAACGGCGTTTCTGATAAAGGCGGCGCGCGCTTTACCAAAACTTGAATTCGAATTCACACAGCTTTACGCGTGTTTTGTACTGCCTTGATAGCGTCTTGCTATCATACGCAATAACCGAAATATGAACGGCGCGCGACACGGTTGGTCGCAATCCAGCGCGGTGCATGTTTCAAACCATGTTCTTTTCCATGACGGCGTTGTTCACCGGGCTGATTCCGTCAACGCATCTCAAAAATGGAAATGTAACCTCGCCGCATTGACAAAAGCACTCTCAAGCGGGCGCAGCGGTAAAAGCATTTTTGAGAGGCGTTGTGAACAACGTTGTCCCCAAAACTATGTCGTACGAACAAGCAGTCCTCGCCCTCGAAAAAGATTGGCAGACCAACGCGCGCTGGCGCAACATTCAGCGCACCTACACCGCAAGAGATGTGGTGCGGCTGCGCGGCTCGATTCAAATTCAACATACGCTCGCCGAACTGGGCGCCAAGCGTTTGTGGAATTTGTTAAAGAATGAAAAGTTTGTCCGTTCGCTCGGCGCAATGAGCGGCAATCAAGCCGTCGAAATGGTCGCGGCGGGCTTGCAAGCAATCTACGTCAGCGGCTGGCAAGTGGCGGGCGACGCGAATGATTCGCTCCAAATGTATCCTGACCAATCGCTGTATTCGGTCAGCAGTGTACCGACGCTCATCAAGCGCATCAACAATGCGCTCCAACGCGCCGACCAAATTCATCACATGGACGCACTGAACGCTCACCACAGCGTTCAAGATGGGGCAAACGGGAACGCGGCGCCGAGCGTTCCATATTGGTTCGCGCCGCTCGTCGCCGATGCGGAGGCGGGCTTTGGCGGCACGCTCAATGTGTTTGAATTGGTCAAGGCGATGATTGAAGCGGGCGCGGCGGGCGTACATTTGGAAGACCAGGTTTCCGCGTTGAAAAAATGCGGACACATGGGCGGCAAAGTCCTCGTCGGCGTGCATGAATTTATTCCCAAGTTGAACGCCGCGCGGCTCGCCGCCGACGTAATGGGTGTTCCCACCATCCTCATCGCGCGCACCGACGCCGAAGGCGCGCACTTGATGCACACAATTAACGACCCCGTTGACGAAAAGTTTATGACCGGCGAACGCACCGTCGAGGGCTATTATCACGTGCGCGGCGGCATCGAACTCGCCATCGCCAAAGGACGCGCGTACGCGCCGTATGCGGATTTGGTTTGGTGCGAAACCAACAAGCCCGATTTGGGTGAGGCGCGCGAATTCGCGCAAGGCATCCACGAAAAATTCCCCGGCAAATGGCTGGCGTACAACTGCTCGCCGTCGTTCAACTGGAAAAAACATCTCGACGAAAAGACCATGCTGACGTTCCAAGAAAAATTGGGCGAGCTCGGCTATAAATTCCAATTCGTCACGCTCGCCGGCTTTCACACGCTTAACGCGAGCATGTTTGAACTCGCGCATACCTACAACCTCGAAGGGATGCTGGCGTACTCGCGTTTGCAGGAAAAAGAATTCGAGATGGAATTCGAGTACGGTTACAAAGCGGTGAAACATCAGAGTTTCGTCGGCGCCGGATATTTTGATGAGGTGCAGACCGCACTGACAGGCGAGGCGGTTTCGACCAAAGCAATGGAAGGTTCGACGGAAGAGGAACAATTTCGGGTAGAAGCGCCGGAGCATGTGATAAATTGATTGTCCGTTGGTTGTGAGCAGACCGCGCGGGATGTCGAATCCCGCGCGGTTTTTTTGTTCCGAACAAGAGTTATTGATTCACCTTACGCATGTCATTTCGAACCCCTCAATCCTTCGGGGTAAACTCTGTGAGAAATCTCACTTTTTTCCACCGAGATTTCTCGCAAGACCGCTCGAAATGACAATTCTGCGTAACATGAGTTATTGAATTTTTCGCGCGGGCGTGTTATCCTCTCGCCATCATGGCAGACACGCCCAAACCCATTTCCGGAATTCCCGCCGACCTGGACATTGACCCCGACAATCGCACCGACCGCTTGATTGGTTTGAGCGACGGCATCTTTGCGTTCGCGATGACGCTGCTCGCGATTAATGTGGATTTTCCGCGTCTCGCGTCAAGCACCGGTCCCGGCGAGGTCACGAATGCGGTTTTGGAGCTTGCGCCCGATTTCGTTATTTATGTGACAAGTTTTCTGTTGGTGGGCTTGTATTGGCAAGTGCATCGGCGCACGTTTCACTTTATCCAGCGCAGCGATATTATGTTGACGTGGCTCAATTTGGTCTTGTTGATGTGCGTGGCGTTTCTGCCGGTGGCGGCGGGGCTGTTTGACACGCACGGCGACGTTGCGATTGTGGTCGTGGTGTACGCGGGAACATTGGCGACGATTGGACTCGTCGGACAATTGTTGTGGCGTCACGCGGTCTCTGCAAAACTTTTGACGGACGACATTCATCCCATCTTTATTGATTATTATTTGTTTCGCGGACGCATCACGATAACGATTTTTACATTGATGTTATTGGTTGGCATCGTCGCGCCGGATTCTGCGCGTGTGGTGTTGCTCCTCTTGTTCATTTATCCGTTTGCCCAACGCATCTTTCGGAAATTGTATCAAGGGAAATACGGGGAAACCGCATGAAAATTTTTCTCACGGGCGGCAATGGTTTTATCGGCAAGCGGCTCGCGCAAAAACTCGCGGCGCGCGGCGATACGGTGGTGTGTCTCGTGCGCGACCCATCCCAAGTAACGGCGAACGCTGTTTCACCGAATATCCAATGGGTGCGCGGCGACATTACGGAACCCGCTTCGATGCGCGACGCGATGCGCGGCGCGGACGCGGTGTTTCATCTCGCGGGCATGTACAAGTACGGTCCGAAATTTATTCCGCAAATGCGCGCCATCAACGTGGACGGCGCGCGCAATGTTTTGCAGATGGCGGCGGAACTCGGCGTGCCAAAAATTATTCACACCAGCACCGTCGGCGTCTTTGGCAACACGCATCACAAAATTGTGGACGAAACGTATCGCGGCAACAAAGCCGAAATGGATTCAGAGTACGAGCGCACGAAATACGAAGCGCACTATGATGTCGCGGTGCCGTTACAAGTGCAAGGCGCGCCGGTCATTATCGTTCAGCCCGGTCTCGTCGCCGGACCGAATGACCCATCGCCGCACACGTTGCAATACGATTTGTATTTTTATCGCGTGCCGCTCGGCTTTGGCGCAAATTCCGGCGTATGTTGGGCGCACGTGGACGATACCGCCGACGGACACATCGCCGCATTGGAACGCGGCAAGTTTGAAGCGTATTGCATTTCGGGTCCGCCGCTCACGTGGAAGCAAGCGATGGAAATGTGGGAACCCATTACCGGAATCGCCGCGCCAAAACTTTGGGCGCCGAGCTGGCTCGTCGGTATGAATCAAAAAGTGGTGCATCTCATTGAACGACTCGGCGTTCCGTTTCCAATTGCGGGCGAATCGCTTTCTTCGATGATGGATTACACCTTTTGGGCAACAAACGCCAAAGCACAGCGCGAATTGGATTGGCACCCGCGTCCGCTCGAACAGTTGATGCGCGAGTTGATGGAGTACGAGATGGGGAGACGGGGGATGAAAAAGGTAGGGGCGTTCAATTGAACGCCCCTACGAATGGCATCCGCGTTGGGGTCATTCTCAATGACAATCACGCCATGCACATGATTGGGCATGATGACGAATTCATCCACATCCGTGTGCGAATGATGCGCGGGAATTGCCAACCAACAATCTCGCGCCAATGTTCCGATTTCGTTCAACAGCATTTCACCATTCACGACATTGCCAAAGAAGGATTCACGATTCGACGTGACGATGGTGATGTAATACGCGCCTGCTTGCGTGTAATCGTATCCTCTCAAGCGAATCGAACGGCGGTGATGCGGCGTGGGTTCAAGATTCATTCAAGTATTCCTGTGAAGTGTTGTGCGCGCCAAAGCATTTTCATACAACCGCGCGCGTGTGAGAAATAATTCGCCGCGCGCGCTCCGCAGTGTTCGCGTGCTGCGCCACTGCGCGAGACCCTCAAGAATACCTCCCCCTACTTGACGCGAAACCGCGCTGGCGTTTTCATCGTGCGAGCGCCTCCCATTCTCCCAGAAAATAAATCAACGGGGTCATCGCTGCTCCCGAAATCGCCGCATTCGCAACCTCTCCCAAAAAAATCGTGTGGTCGCCGCCCGCGTATTCCGCGACGACGCGGCATTCAAAATAGCCCAGCGAATCTTTGAATAACAATTCGCCGCGTGCGGAAACGAAATGCGCGCTTTGCGCGCGCGGTTCATTCCGCGCGGCGCGGTCATACGCGAATGTTTTCCCCAATTCCGCTTGCGCTTCGGACAAGATGTTGAGGGCGAACGTTTTCGCCTCTTGGAGCAATTCGTGCGAACGGGCATTTTTTTCCAGACAGACTAACAACAGAATCGGTTCGAGCGAAACGGATGTGACACTGTTCACCGTGACCGCGTGAAAATTTTTGCCATCCCGCACGGTCAGTACCATTACGCCTGTCGCGTAACGGCGCATTACTTGTTTGTATAAAGTCGCGTCAATCGCCATGTCCCGACAGTGAGCATTGAGCGTTGAGTCTCAAGTTGAAAATACCTCCACTCATCTCTCATTCCTCATTCCCTTTCTATACCATCATACGCAATCGTTTTGGCAAAATTTCAATCTGCATCCGCCGCGCGTCGCGGAACGGCATCTCGCCATCGGCTTCCATAATCAGCGGTTCGGGTGATTCGATGACAACTTTGCGCGCTTTTTTCATGATGATGGCGGGGTGGTCAAGGTGCGTCCCCTTCATCAACAGCGGAATGATTTGCAAAATGCCGACACGCCCCAACGCTTTCGCAATGATGACGTTCAATTCGCCGTCGGTGATTTCTGCCATCGGCGTCAACCAAAACGACGCGCCAAAACAACGCCCGTTCGTCACCGCCGTGAGCGTTGTGTTTAATTCAATCACTTCATTGTCGTCGAGGGTGAGTTTGATGTGCGGGAGCCCATAATCTACCATCACCTGCACAATCGCGAGCAGATACGCGGCGATGCCCGTCATCGGAATTCCGCGAATCGCTTTCGCGACGCGCGCGCCAAAGCCAACGTCAGTGCCATTTGTAAAATACTGCGGATGCGGCACGCCGGGCGTTGGCACGTCCACCGTGATTTTGCCCACGTCCACGAGCGCGGTGTTTGGCGAGGTCACACGCGGAATGGCAAGTTTCCAATCGTCGCGCGTTTCGCCGGGGTTCAACGCGGGCGGCAGCGATTTGATAAAATCGTTGCCCTTGCCGAGCGGAATGATGCCGAGCGCAATGGTCTCCCCTTCCTCCGACGCGCGCATCAGCCCATTCAAAACTTCATGCACAATTCCGTCACCGCCGACGGCGATGATGCGCTCGTACCCTTGTCCGGGCGCGTCCCAGGCGATTTGGACCGCGTGCAGGGACGCGCGCGTGTGTGCGACATCAAATTGCATTCCTGCCGCGCGCAATTGTTGTTCCACTTGCGGAAACATTTTCAATGCCGCGCCGTGTCCCGCCATCGGGTTCAAGACAACCAAGGTCTTGGACATGTGACCCCCTGAAAAATTCATTGACAATGCGAGTTGAATGATTATACTCGGAATTCGTTATGCCAAACATCTGTGACACCGAGCGAAAATGACGGCTCCCTTATCCTTTGAAGAAAATACGCGTCGCGTCCTCGCGCGCCAGTTTCTCGACCCCATTGCCACCACCGAATTTGTCGCGCAGCGCGATGGAATTTTTTGCGGCATTCACGATGTCGTCGCGCTGCTCCACAGTTTACAGGGACATGGCTTTCAAGTCTGGTCGCTTCTGGAGGGCGAACTCGTTCGCGCGGGCGAAGTGGCGATGCGGCTGCGCGGACATTATCTCGAGTACAGCGCGCACGTGAACGGGATTGCGGGCATTTTGGCGACGCAAACGGGTTGGGCGACGACGGCGCGAACGTTAGTCGAAAAAGCAGATCCGCTGCCGATTCTTCTCACCTCGTCGCGCCTCCTCATGCCAAACGTTGTCGCATCGTTCGAATACGCGGCGCAAGTGGGCGGCTGTGTTGCTTCCAACGCGCCCTTGAGTCAAGGCATCTTGTCGAATGCGCTTGTGCTCTTGCTGGGTGATACTCTGCACGCCGCGCGCGCGTTGGACCAAACGCTTGCCGACGACCTGCCGCGCTTGACGGTGGTGGATACATTTCACGATGTGGTGGACGAAGCGGTGCGCGTGGCGTTGGGTTTGGGCGACCACTTGACCGGCATTGTCCTGCGCACCGAAGCAACCCGCATCGAACCTTCGCCCGAAGTGGTCAAACGTTTGCGCGCGCAGCTCGACCTTGCGGGTTTTCCGCGCGTGAAAATTTTTATCAACGGCGAAGTGACGCCCACGCACATTGGCATCTGGAACATCGAACACGCGCCGGTGGACGGTTTTTTCGTCGGCGATTCGATTGCACTCGCGACGCCCATTCCGTTCGCGCCCGAACTCAAAGAGAGCGACGGGAAACCGTTGGCGCGGCGCGGTTTGACGCCGGGCACCACGCCAAGCCCGCGCTTGCAGCGCGTGCCGATGGAGCAAGAGTAAAAAACCCGTCACACGTGTGACGGGTTTATTTTTCCAGGATTGCTTGCGCAAGCGGCAAAAGCAATTCCATCCAGCGCGTATACATCTTCCCTGACGGATGCAGTCCATCGCTTGCGGTCAACGCGGTGTCGTGCTGCGCGTCGCGCGAGTCTGCGGTAATGTCTACATAGCGCGCGCCCAACCTTAAGGTTTCTGCGCGATTCACCGCATTGAAGGCGTCAATTTCGGCGGCAACATTCTTGCGTCCGCGCGCAAATGGCGTCACACCCCAATCGGGAATCGAGACCACAATCACGCGCGCCGGTTCGCCGTTGGCATACGCGATGGCGCGCGTGAGCAACGCCGCAAATTCGGGACGATAATTTTCCGGGGCGCGCCCGCGATATTGATTGTTCACGCCAATCAGCAACGTCACGAGGTCAAACATGCCGCTTGGCTCGTTCGCCTCCAAGGCGCGCCACAGCTCATCCGTCGTCCAACCTGTGCGCGCGACAATATACGGTGCGTCGAGGGCGAATCCGCGCGCACGCAGCGCCCGCGCCAATTGTTCGGGAAAGCGTTCGGCTTCGGAAACACTTTCGCCGATGGTGTACGAGTCGCCGAGCGCGAGATAACGCAAACCGCGCGGGACGCTGTTCGTCCGCGCGGTTTGTGATGTGTTGTGAGATAAAGGAGGCGCGCTCATTTGCGACGCGTGACAAGCCCGCGCACCGCATCCAAAATCGCGTCGTTGAAAATGCCGGCGATGAAAGCGCCGAGATACATCAACGCGTACGGTTCAATCGTAATGCCCAACGCGTTGGGCGCGGCGAGGATGCCGAGCACGGACAAGAGATACAAGAGTGCGCCGAGCAGCGCGCCAAAGAATGGCGACAACGCGTATTTGGAATTGAATGCGGCATCGTAATCGCGGCGCGAAATGTGCTGCGTCAATTGAAACAAGCTCATCAACGCGCCACCCAACACGCCCATGCCCGCGCCGCGCAAAAGGGGAATGACGACCGGCACAATGCGGAGGAAAAAGGGAATGGCAAAGAGGACGGCGCCAACGAGTGCGGCGATGACCAGTCCGCCCAACACAAGACGCGTCGTCGGTTCGGCGGCGGCTGCGCGGCTCGCGCGCGCGCGCAGCAAGCGCGCCTTGACCAGCTCAGCTGCCGCTTCTGCCTGCGCGTATTCGCCTTTTTCAATTCCCGCGCGCGCGGCGTTCAAATTCGCCAGACACTCTGCGTTCAATGCCGCGCTGTCGCTCGTTTCATCTGCGACGTTTTGATACAACTGGTCAACAAATTGTGAAAGCTCGAGCAGCTCGGCTTGGGCGTACATCGGCGGCGGCGCAAGTGGCGCAGGCGCGGGGGGCGGCGCCGGTGTGAGCATTGGTGTTTCGAGCGGGGCAGGCAGTTTTTCGACGCTTGCCGTCGGTTTTGTTTCGGACGTTGTGAACGTGACCGCTTCTTGAATCAGATTTACGACCGGCGGTTCGTATGTGGTTGGTTTCGGCGGCGGCGTAACCAGGTCGGGCTGGGCAGGCATTTGCGGCGACGGTTCGATAACGGTCGCCGGTTCGGGCGGCGCGCTCGCACTCCAATCGCTCGGAAATTCGGGCGGCGGCGGTCGGACGGTGACGACGGGGCGCGGCGGTTCAACCATATAACCCGGCGGCGACGTGTCCGCTTGTGGTTCGGGTGCCGTCGGTTTGAGTTGGATTTCTTCGCCGAATAAAACATCAACGGGTCGGCGGCGCGGTGAGCGTTCGGTTGGTTCTGCCATTACGATTCCTCTGGGGAGGGGATTGGGTGCTCAAGACTGGAGCTGGGAGCTTGGAGGTTGGATGTCTGTATCGGGAAATCGGCTGTGGGTTGGATAGCTTGCGTTTCGGGCGGCGGCGTTTCGGTGAGTGGTACGTCAAGTGCGCCGTTACGCCCATTCGCGGAGGGTGGACCCGGAGAAAATTCCGATGTGTTCGACAATTCGTCGGCGTGCGGCGGGGGTTCATCGGCGATGGGCGACTCGTACGTCTGTGTTTCGGGCTCGACGTATTCGCCATAATGTTTCAAGACGAGCCGCGCCAATTGCCGATACGCGCGCGCGCCGTCGTGACGCGGGTCCAATTCTAAAATGGAACGTTGATGACGCGGCGCATCTGCGAATTTGATGCTTTCTTTGACGTACACGTCGAGCAGCATTCCCGGATATGCTTTGGTCACTTCTTGCAAAATTTGTTGGTCGTTGGTGCGCCGCACATCCACCATTGTCGGCACGATGCCGATGATTTCCAAATTCGGATTCAAACGCCGACGCACGCGTCCAAATACGTCCATCAATTGTTCCAAGCCGCGCATGGCAAAGTATTCCACCTGAAGTGGAACGATAATCGCATCGGCGGCGGTCAGCGCGTTGACGGTCAAGAGATTCAACGAGGGCGGACAATCCAACACAATGTATTCGTATTGATGACGCACGGCTTGCAGCGCTTCGCGCAAAATATATTCGCGTCCCATTTGCGCGATGAGTTGAAATTCTGCGACGGCGAGGTCAATGTTGGACGGAAGCAAATCGAGATGCGCGCGAATGTGATGTGTGATGCCCGCGACGGGAATGCGCGTGTCGGTGAGAATGTTGTAAATGGTGAGGTCGAGGTCGTGTGCGGCGAGTCCCAAGCCCAGCGACAAGCCGCCTTGCGGGTCAAGGTCGCCGAGCAGGGTATAGTGTCCCATTTCGGCGAGCGCGGCGCCAAGATTGATAGCGGTGGTCGTTTTCCCCACACCACCTTTTTGATTGGTGACGGCGATTACGTGTGCCATGAGCGTTTCTCAATGCCGCATACGATAGGCGCAAACGCGTGATGTATGCTCAAGCGATTATAGCACATTGCCTCACATGCGGGCGATTCGAAATCGCAGCAACGCAAAGCCAAGTCAACCTGCGTTGACTGGCGCGTGTGGATTCGACGGAGGTCGAATTTGCCGCGTGTGGCCGCGAATTCTATTCGCCCACTACGGTTGCGTTGCCGATTCAAAGGAAACGGGATAAAATCGCGCGCGTGTAACAAATGACGCCGCACAGATACAAAAACGGGTAGGTGGTTCAAAATGAGACCGCGTCGAATTTTGCTAGAGCCCGGACAAGAATCCGTGTGGGACTATCCGCGTCCGCCGCGCGTGGAACCGACCCCGAAACATCTGCGCGTGATTTTTAACGGCGAAACGATTGCCGACACGCGGCGTGCGCTGCGCGTCCTCGAGACAAGTCATCCGCCCGTTTATTATTTTCCGCCGCAAGATGTTCGGATGGAATGTTTGCAGCCCGCCGCGCGGCATTCGTATTGTGAATTCAAAGGCAGCGCGCGTTATTACACCGTCGCCGTCGGCGCACAGCGCGCGGAAAATGCCGCATGGTATTATCCGCAACCGCAAGCGGGGTACGAGGCATTGGCAAATTATGTGGCGTTTTATCCCGCGCGTATGGATGCGTGTTATGTGGACGACCAAGTGGTGACACCGCAGCCCGGCGAATTTTACGGTGGCTGGATTACACAGGAGATTATTGGTCCGTTCAAAGGCGGACCGGACACGTGGAACTGGTGAAACGATTTCGGATTTTGGTCTTGTGATTTGGCAGGTGAGAGCGAAATTCAAGAATCAAAAATCAATCGTCTAAAATTTCTGTGGTCCTGATTGAGGCGTACAACTATCTGCTCTCGCGCGGGGACGAGATTTGGGTGGCGTTGGGACAGCACCTTTTGCTCGTGGGCGTGGCGCTGGGCATTGGCATTGTCCTATGTGTTCCGCTCGGTGTGCTCACTTCGCGTTCGCGCGCGGCATCGCTCGCGATTATCAACATGGCGAACGCGCTCCGCGTGGTGCCGAGTTTAGCAATTTTGTTTTTGGCGATTCCGTACTTTGGCTTGTCGTTCACATCGTCCGCGCTCGCGCTAACGGTGCTTGCACTGCCGCCGATTCTAATCAATACGGACGCGGCGTTCCGAACCATTGAACCTCCACTCAAGGAAGCGGCGTTGGGGATGGGCATGACCGCGCGGCAGGTGCTGTGGCGCATCGAGTTCCCGCTCGCGCTGCCGGTGATTGTGGCGGGCATCCGAATTGCAACGGTCGAGGTAATTGCAAGTGCAACGTTGGCGGCATTCATTGGCGGCGGGGGTTTGGGCATTTACATTACGCGCGGCTTTGCATTGTTTGATACTTCGATTTTGTTAGTTGGCGCGATTTCCGTCGCGCTGCTTGCGCTCACTGCCGAAATCTTGTTGGGGGGCTTGGAACGCTTTGTGCGTACTCCATACGGCTAAGCAAGCCGCAAAGTTTTATCCAACACAATCCAATTCGCAGGAGGAAACGTTATGGTCACAACACGTTCGCGCATGTTTCTCGGAATGCTCGTGTTCGCATTGGCGGCGTTGATGGTTATTACTGCATGTGGCGGTCAGCCCAAAGCCGTGCGCGTGGGCTCGAAAGATTTCACCGAAGAATTTATCGTCGGGAACATGTACGCGTTGTTGCTGGAAAGTAACGGCATCCCGGTTGAACGCAAGCTGAATCTCGGCGGCACACCCGTCTTGCAACAGGCGTTGGTCAGTGACCAGATAGACCTCTATCCCGAATATACGGGCACAGGTTTATTGACCGTTTTGAAATTGCCCAGCAGCACGGACCGCCAAGCCGTGTACAACGCCGTCAAGGACGGCTACAAATCGCAATTCAATCTCGTGTGGCTCGACCCCGCGCCGATGAACGACACACAGGCGCTGGCGATGAAAAAAGATGTTGCCGCGAAATTTGGTATCAAGACGATTTCGGACATGGCAGCCAAAGCGGGCGAGCTGACAATGATTGGTCCGCCCGAATTCGAACAACGGGAAGACGGTTTGCCGGGCATTCAAAAAGCATACGGCAATTTCAAATTAAAGGCGTACATTCCGGTTGACCCCGGTCTGCGGTATGAAGGTCTGGTGAACGGACAGGCGGATGTGGTCGTCGCGTTCGGCACGGACGGACAACTCGCGGCGTACGATTTGATGTTGTTGACGGACGACAAGGGATTGTTCCCGCCGTACCAAATTACGCCGGTGGTGCGTCAGCAGGCGCTTGACGCGAATCCAAAAATCGCAGAGGTGCTCAACAAACTCGCGCCGCTGCTGGACGATGCCACGATGCAGCGTTTGAATTTTGAAGTGGACGGCAAGAAACGCGAACCCGCCGATGTGGCAAAAGAATTTTTGCAGCAGCAAGGGCTCGTCAAATAGCGCGACGCAAAGACAAAGGACGAATGATTCGCCAAGCGGGCTGGGCATTCGTCCTTTGTCGTTCGTTTTTGAATGTCCTCCATCGCCTTTCAACACGTTTCCAAAACCTTTCCGAATTCAACGCACGCGGCAGTGAACGACTGTACGTTCGAGGTGGATTCGGGAAGTTTTGTCGTGCTGCTCGGACCTTCGGGCTGCGGCAAGACGACACTGTTGAAAATGGTGAATCGTCTCCTCGAGCCGACGGCGGGCGAAATTTTTTTGGATGGAAAAAATATTCGCGCGCTCGAGGCGACGCAGTTGCGGCGGCGCATTGGGTATGTGATTCAACAGGTCGGTCTCTTTCCGCATCTCACCGTCGCGCAAAATATCGCAGTCGTGCCGGAATTGCTCGGATGGGAACGCGCGCGCATTGACGCGCGGATTGATGGGCTGCTCGAATTGGTCGAGTTGAAACCCGAATACTATCGCGCGCGCTATCCCGCGCAGCTGTCGGGCGGGCAGCAGCAGCGCGTCGGTCTGGCGCGCGCGCTCGCAGCAGACCCGCAAGTGTTGTTGATGGACGAGCCGTTCGGCGCGATTGATGCGATTACGCGCGCGTCCCTGCAAGACGAAATGCTGCGACTCAAGAATACGATTCACAAAACAATTTTGTTTGTCACGCACGATGTAGATGAAGCGCTGCGGCTCGCGGACAAAATTGTCGTGCTGCGCGCGGGACGTATTGTTCAGTACGACACACCGTACCACCTTCTCACCGCGCCGGCGAACGAGTTTGTGCGTGAGCTCGTCGGCGCGGACGATATGGTGCGTCAATTGTCCTTGTTGCGCGTCGAACATGTCATGGCGCCGCTGCCGAAAAATTTTGTGTTGAACGGGACGCCCACGATTTTGCAACAGGATGACCTGCGGAACGCGTTATCCAAATTGCTCCAAAGCGGCGCCTCCGCGCTCGCAGTGTTGGATGAAACCAAGCCGGTCGGCGTTTTGAGTTTGGAACAAATTCGCGCGTCGGCAAAAAGGGCGTAGAGTTCACGGTTCATTGTTCATTGCCTGATGGATTATATTTTCAAAAATCCGCTCGTCGTGTTTCAACTTTTGTGGCAGCATCTTTTTGTCACTGGCATTGCGCTGGTCGTAGCCATTCTGATTTCGCTCCCCGTTAGTTTGCTCATTCTCCGCAGCCGTCGGCTCACCACAATCGTGCTGGGCATCTTGAGCGCGTTTTATACCATCCCCAGCATTGCGCTCATTATTCTGCTTTTACCCGTCACGGGTTTGAACGAATGGTCGGTTATCATTGCGCTGATTCTCTATGTGCAGGTGATTTTGGTGCGGAACAATGTTGCGGCATTGAACGGAATTGACCCGGTGATTGTGGAAGCGGCGCGCGGGATGGGGATGAATCGCCGGCAATTGTGGTGGCGCGTACAGCTGCCGCTCGCGCTGCCCGTGATGCTCGCGGGGATTCGCATCGCCGCAATCGTTGCGATTGGGATAGCCACAGTCGGCGCAAAATTTAACGCGGGAGGTTTGGGCCGTTTGCTCTTTGATGGAATTGCCCAAACGGGTCGCTATGATAAAATCTGGGCGGGCGCGCTCGCTGTCGCGGCGCTGGCGCTGGCGGTGAATCTCGCCCTCGTCGCGTTGGAACGCTATTTCAGTTACACGCGCAAGATACAACAACGGGCAGCCGCGTAAATTGTTCCCGCCCTCCCGCTCCACGCAGGACAAATTTTTTGCTATGGAAAAAATATGACCGAATCATCCGAACCGCGTTTCAGTTGGTGGCTGGTATTGCGCTTGTGCACGTTTCAAATCGGCTCGGCGATGGGCGATATTCTCGTCACTTCGATTTGGAACCGCATCATGATTGTGAATTTTGGTTTTCCCGCGCTGCCCATTGGTCTGCTAATTGCCCTCCGCTATTTGCTTTCGCCGTTAAGTTTGTACGCGGGCTTTCGTTCGGATACCACGCTGTTTTTGGGTCTGCGCCGCACGTCGTACATTTGGCTCGGGCGCGCCATGATGGTTGCGTCGTTTCCGCTGCTCGGCTTGAGCATCACGTTGTTTGATGCCAGCCGCAATGCTTCGTTCGGTTGGATTCTCGCCTTTATTTCATTTTTGTTGTACGGCACCGGCACCCTGCTTTCGGGGAGTCCGTTTCTCGCGCTCGTGCGTGATGCCATGCCGCGCGCGCGGCAGGGGCTCGCCTTGTCTGTGTTGGAGACAGCGCTCATTTTATTTTTTCCCATCGCCGCGATTTCCTTTAGCTTGGTTCTGCATGAATACACGCTCGCGGGTTTTTGGGAATTGATTGTCATTACCGCGCTCGTGGGCGGATTCTTTTGGGTGTTTGCCATCGCGGGCGTGGAACAGCGGGGCGTGATGCACAAAGCGGTGGAACATACGGCAGAGAAAACCCGCGCGCAATTTCAAGAATTTCGGGGGACGTTTACCAAAATCTATAACGACCCGCGCGCCCGCGCTTTTATGCTGTTTCTCGGCGGCGCCACATTTTCCGCGTGGGCGCAAGACGCGATTCTCGAACCGTTTGGCGCTGAAGTGTTACAAGCCACCATCGCGCAGACGACGCGTTATTCCAGTTATTGGCAAGGCGCGACGGCACTCATTCTCATCATCGCCGCGTTCGTGTGGCGCAAGCGCAAACCCGAACGGCAAGCGCCGATTGCAAAAATCGGGTTAGGGATAATGGGCGCGGGAATGCTTTGGCTGGCATTGACTTCGCTCACAGGCATTCGGTGGATGGTCAATCCCGCGCTGTTGGTGTTTGGCATCGGTTTCGGTTTTTATACCTTTAGCGCGTTTCAACTACTCGTGGTGATGACTTCGGACAAAGCGGCGGGCGCGTATCTCGGTCTGTGGACGGTAACGATTTTGCTCACGCGTGGGTTGGGCATTCTCGCGGGCGGCGCGCTGCGCGACGGATTGTATGGGTTCACGCAATCGCACCCGCTCACATACGGCATCATCTTTGGACTCGAAGGGCTGGGACTTTTGATTTCGATTGTGCTGCTCGCGCGTGTCAACATCATTGGTTTTGCGCGGGACACCGGACGGATTTCGCCGACGGAGGCACAGGTCATTGCTGCCGAAGTGTAGACGGGCAGGGCAAGGCGGGGCGAAACGCTCCGCCTTTTTTTTATTTGCACGCGAGATGCAAACCTGCCAGCCATCCGTATTTTTCAAGCAGAACACGATTGACAATTGGTGCATATTGTGTATAAATGTTTGTTGCAACTGGTTGCAATAAGGTCCGGTTGGTTTGCTTTGCGACGAATTTCGCGCGTCACCGGCAGTCGTGAGTAGGGTGATGCGGGCGGGAGTCTATGCCAATGCCACAGCATCTTGAGCTCGTACAATCGCTGCGCGACGCAGGACATCGCTTGACGCCTCAACGCGAAAGCGTGCTCGCGGTGATTGCCGACAGCGACGGTCATCTCACCGCCGAAGAAATTCTCGCGCGCGTGCGCCAGCGTTACCCGTATCTCAACAAGTCCGCCGTCTATCGCTCGCTCGATTTGTTGACCGAATTGAGTCTGGTCAATCAGACCGATTTGGGACACGGACGCGTCGAATACGAATTGCATCGGCATCCGCATCATCATCATTTGATTTGTCGGCACTGCAAAGGCGTACAGCAAATTGACCAAGCGGTGATGAATTCGCTGCACAAAAAACTGGAAAAAGATTTTGGCTTTCACGCCGACCTGGACCACTTTGCGATTTTTGGCACGTGCCACAAATGCCGCGCCCGCGCCGCAAAAAGCGCCAAACGTCACACACACTAAAACACTCTGCCGCTCTACATTTTTATAGGAGTTGTCCATGAGCCGTTGGCTCACCTGCAGCCAATGAAAATGGGCGCCGCGTCGTAACAGCGCGTCGTAACAGCTCGTAGTAACAGCTCGTAGTAACGTGCGATGAACGACATCGCCTCAATCGTTCCCCTGGGCGGACGAATGAATTCGTCACTACAAAATATTTTCAAGGGAGGAAATTTCTTATGCTTTCGGCTCCGCTGTCTCCGCCTCTCATGCACATCCCCGATGGTTTTCTTTCGATACTTGTATCGGTAGTTTTGTGGATTGCTACCATTGGCATCGTCGCCGTTTCGTTGCAGCGCGTCAATCGAGATTTGGGCGAACGTCAGGTGCCATTGATGGGCGTTCTCGCCGCCGCGATTTTCGCCGGACAAATGTTGAACTTTCCCGTCGCGGGCGGCACCTCCGGGCATTTGC
Organism: Chloroflexota bacterium; assembly: GCA_029778615.1. Classification (GTDB taxonomy): domain Bacteria; phylum Chloroflexota; class Anaerolineae; order UBA4142; family SHND01; genus SHND01. Next base: position 14,243 of record JAKOPZ010000207.1, on the reverse strand, counting down.
TCGGCGCGGCGTTGGCGACGATTCTGCTAGGACCCTACGCGGCGGTTTTGGTGATGGCGTGTGTGATTGGCGTGCAGGGCTTGTTGTTTCAAGACGGCGGCTTGCTCGCAATGGGCGCGAACATTTTCAACATGGGCATCGTCGGCGTCGTCGTCACACACTTTTTATATCGCACGCTGCGCAATTTGGGCAGCGGCAAACGCTGGACTATTTTTGTCGGCGGCTTTGCGAGCGCATGGCTGGGCGTTGTGACCGCGTCTTTGATTACGGCACTTGAACTCGCCATTTCGGGAACGACGGCGGCAAACATTGCCATTCCCGCGATGGGCGGCGTGCATGTGCTCATCGGTTTTGGCGAAGCATTAATTACTGTTGGCGCGCTTGCGTTTTTGTATTTCACGCGTCCCGACCTTTTGAAAATTGGCGAAGCGAAACCGGCAGGCCGCGCGGTGTGGTTGGCGGGACTGGTCATTGCCCTCGCCATTGCTGTTGCATCGCCGCTCGCTTCGAGTTTCCCGGACGGCTTGGAATGGGTCGCGGAACAACAGGGCTTTTTGAATAACGCACACAACGCGCCGTATCAAATCATTCCCGATTACGTCTTTCCCGGAATTGGCAATGCGGCGCTGGCAACCATTGTCGCGGGCGTCATCGGCACGCTCGTCGTCGGCGGAGTCGCGTTCGCGCTCGCCTACGCGCGGCGCAATCGCAGTGTCGTCTCCAACTGATGCACGTTCACTTTCTGGACCCGTTTCACAATGGCACGAGTCTAATTCACCGGCTTGACCCCAGGGTCAAGCTGGTTTTTACGTTAGCGTATATCGTTACCGCGTCCCTTTTGCCGTTCGGCGCGTGGGCGGCGTACGTATTGCTCTTGGCAATCGTCCTGTCCGTCGAACTCGCTTCCGAGTTGGGCATTGGCTATGTCTTGCGCCGCGCGCTTTTGGCGACGCCGTTTGTGCTGGCTGCTGTGCCATTGATTTTTACCGTGCCAGGCACTCTGCTATTTACTTTTTCGCTCGGCGCATGGACATTCACCGCATCACTCGAAGGCGTTGAACGTTTGTTGAGCATCGCGTTCAAATCATGGGTTTCGGTACAAATGGCGATTGTGCTCGCGGCAACCACCTCGTTCCCAAATCTTTTGATGGCAATGCGCGGCATCGGGATTCCGCGCTTGCTCGTCGCGATTGTGGGCTTGATGTGGCGTTACATTTTTGTATTGGTAGACCAGGCGCTGCGTCTGTTGCGCGCACGCGCCGCGCGCAGTGGCGCAACGCCCGAAATGGGCAGGCGCGTCGGCGGTTCCATTGTGTGGCGCGCGCAAACAACGGGCGGCATGGCGGGCAATTTATTGATGCGCGGCTTTGAACGCGGCGACCGCATTTACGCGGCGATGGCGGCGCGCGGCTATGACGGCGAAGTGCGCGCGTTTCCACTGCCGCAGGTGCCGCTGACGCAGTGGTTCGGTTTGGGCGCGGCGATTTTTCTTTTCGCTTTGATTCTCTTGTTTTCGATTCTCATCGTCGGTTGAGGCGCAAGTTGCATCACACCATTCAAGTTCAAGAGCTCGTTTTCAAATATCCCGACGGCACCCGCGCGTTGGACGGCGTTTCGTTCCACATCGCGCCGGGCGAAAAAGTCGCGCTCGTCGGTCCGAACGGCGCGGGCAAGTCCACATTAATTTTGCACTTGAACGGAATTTTGCAAGGCGAAGGTACCGTCTGCGTTGCCGATATTCCCGTCGTCGAAAAAAATTTTGCCCGCGTGCGCGCGGCGGTGGGACTTGTTTTTCAAGACCCCGACGACCAATTGTTTTCGCCCACCGTTTTTGACGATGTGGCATTCGGTCCGATTTATCAGGGCTTGGACGAACAACAAGTGCGGGCGCGCGTGGAACACGCGCTGCACGCAGTGCACATGCAAGATTATGCGCGACGCGTTTCGCATCACTTGAGCGTGGGACAAAAGAAACGCATTTCGATTGCCACCGTGCTCTCGATGCAGCCCGAAATTTTGGTCTTGGATGAACCCACCGCCGGGCTTGACCCGCGCGGGCGGCGCGATTTGATTCGCCTCTTGCGCGAATTGCCGCAGACGATGTTGATTGCCACGCACGATTTGCACATGGTGCAAGAATTACTGCCGCGCACAATTGTCATGGATGGCGGACGCGTTGTGGCGGACGGGAGAACGTCAGAGATTCTGAATGACGACGCGCTGCTGAACGCGCACGGTTTGGAGAAACCGTAACGAAAAAAATGCCTCGCCCTGCGAGGCATTTTATTTTTGAAACCAGTCAAAGCCGCCGTTCCCGCCGTCCTGGAGAAACAGCGGATAAATTTTGTTGCGCGCCAAATCAATCAAACGAATGCCCGTGAAATCGTGAATCGCGATAGACTTGGCATTGCGCGACCATGCGGGCACAGGGCTGTCATCATACACATCCGTGAGCGCTTGAAATTTTTTCGTTTCAAGATTTACCCGCCACAGCGCGCCGGGCGCGGCATGTGCGGACGCCTTTTGTGCAACACAAACAAGTACAATTCGCAGCGCGCATTCGTCGGCGGAATTTCGCCGGACGGTCGGCAAATTTTTTTGCGGCGCGCCGTGCACGCCGAACGCGAGCCATTCGCCATCCGGTGAAAAACGCGGATTCAAAATTGCCGCAAACGTTTCAGCGCCCACCAATTCCGTTTGATTCGTCCCGTCCGCGTTCGCAACCCACAACGCGTAACGCATGGTCGCCGCGTCATAGCGCACAAACGCAACCCGCGTCGCATCGGGCGAAACATCGCCATCGCGCGCATTTTCCACCACACGCGTTTCTTTGCCGTCTCCGTTCACGTTCACCCACGCCAGCCACGCGCGTTCGTTTGTCGTCTGCAAATTCTCCGCGTGTGTGACAAGCAATTGCCCATCACGCGCCCAACGCGGATAAAAATAAACGGTCTCATCTTGCGCCGCGCGCACCAACACGCGCGCATTCCGGCCCTCCGCGTCCATGATTCGAATATCGCCGCGCAGCGCGTTGTTGCTCAAAAAAAGCAGCGCGGAATAGGCGATGCTTTTTCCGTCGGGCGCGAACGCGGGCATTTGCGCGATAAATTCCGTGGAACGTTCAACAAACGCACGCGGGTCGTCGCCGTCCGGCTCTTGAAGCCACAGACTCCCATCGCCCGCCGCATAGACAAAGGTGCCGCGTACGTCGAGCGGCGCGTCAGGCGTTGCTTCGACAAACGCGGAGGTCGGCGGCGCGAGTTGTGTCGGGGAGAATGTCGGCGCGAGTGAAAGAGTAGGGGAGGGGGACGGCGGTGTGGATGCGGACGCGCAGCTGATGAGCGTCAGGCAGATTGCGCCCAAAACCACGCGCACAAAAATCAACATCACGCGGGAATGCTAACGCGTCGGCGCGGCGTGCGGCGGGCGGTGACGCAGATTCCAAAAGATGCCGCGCGCCGGAGCAAACACGTACGCGATAAAGAAAAATACCGTCGTCGTCAAAACAATCACCGCGCCCGATGCAATGTTGAGATAGTACGAAAGATACAGACCGATGATGGACGCGAGCGCGCCAAGCATTCCTGCAATCAACATCATTGTCGGCAAACGCCGCGTGAGCAGATTCGCGGTTGCCGCCGGAGTGACGAGCATCGCGGCGACGAGTCCGACCCCGACGGTTTGTAGAGAAATCACAACGGCGAGCGCAATTAAAATGAGCAAGATATTTATCAAAAGGTTCGTCGGCAAGCGGAGCGTTGCCGCAAGCACCGGGTCAAAGGAAACGACCAGCAGTTCTTTGTACAAGGCGAGAAGGGTGACGAGCACAATCACACTGAGAATTGCAATCAATACCAAATCGGTGTCGCTGGCGCCCAAAACATTGCCAAATAAAATATGCGTGAGGTCGAGCGCATACGTTTTGATTGTGCTGATGATGGCGATGCCGAGCGAAAGCGTCGCCGCGAACAAAATGCCAATCGCGGTATCTTCTTTGATGTTGCCGCGCTGGGTGAAAAAACCAATCGCGAGCGCGACGAGAATCGCCGCCACCAACGCGCCGACCAAAATGTCGCCTTTGAGAACGTACGCGATGGCAACTCCCGGCAAAATCGCGTGCGAAATGGCATCACCCAAATATGCCATGCCGCGCAAGACCACATAGCAGCCCACCACTGCGCACAGAATTCCAACCATCACTGCCGCGAGCATTCCGCGCTGCATAAAGCCATACGCCAGCGGTTCGGTAAAAATTTGTATCATCGTTCCAACGTTTCCAACGCGGGAGATTCCCCCAACAGCAAATGTTCATCGCCGGGGCAGCAATCATCCACAATCATTTTGCCTTCGACAAACATCGCGTGTGCGCCGAATGCGCGTAGTAAATTATCTGTGGTCAAAACTTGTGCCGGCGCGCCGTAGGCGACGAGCCGACGATTGAGCAGGAGCACGCGTTCAAAACGCGAGGCGGCAAGATTCAAATCGTGCGTAGACACCATCAACGTAACACCTTGCGCGCCCAATTGGTCCAACAGATTGAGCGTCGCTTCCTGGGTCGTCACGTCCACGCCGGTAAATGGTTCGTCCATCAACAAGATGCGCGGGTCCTGCGCGAGGGCGCGCGCAAGAAACACGCGCTGCTGCTGTCCGCCCGACAATTCGCCGATGGAAGCCCTGGCTAAATTCTCAATGTTCATTTGTGCGAGGGCGTGTTGCACGGCGAGGCGGTCCTTTTTGGCGGGACGCTTGAACCAACCGAGCGAGCCGTAACGCCCCATCATCACCACGTCCTGCACATTCACCGGAAAACGCCAGTCCACTTGTTCGCGCTGCGGCACGTACGCGACACATTCTTGCAGTGTGTTGGCTGCGCCGTTGTGAATTGAAATACTGCCGCGTTCGCGCGGCAAGAGTCCGACGATGGCTTTGAACAAAGTGGACTTGCCCGCGCCGTTCGGTCCCACGATGGCGACACGCGTGCCTTCGGGAACGCTGAACGAAACATTGTCCAGCGCGAGGCGCGGATTGTTATCGTATCGAACGTCGAGGTCTTGAATTTGGAGATGGGCGGGAATGTGATTCATAGATTCGAGCGCGGGATTAAGGATTGACGTTGCGGGATTCACCACTACTATTTTAACGCGTCGACAATTTTTTGCGTATCGTACTCGAGCATTTGAATGTACGTGGGCGCGGGTCCGTTTGGCTCACTCAACGAATGGGTATACAAACCGGTGACCACTTGCGCGCCGGTATCGCGCGCGAGCTGTGCGGCGAGCGCGGGATTCGCGTTTTGTTCCAAAAAAATGGCGGGTGCATTTGTCGCTTTAATCGTATCAATCAACTGCGCCAACTGCTGTGCCGTGCTCGAATCGGCGGTGCTGAAACTGGGCGCAATCATGCCGACGATTTCAAAACCATAGCGGTCGGCGAAATAGCCAAACGTGTCGTGGTCGGTGACAAGTTTGCGCCGCGCCGGCGGAATCACGCTCACTTGTTGTTTGATTTTTTCATCCAACGCGTTCAGCTTGGCAATATACGCTGCCGCGTTTTGCGCGTACGTTGCGGCTCCGGCAGGGTCCGCGTGGGTTAAACCATCGCGAATATTTTCCACATACGTGACCGCTTTGGTCGGGTCGAACCAAAAATGCGGGTCACCGGGATTGTCCGCGTCGTGTGGCTCGTTTGGTTTTAGCGCGCGGCTCGTCAATCCTTTGGATGCTTGAATGAGTTGATGTTCACCGCCCGCGTTCTGTACAAGCTTTTGTAAAAATTCCTCAAACCCCGCGCCGTTCAGAATCAACACATCGCTTTCGGCAATTTTCTTGACATCTTGCGGCGTCGGCTCAAAACCGTGCGGGTCGGCGCCGATGGGCATCAAGGTATCCACATGCAGGCGGTCGCCCGCCACATTCTGCGCCATGTCCGCCAAAAAAGATTCGATGGCGACCACGCGCAGTCCCTTTTGCAAAGGCGTTGGCGTGTTCGCCGCGCACGCGCTCGCCAACGCGCTCACGACAAGCAGACAGCCAACCCAAACCAATCCGCGCGCGCGAAACATTATTGCGAACGCGCTTGCCGCGTCAGCGCCTTTTGCGATGCCGCACAAGCGGGACAGCGTCCCATCAATTCCAGCATGTGCACACTGATTTCAAACCCGGTCTTGCGTTGTAACGTCGCAATGAGCGCGTCAAGGTCGCAGTCGCTAAATTCTTGCGCTTTGCCGCAAGTGGAACAGACGAGATGATGCGCGTGTCCGTGCGGCGCGGCAATGTAGCTGTGGCAGCCATCGTCAAAATGGACGCGCTGAACGTAGCCCAACTCGGTGAGCAAGTCGAGCGTGCGGTAGACGGTGACGAGACCGAGATGCGGATATTTTTTGCGCGCGCGTTTGTGAATTGCGGCGGGCGTGAGATGATGGTCGGCGGAGGCGATAATGTCGAGAATCGCCTGTCGCGGGCGCGTGAGTTTACGGCGATGTTCGCGCAAGCCATCGCGCATGTCGTGAGAAATAGGCGCACTCATTTTTCTAAATGAAAAACATTTTCAGTTGGAATTATATCCGCTTTGGGGAAAAAACAAATTCCTATCCGTTGTGGGGATAGGAATTTGTTTTGCAGAATTATGGGGGATTACTGTGCGCTCCACACGACGCCGTCTCGGGCAGGAATTTCCAGCGCGTTCAGTTTCCCGTCGGTAACGCGCCGCGTTGTAGTGCTCCATTCTTGTGCCACACTTGCGCCGTCCGCCAAAATAGCGGCGACGCCCAGGTCCAGTGTTGCGGGTTTGTCGCCCGCGTTCAAAATGACAATGACGGTCTCGCCTTCCAGCTGACGCGCAAACGCGTACACCATGCCTTGTGCGTACAAACGCGCGTAACCGCCGGGGCGGCGCAGCGCGCGATATTTTTTGCGGAGCGCGATATATTTTTTTGCCGTCTCCAAGAGCTCGGTATCCCACTTGCTTTCATCCCAAATCATCGCGCGGCGACAGTCGGGGTCTTTGCCCCCTTGCATGCCGATTTCATCACCGTAATAAATGGTCGGCGCGCCGGGGTAGGTGAACAGGGCGAGCCACGCGAGCTGTAACGCCGTCTTGTCGCCTTTGGCGATGGTGAGAAAGCGCGCTGTGTCATGGCTGTCGAGCAAATTCATTTGCGCGTACGTGATTTCGGGATGATACCAAGTTGCCGCCTGTTCGAGCGCGTCGGCAAACTGCGGCGCATCGGCAGTGACGACATCGCCATAGCTCGAACCTTGCAGCAATTCTTTGGCGGCGTGTTTGGCGCCGATGCAGTACGAAAGCGCCGCGCGCGTGAATTGATAATTCATCACGGCGTCGAATTGGTCGCCTTGCAGCCAACGGTCGGCGCGATGCCAAATTTCGCCGACGATGTACGCTTCGGGATTTTTTGCCTTGATGCGCGTGCGAAATTCTTGCCAGAACGAATCGTCGTCAATTTCTGCCGGTACGTCGAGGCGCCAGCCGTCCGCGCCTTGCTCCATCCAATACTCGCCGACGCGCATGATATATTCGCGCACCTGCGGATTGAAGGTGTTGAGTTTTGGCAGAGCTTTGATGTTCCACCACGCGGCATAGCCCTGCTGACCATCTTCGTACGCATGGAGCGGAAATTTGGTAAAGGTGAACCAATCGAGATACGGCGAGTCTTTGCCGTTTTCGAGCGTGTGGTTGAAATAATAAAAACCGCGCGAGGCGTGATTGAAAACGCCGTCAATGACGACGCGGAGGTTGCGCGCGTGCGCGGCATCGAGCATCTGTCGAAACGCGTCGTCGCCGCCGAGAATCGGGTCAATGTGAAAATAGTCGTGCGTGTGATAGCGATGATTTGCGGTAGATTGAAAGATGGGGCAAAAGTAAATGGCGTTGATGCTGAGCGCGGCGAGATAGTCGAGATGCTCGACGACGCCGAGCAAATCTCCGCCTTTGAACCCATACGTCGTCGGTGGCGAGTCCCATGTTTCGAGATGGTGCGGTTTTTCGACGCGTGTGCTTTTTGCAAAACGGTCGGGGAAAATTTGATAAAAGATGGCGTCCTTGACCCAAGCGGGAGTGGTGACAGTCATAGTCGGTTCGTCGGTGACGCATCAGCCCGCACCCCGCGCAGATTGAGCAACATGCGGGCTGATGCGTCATAGTCGGATAGTCGGGTAGTCGCGGCGATTGACCATCCGACTATCCGACAATCTGACTATCCGACCTCAGCAGGTTCAATAAACTCGATTCGATTTCCAAACGGGTCGTGCGCGTAAAAACGATGATAGCCAATGAATAAATCGTCGTCCTGCGTTTCAATTCCGGCGGCGTTCAATTTTTCGCGGAGCGCATTTAGATTTGCCACGACGAACGCGGGATGCGCTTTTTTCGCCGCGACAAAATTTTCCTCGACGCCGATGTGGATTTGCTGTCCATTGCCCAATTCAAACCAGACGCCGCCGCGTTTTTTCAATTCGGGCGGTTTTTCAATTTCGAGCAGTCCCAACAATTCGCCATAAAATTTTCGCGCGGCGTCTTCGCAATCACGCGGCGCGGCAAGTTGGATGTGATGGATGGAAACTAGCATTGGAGATTGGAGACGGGAGATTGGAGACTAGAGATTGGAGACATAGTTTCCAATCTCTAGTCTCCAGTTATTCCCCGTGCATGTTTTGCAGCACTCGCATCGCCGCCGCGCGCACGTGTTCTTTTTTGTCGGTCTGCGCGATTTCAGTGAGAGGTTTGACGGCGAAACTGCCGCGAATTTTTTCGAGCGCGAGAATCGCTTGCTCGCGCACGTCGTCGTCACTCACTTGCAAGTCCACAATCAACGCAGGCACAGCTTTGTCCGTGCCGAATTCGCCCAACGCTTTCGCGGCGGCAATTTTCATGCGCGTATCGCTCGCGGCAACGCGCGGGTCGCCGCGCAGCGCGACGAGCAAGGGTTCGATAACGCGTTCACTGCGACTCGAACCCAATGACGCGATGACCTGCGCGCGCACGTCGTCGCTGGGGTCGCGCAATTGCGGCAAGAGATACTCGAGTGCGCGGTCGGTGTGCAGTTTGCCGAGAATGTATGCGGCGCGCAAACGCACCTCTGCATTTTTGTCTTTGAGTTTCGCCGCAAAAAAATCGCTCGCCATGTTGTTACGCAAACTGCCCAGTGCGCGCATTGCGTTTTCGTCGTTGTCTTCCCACGCGCGCGCGACGAGTCCTTTGACGGTTTGCTCCAACAGTTTCGCGTTGGGTTCGGCAGTTGCGGCGAGCGCGTATGCCGCCAAGTAGAGACGTTCCGGTGGAACGTCTCTACCGGCAACGTCTTTACCGGCAACGTCTTTACCATCACCTAACGCCGCTTGCACAATTTCTGTCGCATCACCCAAACCCGCGTAAAACAACGCGACATCGCGCCATTCCGCATCGAAAAGATGTTCGCGCATCGGTTCAAAATCGGGGTTGCGACGGAGCGCGCGCGCGGTGAGAAAATCTTGAAGCAAGGAATGTCTAAATTCAACGCGTCCGCTTGCGCGCTTTTCGAGAAAATCAAAACCGCGCGCGAGGTGGTCGTCCGACGCGAGTTGTCCGCGTTTGGTCGAGAGCGCGATGCCTTCGACCGCGCGCGCGGCGAAATCGGAATCACTTGCGTTTTTTAATTTCGCATTGATGTATGCATCAAACAATTGCGCGCGGCGAGAGGGCAATTGCGCGGCGTGGGTGCGCTGCGGCACGGCGAACGGCGTCGCCGCATTGCTCCCAAGCATCGGCAGCGCGACTTTTTCTTCCACAACTTGTTCTTGCTTCGACGCGGGTTCGTACACTTGAAGTAACAAGTACAAATCAAGCGGTGTGATGGCAAGTTCGCGCGTGCCTGCGTTCGCTTGGACGGACGCGATAAAGTCTTGTGCGGCGCGATTGATTCTTTTGTGTTTTTCGTTCTGGGGAAACCATGCTTCGGCAAAGGAAACGATTTCGCGTTCGTTGAGCGTTTGCAATTCGAGCAACGAAAAGTTTTGCGGTGAAAATTTTTCGGCACGTGTCGCCGCCCAAATTTTCGCGTTGGGAAATTTTTGCGCGAGCGCGGCGAGATATTCCAAATGCGCGGGTCCGCTCACGTCGTCGAGCAAAATAAAATTTTCGTTCGAGAATTTCTCGGGTAATGCTTGGGCGTGATAGTCCGCGAGTGAAAGCACGGGCGCAAGCACTTGCGCGGAAATAAAGGCGAGCGCGGACGATTTGCCCATACCCGCTGCGCCGACGAGAATTGCGCGCGTGTGTTGATGCAGCGCGTTATCGAGATGAGTAATCTTTCCCGTCGCGCGTTCCAACACGCGCGGGACGATGTACAAGTGCGAGGAATCGAAATTTTGTTTGAGCGGGGGAAAAGCAAAATTTGGCGTGACCGATTTGAGCGCGGAGCGTTCATTGCGTTTTTTGTTGCGAGAAAATAGATTCAATGCAATGCCTCGTGAATTTCAATTTGCGAAAAGGGATTTTAGCATGAGCGACCGTAGATTAGAAATCTACGGCAAACCATAGAAAAAAGGCGCACCACAAAGTATATTTGTTGTGTTCTGGATTTCTTTGTTCGAATCTACTACACAAGGACGAGTCCCAATGTTCCCAATTCAAATGTAGAAAAAGATTGTCGAGTCCGTCCGCCCGATCAAAATGCGCCCGCTAATGCGGTTGCGCCACTTAACCCCAATGGGTATCCGCAATTTGTCATTGTGCTTGCAGAAAGTTTGGAACAGAGCTACATCACATACGAACAAATGGGATATGGCGCACATTTGAATGAGATTCCGAAAACGGTGAATGAGCGATATCCAGTTTATATCAGCACGCAGCCCATTTGGACCAATGTTTTACCATTTGCTCAACACACGGGGGGCATAACCTTTCCAGACCAGATGTATATCGCACGCGACCAGCCGTATTTTCCAGACCCGAACGCTCCGATTGACTGGTTGCGAAGTCAATTGGGCGCGCATGAACTCTATCATACGATTCAGTGGACCTATATTTCAAATCCAATCGGCACCTGGTTAACAAGCGAAGAGTTGCGCTGGTGGATGGAAGCAACTGCAGAATGGGCGCAACCGCATGTCTATGACCAAGATGGACAATATCCAAAGTTTTCGGACTATCTCTTGTCAAATCCTCATCTTTCTATGGTGCAACGTTCATTAAGCGAAGGAACGCGGGCATACGGCAGTTTTATTTTTGCAACTTTCTTAGAGGAGCAGATTGCAAACGGTAATCATGTTGTCATTCAGCAGACATGGGAGCGATACGGCACGAATCCTAACGCAGGCATGCTTACCGCGATTGAGAATGTATTGGTACAGAACTACAATACAAGTTTTCGTGATGCGTTCCCTGAATTTGCACGCTTGAATTATTTTATGAATCAAGGCACGTATGATTTCGTGCCGCCGAATGGTGTATATACAGATACCCGAAACTTGGGAAGCTTGCAGAATAATTGGCCCCTGTGGAGAATTTTCAGGGAAAAACTTGCACCCGATATAAGAGATCACCCAAACGATACAGCAGCCGTTCCCGTGGAAGGGCCAATTAACGAGCCAGCAAATCTGTTTCCCATTCAGGCAGAGGCAACGGCAATAGATCACTTAGGAGTCACCTACATTGAGTTCCGAACATCAAATCTCAACCTGCAACCCGGTGCCAGCGCGGATTTGGAATTGACAATTACAATTCCAGAACGCGCAGGGCTTGTATCGCTACATCGTCCGCGCGTAAGTGTGATTTCCATTCAGGATTTTGATGGAGTGCCCCATCCGGGAAACCAGTTTATTCAGCCGCAAACAAATGGAGCCGATTTGGAATACACCACAATTATTCAGAATTTCCAACGGAATAATCGAGTGGTGGTAATTGTCTCGAATTTCCTACCCGTTGCGAATTTTGACGGCATGGACGTCCACTATCGCGCGGCAATTAACATACATTAGAGCAAATATGGAAAAAACGCGCTCACGATCCATAATCTGGTTGAACATACTTGAGCTGCTGATTGTCTTACTTGCCATCGCATGTTCTAGTTTGCAAGGTAAAGAGGCGCAGACAGAGTATGATCGGGATCTTGGATTGAAGATTCAAGTGAACCAATCTATACTCCGCGCAAATGAAACTGTAATGGTTACATTTACTTTGCAGAATACTGGAAATCGGGTTTTATCCTATGAGTCTTTGGACACTCCCGTGTTTGACATTATAGCTGAGGATGTCAGCAGCCATAAACGCTATGTAACATGGTCAATTGAACATCCAGATCTAGTCGCCCACGAGATGAAATTGGCGCCAGGCGAGTCGAGAACTATCGAATTAACTTGGGCACTCGAATCTGAAAGCGCCATCTCAGGAACTGTCGTGCGAATTGCAGGTCTACTGGATGAAAATTCTCGGAGTGTCAAAAGTGTTGGAGTTTTATTATGTATCAACTATTGTTGATTCATGCTCGCCGGTGAACATAGCAAGTATGTACCAAATTGTAAAAAGAATTAGACGCTGTGGCGGATATTTCGTGAGAACATTCCAGACAATAATCCACAGACCCTAACCCGCGCAGAATTTCTCCAAATGATACTGCGGCAGTTCCAATTAAGGGTCCTATCGACCTCCCCTCAAATCAATTTCCTATTGACGGTGAGACTTAAAATTCAGTAGATCATTTGGGCGCGTTATCTATCGAATTCCACCCTTCGCAGTTGAATTTGCCAGCAGGGAATGTGGCTGATCTGCAATTGACGATGACTATTGCGGATAGAGGATAGAGGTGGGCTTTTGTCAATTCATCGTCCTCGCGTAAGCGCGATGGCGATCCAGGGTTTTGCTGCTGTGCCGCATCCCGCAAATGCGTTCCTTAATCCAATCGTAAACGGAGGCGACTTGGAGTACACAGCTACCATTCAGAACTTTCAGCAATCTGATCGCGTTGTAGTAATGTTAATGAATGTTACTTCCGACTTGGAAATGAGTTACCTCTATGACGCCCATCTCATTATCCGATAGACAATCGAGATTGTGGATATTGCAATGCTTGATTCTTTGTGCAGTTCTCTTTTTCAGCATTGCCGGTTGTCAAAAGAAAGTCACAGGATATGGCATAGTCAGTAATTTGGTACTCGAAATCCAAACGGATCGCGATCATGCCAAAATTGGTGAACCTGTGCATATCACCCAGACGTTGACGAACATCGCAGCATCAGGGCCGCCAATTATTCTAGAGTCAAGTGACCGTCCAGTCATGGATATTGTCATTCGCGGAGCGGATCGCATTCAACCACGCTGGTCAAACGAACAACCACCAGAAAACCTGTTGCACCGTTTGGAGTTGCCGCCTGGAGCAAGTCACCGTATAGAATGGACATGGATTCCAAGTGAACAGAATCGAAACGAAAAAGTAATCATTGTAGAGGGAGTGTTCGTTTACAACAAAACTGGAAAGACGCAACGCGCCTCTTTGCTATTGCCTGTTACATATTGAATGTCCTTGTGTGGGAAAGACACACCAGGCGTCATAGGCATGGTATAACAATGAAGACCTCGGTGATGGATTATAGCCAAAGGGCAGAGGGGACAGGGGAATTGAAAACCCAATTGCGCGGGCACGAAATGCTTGTTCCAATTTTCAAATTCAGTGAGAAGCGCCTTCGATGAATTGAATCTCCGTGAATCTTGTCGCATATGATGTTTGTACATTTCGTGTACACAAAAAAAGAATCCTACACAGAATTTCATTTCGAGACGCATAGTACGTGACCTCCATTACGTGCAAAAGCACTTTGCTGGCAGCCACAACGAATACAAATCGTAGCGGCTGCCAGCGTTATTTTGAGCGAGGACGAATTCTATGCAGCCACTCCGCGTTCGATAAAAAGCGAACTCGTTGTTCCTCGACACACTTCTGCAATCCGTTCACTCCCTACGCGCTCCAACGTTCTCACAAAATTGAGCAGCACCGCGTAATCAAATTCCGCATCCTCGCCGAACGCGACACCGAAAACCCTTTTGAATTCTTCATCGGGATTCGGCGCGTCATCGAAAGCTTCAAGCGTCCAACCGCGTTCCGTGTCATCAACGCGAGTCAAGCGACTCGCGTCGAGCAAGATTTCTACGCGGGCGCATGGATTTCCGAACGCGTCATGTTCCCAACCACCGCCCACAATCACACCTTGCAGATTCTCTATGCTGCCAACGGAATATACAGTGCTGTTAGGTAG
>JAKOPZ010000206.1 GCA_029778615.1 Chloroflexota bacterium | reverse complement strand
GCGAAGTGGGCTGATTCGCAAAGCCCGCGCGATACAACGCGCCAAACAAAAAATCGCCTGAACTGTCGCCTGTCAAATACCCCACGCAATTACACCATTAAGATACCTGTCGTCAACCTTGTTGCCATCCGCGCCGCGTTGCATTCGCAGTTTGGTACACACCGCGCGCAAGCATGCATGATAGCATAATCTATCCGTTTAGCATGTGACGTTATTAGGGTTACGGCAATCGCATCTAAATTGAAGATCGGCGGTAAAGAGCGATAATAGCGCATCTCTTTCCACGAGGTGCCGCATGGCCTCCCCTTCTGCCGCTAATTTGACAAAGCACTTTGCCAACCTGACCGACCCGCGTGTTGAGCGGACGAAAGAACACTTGCTCCTGGATATTCTCGTGATTGCGATTTGTGCCATTCTGGCAGGCGCCGATGGCTGTGTGGCGGTCGAAGCCTTTGGTCTTGCCAAAGAAAAATGGTTACGCACCTTTTTGGAATTACCGAACGGCATTCCCTCACATGACACCTTTGGACGCGTCTTTGCGGCACTGGATCCATTTGAATTTCAGCCGCGTGCGCTTTGATTCCCGGAAACGATGCCCAACCCGAGAGTTCTGGGGTTTGCCCTGGATACTCTGCCAATCGAGTATTTGTGTGTTTGCTTGGAGTTACTCCATTCATATCGTTTCCTCTGCGTGATGAGAAACTTGGCGATGGATCATCATCATCAATCTTTACTGCTATGCGTGCATCGCTTCGATGATGAGTTCAACCTTCATTTCCCGTGCGGGCAGTTTCCCCAATTCCATCGCGCTCCCGTATGTCGCGCAAGTATGCGTCTCAATATCGCTGCCATCGTCATCACACAGCGCGACAACCCATTCAGGAATTTCATCACCGATGTCCGCGTTGATGCCTCCGCTGTAGGGTCCGTCAACGATGATGCATGTGACTTGCGTCAGATTTGATTCTTCTTGCACGCTCACCTCCCGTTACGGACTTGCCTTGAATTTTTTCTAGCAGTTCCGTATGCAATGCAGATCTCACTAACGGAAATGCTTCTGGGTATGATGATTGAGTCGGAAGAGTTTGCGTGCGTATAAAAAACGGATGCCATGCAAATCAAGCTGACTTGCATGGCATCCGTTCCAGATTCGATACTGGCTATTTGGACTGTTAGATCTCCTAGAGCGAATTCCTAATTGATTTGTGGTGCGAGATAACCGCAAGGAGCGAACCATGCGCGAGCATCCTCGGGTGTGATCGCTTGGAAAGCCACATTGAGCGCTTCGACCAATTCGTCAAAGGTCCGCGCTTTCAGGTGGCGCAAAACGGTTTTGACCTTCGCCCAACACTTTTCAATCGGATTCAAATCCGGCGAATAGGGTGGCAAAAATTCCAAGCGCGCGCCGCGTTGCTCAATTGCACGGTGCGCCGTCTCGCTTTTATGCACATTCAAATTATCAATCAAGACCACATCGCCCGCTTTGAGGGTGGGCGCCAAGACCTGCGTCACATACACGTCGAACGCCTCGCGCGTCATCGCGTCTTCCAGCACCCACGTCGCAGTGACTTCGGTGAGACCCAGTGCGGCAATCACAGTGTAGTGTTTGGCCGAATAGCCGGGGGTTGCTTCGCACACGCGTTGCCCCGGCGTCGCACGTCCAAAGAGGCGTGTCAAACCCAAATGTGCCCCACTTTCATCGATGAATTTGAGGTGTGCGGCGATGTTGCGGAGCGTGGCTTCGGTCTTGGCGTGATGAGCGGTGCGCAACGCTTGGACGCGTGCGGTGTCGCGCTGACTGTCGTGTAGCGACTTTTTTTCGCGGTAGATTCAAGTGTTGCAGTTCGCGGCACATCATGCTGGCACTGGCACGCACCTGCGTTTGTGCTGCGAGTAGGCTACACAATTCTGCGAGCGTCAAATCGGGTTGAGCGGACAGGGCTTGGCGCAGGGTGTCCGCATGCGCTCGCAACGTGCGCGGCGGACCGCTGGTGTGCGGCTTGGGTTCGATGGTTCCCGTTTCACGCCATTGCCGCGCCCACGTCTCCACGGTACGCAGGCTGACGTCATATTTCGCGGCAATTTGGGTTTGGGTCAAGTCACCCTTCTCGAGTGCGGCAATGACCCGTTCGCGTAGATCCAGAGAATAGGGTTTCATGTTTTTGAATCTAACACATTTATCCCACAAATCAAAGTGGAATTCGCTCTAATCGTCAACACAAATAGACTCCACACCAAGACGTGAGTTGACCAATATCAAACCCGATACAGTTTATCATTTCCGCTTTCAAGGTTCTGCCGCCGACGGCACGTTTTATGTGAGCGATGATTTCACATATCGCACGCCCAAAGCGTCCGCATCCGCGCAAAACAAGCCGCAAGGACAAAATGTCGCGTTGATGTCCGCAATGCCGGGGCGACATGTTTCCATGTCGAACGGATGCCGCGTGCGCCATTCCTCCGAATAATGCTCCAAATTCGCGACGTGCAAGAGGTCGTGCCCGGTGCGAATGAATCCCGATACACCGAGTATAGCAAACGTTTCACCCCGGGTCTGTAAGGAAGCATACGGTTGTCCCGCAATATGAACCAAGAACCGTTGGCGCTTGAAGTTGTGGTAGCCAAACATTGTCAACAGTGCCGCCAGTCGCTGCAAGTCGCGGACGCGCTGCAAAAGGAATTCCCCGCGCTCAAGGTGCATGTCGTTGACCTTGACGCGCCTGACGCGGTGAAACCGGACGCGGTGTTTGCTGTGCCTTCGTATCTGCTAAACGGGCGCGTCGTTTCTCTGGGCAATCCCGAAGTAGAAGAAATCAGTGGGACGATTCGCGCCTTGCTCCAAGCGCGCGAGGTAGCGAAATAACGAGTTGCCCAGATTGCTGCGCTCAGGAATGCAAAGGCGCATTGGAAATTCGTTTTATTCGGGTTTCGATTGTTTTTGCGTTGCAGCTCACCTTGGTTCTCTCGAAAAGTTTTGCGTTGCCGTAATTTGGAATACGGTCCCAGCGCTCCCCATTCCAAACAATCCGCGCAAGTCAATCCTCAAGCCGAGTCCAAGCCCACCTAAAGTTTTCCTAAAGGCGCCTACGCGGGAATTGACAACGTCCTGCCTTTTTGGTATATTATACCAGACTGACTAGTCAGTCTGTTATCGAGATGAGGAAACAAACATGTCCCCCCGCACCGACGTAAGTATCGAAAGAAAAAGCCAAATTTTGGATGCCGCCACCGCCGTCTTTGCGCGCAAAGGATTTTACGAAGCGAGCATGGACGACATCGTGGACGAATCGGGCTTGAGCAAAGGCGCGCTGTATTGGTATTTCAAAAGCAAAGACCAAATCATCTCCGCTCTGCTCGACCGTTTGTTTGAACCCGAATTAGAAGAATTGCGCGCGCTCGTTAATGCGGAAGGTTCGGCGCGCACGCGCTTGCTGGAATTTGCCGCGCTGACCGCACGCGAAATGAAACGCATGACGCGCATTATTCCGCTGACGTACGAGTTTTACGCGCTGGCGTTTCGCAATCCAGCGGTTCGCAAAAAACTGCGCGAATTTTTGCGCGAGTACATTCGCAATCTGATTCCGCTCATCGAACAAGGGATGGCGCGCGGCGAATTTCGCCAAACCGATGCCGCGCAAATTGCCACGGCGCTTGCTGCCGTCGGCGAAGGAACCCTGCTGCTTTGGGTGTACGACCCAAAAGGGATTGACCTCGACCAACAGCTGGTCGCCGGAATGCAGTTTATTTTGGATGGCATCGCGGGGAATGTGGAAAATTCCAAGTGAAACAAATTTTATTGTGTTCGACCAAGAAAGGATTCGACAATCGTTCATCATGAGTGAAAATTCTCTTATCCGTTTAGAACAAGTAACCAAAGAATATGCGCTGGGCGAAACGATGGTACACGCGCTGCGCGGTTTGGATTTGCGTCTCGACGCGGGAGAATTTGTCGTGCTGCTCGGTCCGTCGGGCTGCGGCAAAACGACGACGCTCAATTTGATTGGCGGCTTGGACCAGCCGACGCGCGGGCACGTCATTGTCGGCGGCGAAGATATCGCGCAGTACAAAGCGGACCAGCTCACCGATTATCGCCGCCGCAAAATTGGATTTGTGTTTCAATTTTTCAATCTCATTCCCACTTTGTCCGCCGCCGAAAATGTGGAATTCGCGCTCGCGTTGAATGATGACGCGCGCGATTTGCGCCAACGCGCGTTCGCGTTGTTGGAACGCGTCGGGCTTCGCGAACGCGCGAATCATTTTCCGGCGCAATTGTCCGGCGGCGAGCAGCAGCGCGTGGCAATTGCGCGCGCGTTGGCGAACGACCCTGCCGTATTGTTGTGCGATGAACCCACCGGTAATCTGGACGCGGATACGGGACATCATGTCTTGCGCGTGATGCGCGAACTCAATCGCGCGCAAGGCACGACGGTCATCCTGGTCACGCACAACGCGGCGATTGCGCCAATGGCGGACCGCGTGGTGCGCCTGCATGACGGCATGATTCAAAACATAGAAACAAACCGCGCGCCGCAAGCGGTGGAACAACTCGTCTGGTGATGCCATGCTGCATTTACTTTTGCTAAAAAACCTGCGCGATCTGCGCGCGTCACTCGCACAAACCATCGCGCTAATCATCATTGTCGCGTTGGGTGTCGCCAGCTATGTCGCGTTGATTGGCGCATATCGCGACCTCGCCACATCATACAATCACACGTACGAACAGCTCGCGTTCGCGGATGTTACCTTCGCGCTCGATTCTGCGCCGTCGGATGTTGTGAATCAAATCGCAAAAATTCCCGGCGTCGCCGCCGTCACGGGACGTTTGATTGTAGACACCGGACTCGATTTGCCGCCGGAACTTGGCGGCGTCAAAAACGCGCAAATTCGCGCGCGCTTGATTGGCATTCCCGAAGACGCGCACCCGCGCGTGAACGATGTGCTTGTGGAGAGCGGACGCTATTTTCAACCGCGCGACGGCAAGGTCGCGCTACTTGAAACGCATTTCGCGTCTATATACAATCTTGCGCCCGGTGCAACCGTGACACCGATTATCAACGGACGCAAGCAGCCGCTGCAAGTGATTGGCACCATTGCGAGTCCCGAATATTTGGTTGTCAGCGCGAGTCGGCAGGATGTGATTCCATCGGCGCGTTCGTTCGCCGTTATCTTTGTGCCCGAAGCAGAATTGGACCGGCTCATGGGCGGGAATGCGGGCATCAACAACATCGCGGTGCGTTTTGCTTCGGATGCAAATCCCGACAATGTGATTCAGCAAATTGACCGCGAACTCAACGCGTACGAAATTAATTCGACGACCTTGCAAGCCGACCAGGCATCGAATGCCGCATTACATCTCGACCTCGAAGGGTATCGCGAAATTGGTTTCATGATGCCTGCATTGATTTTGTTTGTCGCGGCGGTTTCGTTGTACGTGATGTTGGGACGTTTGATTCGCGCGCAGCAAGCGCAAATCGGATTGATGAAAGCATTGGGTTATGCCGACCGCGCGATTGTTGTGCATTATCTCGGACTCGCGCTGCTCATCGGCATTGTCGGTACGCTGCTCGGCGTTGCGCTGGGCATTCCGCTCGGCAGTGAAATTACAACCGAATACGCGACCGAGTTGGGCATTCCGCTCGTCGCAACGCAGGTGTATCCCGATTTGATGGTGGAGGGCGCAATCCTCAGCATCGTGCTCGCGCTGTTGGGCGGACTCGTGCCCGCGCTGCAAGCGTCGCGTTTGCCGCCGGTCGTCGCGATGCGTCCGTCGCCGCAAATGTTTGTCAAGGGCGGGCGCACGTGGATTGAACGCGTGGTGCGTTTGCCATTGTGGCTGCGCGTCGCGCTGCGCAATGTGTTGCGTGTGCGCAGTCGTTCGCTTTCCACCGGCTTGGGCATTTTGTTCGCGTTCGTGCTTGTGCTCGGCGCGTGGAGTTTTATGGACTCGATGCAGTTCATGCTGCAGGACACGTTCCAAAATGTCGAACGTTGGGATGTGATGGCAGTGTACAGCACGCCGCATTCGTGGTCCACCTTGCATCGCATCGAAAGTATGGACGGCGTGAAACGCGTCGAACCCATTTTGTTGTTGCCCGCGACGATAAAAGGGGGGGGGGCGAGTGAAGACATCGCGGTCACGGCAATTGACCCCGCGCAAACGCTGCATCGCCTCGAACTGGAAAATGGCATCACGCCCGCGCAGGCGCTGGGAGACAACAAAATTGTTTTGACTGCCGCGCTCGCGAACAAATACCATCTGCGCGTCGGCGACCCGGTGACGATGGTGACTCAAGCGAAACCCGGTTCGCATGAGAAAATCACGCGCACATTAACGCTCGGCGGCATTGCGGATGAAATGATGAGCGCGGTCGGCTACATTTCGCTCGACGAAGGCTCCAAGTGGGCGAACATTACGGGATTCGCGATGAACGGCGCGTACGTTCAAGTGAACACATCGCAAGCATCCGCAATTCGTTCCGCGTTGTATGACGACACCAAAGCGTCGAGCGTGCAGCTCAAGTCGGCAGTGCAAGCGGATTGGGTTTCGTTGATGGGATTGTTCTACGCCTTTATCGGAATGTTGGTCGTGTTCGCATTGGCAATGACGTTCGCGTTGTTGTTCAACACGATGACGGTGAATGTGTTGGAGCAGCAGCGCGAGTTGGCGACGATGCGCGCGATTGGCACGAATCGCAGAAAAATTCTGCTGATGATGATGGGTGAAAGTGTTATCGTGTGGCTGCTCGCCTTGATTCCCGGTTTGGTGTTGGGCACGCTCGCCGCGCGCGAATTGGGCGGCGCGTTCCAAACGGATTTGTTTGCGCTCAACATTGTGATTGCGCCGACAAGTTATGTGGTCGCGGCGTTGGGAATTTTGTTGACGATGCTGCTTGCCGCGCTGCCCGCCATTCGCCGCGTGAATAAATTGAATTTGGCAGAGGCGACGAAAACGCTGACGTGAGGCATGATATGACTGAACCATCTATCCAACGCGTTACGCGCACCAAGCGCCAAGCGCAGGCAACGTACGACAATCTGGCGCCCTGGTATGACTCGATCGAGGGCAACTGGGAGACCCGCCTACGCGTGCTCGGTCTAGAAAAACTGGATGTTCAACAAGGGGAGACGATTCTTGAAATCGGAGTAGGCACGGGACACAGTCTTGAATGGCTCGCCCGCACCACGGGTGCAGCCGGTCAGGTATTGGGTTTGGATCTCTCGCCGCGCATGCTTGACGTTTCGCGACAAAGAACAGACAAGCTGGACATCGCAGCGAGGGTCGCATTGATACGCGGTGATGCCGTGAGGATTCCGTTTGCAACGCATACGGTGGATGCAATTTTTATGAGCTTTGTGCTTGAGCTTTTTGATACGCCGGAAATTCCACAAGTCTTGAGAGAATGCCACCGCGTGCTAGAAGCAGGAGGACGGATTGGCATCGTTTCCCTTTCGAAAAGCGGAAGACCAAGTCGGCTCAGAGACCTGTACGAATGGGGACATGACCATTATCCGAATGTGCTGGATTGTCGTCCCATTTATGTGCAGACAGCAATTCGGGACGCGGGCTTTCAAACTCTCGACGCAAACCTCCATTCTTTGTGGGGACTGCCAATCGAAATTGTCATTGCAAAAAAACAGAACGGCTCCTGATGCTGGTGGCTTTTGCCCCCGCCATTACGCCTTCTTGCTTGCCCGTATAATTCGGCGCGATTTCGCATCCGTATTCCGCGGATGAACTCCATCCGAGCAATTTCATCATGTTGTTGCGCTAGTTCTCGCCGCGCGATTTATTCCCCTAAATCAATCACGCGCACATCATCCAACAGCGTTGCTCCGCCCGGCGCGGCGACGCGATGCGTCACGCGCAAATAAATTGTCATTTGCGGACCCGTTGCGCGTACGGTCTCTTCCGTATAGAGCCATTTGGCTTCCCCTGTTTCGCGCCACGGATACCACTGCACCGTT
>JAKOPZ010000027.1 GCA_029778615.1 Chloroflexota bacterium | reverse complement strand
CGTGCGGGTGAAAAATGTCGGCGTGAAATTGATCCAGGGTCGCAGCGCGAGTTGAGTTTGTTTCAGTTGGGCCTGCGGTGGCTCAAGCGCTGCGTCTCGACGGCAATTCAACGGCTCGTACGATTCCATGCCCGGTTATCACCGATTCGTCTGGCTCCTGTCATACGATTATCTACTTGTTAAAAAGTGTAAGGGAATCAGCTTTATCTATAAGCATACTCGTTCCTTTAGTTGCCTCCTCGAGCTTGAGGTATTTTAGTTCAGAGGCAATACGGCAAAGTGTTCGAAATCGTACTTGATGGTCATTCATTCCATCAGCCGCCGAAAACGCATCCTCAATGAAACCCTTCTCGGCAAGTTGAAGCGCAATTTCGGCTAATGTGCGCTGACTTAAATCAAACCCTCGAATGCCTTTTGCCAAATTCAAAAGCTCTGGCACTTGCCCGATGGACGCAAAGTCGGGTGCGCTATGTATTAGAAGCCAGCACCTTGCCCCCATTTCTTCTACCTTATTGAGCATTTCGAAAGTTCTTTGGACGTGGAGAGCATGAAGAGAAGAAGTACCTAATGTGCAACACTTTTGTCATTTCGAGCGGAGCGAGAAATCTCGCAAGGCGCGAATGAGATTTCTCGCAAAGACGGCTCGAAATGACATTTGTCCCGCGAAAGAGTTGCACATTGAGTTTTCTATCTCTTTTCTTATCCGAGCGAGTACGAAAAATGGCGCGTCGAAACTCCGCGCGTGGAACATCCCGAAAAAATATTCTTGCTGATCAATCGCGCGAAAAAACAAAAGCGCGAGCTACTGACGATTGGATCGTTTTCGATTCCCATTCTATTCGTTAAGCAATCAAGCGAATTGGAGATCGATCCCACTCCGGGATCGTAACGCTGAACGTACTCTCCTTATCGCGCCGCATTTCAAATTCCGCTGCTTTCCTCCGCTTTAAAGCCCACTGGGCCCCTCTTACGCAGTCTTCAACTCAATTTCGCAAATTGCCGTATAGCACTCTACCAGAGAGATTGCCAAGCCGCGAAAAGTAGAAGAATACGCGGATCGCGAAATTCTTCGCGTTTTCGTTCGCACACCTATCTGCGCTTTCGCGAGCTCGTGATACGCTCGCCCTGAGCGAACTTGCTTCCCAAGAAAACAAATAAAGGAGGTTGGATGATGGAAGAAATTTCCCAAGCTCAGGTGGACGACGCTCTCGTAGCGTGCTTGCGAATCTTTGCCCGACGTGGGCGAGAGTTGCGCGAACAGCGCGAGCGCGCACTGCAAAGCAACGGTGGAACGGCGGGTTCTCCACCATTGGTCGTCCTAGCTGATGCTCCGCAAACTGTACCAGACGGGCAGGTTGATGCGATTTTCCAAACAACGAACGCATAAAGTTAAAAAATCAAAATCAGATGCCCCTTGACAAGCAATCCCTTGCCTAGTATAATGCTAGACAATGGGGCGCGAAACACAACTGAATATACGCAACTTCCCAGCGGACTTGAAAAAGAAGATACAAGCGCTGGCGAAAAAGAATCATCGCAGTATGGCTCAAGAGATCATACTTGCCCTAGAAGAGTATGTTCAACGTGAAACCGCGCAACCGAAAAAGTAGATAAAACAGAACGTCCCCCGCGAGTGCTGGGAACACTCACAAGGGACTAACCCGCACCGTTGTACGTGCCAACGGCACAGGCTAAAGTCGATTATAGCATATCGGCTTCGCGCGCTCGCGCGCTCTTTTGGGAATCCCGCTTGATTCCGCATCGCTTGTCGTTTGGCGCTGGTAAAGCCCATTCGACAAGCGATTTTTTATTTCCCAAACAGCAAAGGAGGTGATGGATTTGTCTGTTGAAGTTAGTCATATCGCAGAAACGGAACAAGAAATTCCGCGCTTTGTCAAATGGCTCCAACAGTTCTCAATAGCTCTGCACAAACTGTGGAAGCCACGTAACTCCGCAAGCAAAAAGAATCGGCGTTCAGGACCCGCCAAGATCGTTGAACGCCGACGATGACACCGCAAGAGATTGCGGCGACGGTCCAGATTCTAGCACCACTCTGGCGCTCCCGCAATCTCTCCGCGATTCAAAAGGAGAGATTCAGATGCTCAAAACCCCAGACAAGATTATTTGCGACTCTATAAAACACCCCGCGCCGCAACACGGCATCGGCATCGTAAAAGGGAATCCGAAATTCTGCGCCGTGCAGTGGATCACTCTATCTGCACTGCACAGATTGAATGAATCGTGGGGCCGCAAATGAAAGCACAAACAAGTTTGATCGAGTCGAAAAGGATTCGCGCAATTATTTACGCCAGGGTATCCACTGACGATCAAGCGGACAAGGGTTACAGTCTGCCTAGTCAATTGGACGCATGTCGCAAGTACGCGGAGCGATTGGGGTTTAGCATCGTAGGAACCCAATATTATGACCTCAACACAGGGCTAGAGGTCGTACAAAAAGACGGCGTCTGGCAGTTTGTGGAATCTGCCAAATCTGCACAGTTGGTGGAAAAAGGTCTTGGCAGGCAGATCAATAGTATTCCCGCATTTGTAGAAGATTGCAGTGGCACAATTCCGATCACCGAGCGACCCGAGGGCAAAAAATTGGCGGCGATGCTCAAGGCACACCAAGCAGATGCAGTAATTGTCTATCAGGTTGACCGATTGTCGCGTGATATTGTTGATCTTTTGGCAACAGTACGTACTTGGCTCCGCGCAAACCTAGAAGTTCATACTTGCGACATTGGCAAGATCGAAAGCGAACTCGACATCGTTCTCGTGATCAAGGGCTGGCAGGGCAGCGACGAACGAAAAAAGATTATTGAGCGTTGCTCACGAGGGCGCAACAGCAAAGCAAAATCTGGCAAGGTGGTAGGCAATGGGCTGCCCCCATTTGGCTATCGCTATCGTGATGGACAATTTGTGGTTGTAGAAGAAGAAGCCAAGATTATCCGTCTCATTTTCACTTGGTATGTCCATGGCGATGGTAACAGCAAACCGTTGACGATTTGGCAGATTTGTTGTCGCCTGACTGAGCTTGGTATGCCAACCCCATCTCAGATCATGGGAAGAAGGCATAATCGAAAGCGGGAAAATCACATTTGGAGTTTCCCAACCGTTTCCAACTTCTTAACCAATGAAACGTATATGGGGATTTGGCGATACGGAAAGAAAATTGGGAGCAACGGAAATGGAGGGCACCGTCTCGCCGGTGATCAGATCACGGTCAGCGTACCTCAGATTATTGATCGTGCGACATGGGAAGCGGCTCAAGCACGACGTGAATACAACAAGCGCACTTCCAAACGAAATCGAAAACACGATTATTTGTTATCCGGTCATGTCCGCTGTGCGGTATGCAATTATTCCATGACGGGTCAGATGCGTTGGCGCGGGGGTGGAAACCGATTCTATCGCTGTGGCAAATATCGTTTCACAGGCATGGAGAACTATCTTTGCGGACGTAAGCAGGTGCGAGCGGACCTGCTAGAAGAGAAGGTCTGGGGCTATCTAATTGAACTCATGACAGACGGGGAAAAGTTTCATGCAGCTCTACGTGAAGCACAGGAGAAGGAGCAAGCTGATTTAGCTCCGAAGCGTGAACAGTTAGAAATACTTGAGAAGCAACTGGTTGAGGACGAAAAAGAAGCGGGAAGCTTCGCGGATGCGCTCGTGTATGCGCCGGATGGTGCGGTTCGCAGAGCAATTCAGGACAAGATTACGCTCTTTGAACGGCTTTATGCCGAAAGAATCAAGCGCCATGAGGAACTCCAAGCGGAACTGAATAGACAAATTCTGACCGATGAAAACATCGCTGCGGCAGACCAATTTCGTGATGATGTGATCGTGGGTCTGCTGAATCCCACCTTTGAAGATAAACGTCGAGCGTTGGAACTCTTGCGCGTAAAAGTAGAGGTCAATGCTGTAGAAAAGAAGGCATGGGTTACATGCTTGATTCCCGCCGAACTGCGGACAATTGACTTGACCACTTTTCAAAGTGATTGATGAATCCTGCGAGCTGTTTGTTCGGCGGGACCGTGTTATCGGTGAATCCGAGAACCCCACCTTGTTTCAAGACACGCGCAAATTCGTGAATCGCTTTTGGCGCGTCGGGATAGTGATGCAGCGCGATGCGATTCGTCACCAAATCAAATTCACCGTCGCCGAACGGAAGATTTTCTGCGTCCGCGATTTTGAATTCAACATTGGTCACACCTTTACCGCGAATAAATTTTTCCGCTGCCTCCAACATTTGGGGTGTCAAATCCGACGCGACGACCTCGCGCACGAAGGGCGCGAACGCAAGGGCAGTGTGTCCGCCGCCGGTGGAAACATCCAGCGCGCGCCAATCCTTTTGCGGCTGAATCAGTTCCACGAGGCGTTTCAAACTTTCGCCTTGCGCGTGAACGGTGCTGGTGACGTATCCTTGCGCGTGCGCACCGTATTGTTGTTTCACTAAATCTTTGGTGTCTGTCATTTCCACTCCGGTTCGAAAATGTAAATGATGCCGCTCGCGCTCGGCAGATGTGTCAAACCTTCCTCCCATCGCTGTGCTGGCACGTTCCATTCCTCCGCGAGTCCTGCATCATTCGTCAAAATGATTTTCCCATCGTCAAAGCGCGCGCGCAAAAAAGCCAAGCTGTCCGGGTCCAAATCGGCGGCGCGTGCCGCGACGACGAAATAGGACGCGGGGCGGGCGCGCTGGAGCGACTTGGCCGATGAGACAATTGTGGCATTGCGGTTGGCAAAAGCGCGCGCAAACGGCGTGGTGTCAAACCATTCCGGAGGCGAATCGGACGCTTTGGAATTTGCCAGCGCATTATACATCGCGCGTGGCGCGGTGACGATGGCAATTTCGCGCGCGCGTGGTTCAACCTCCCGCGTTCGCAAAAGCGGAAACGCGCGTTCGACGGCGATTTGCATCGCGCTCACAGCGTACGTCGTCGGTCGCGTGTAATTTTCCAAGCCCTGTTGTTTGACATTGTAATTCCACGCAAAAATTCCCCAAACGTTTCCAACCGCGCGCTCTGGCAAATCGTACAGTAACAAGAGATTCGTCACGGCGTCGGCAAGTTCCAGAGGCGCGGACGACTCTTGCGCGAGCCCCCAAGCGTTCACCCCCCCCCACAGCGCGATGGGTTTGTTGTACACCAACGAGTAAAATCCAAGTGTGGAGAGAAACAATTTCAACTGCGCGGCTTCGTCAGGCGTCGCGGGTTTCGCTGCCAAATCGTCGTGCAAATATGCGTCGAATGTGACAATGAAATTGTCGGGCGTTTGCGAAAACAGTTTTTCAATGTCCGGCAAGCCCCATACACGTCGCGCGGTATCCCCGCCGTGAAACGACATGGTGACAGGTAGTTGCGGATTGAGCTGCTTCCATTCGTTCGCGCTCCACGCTGCGTAATCCACAATCACGCCGGATTGAAATTCGCCAAGCTTCCACATCTCATCTTGAGATAACGCGTCCATCGGTTTTCCGTATCGCCGCGCAAATTCATTTTTTGCGTGTTCGGAATAGTCGCCCCCCATCGGCTCATCCGCCAGCGACACCATCACAATCACATCACGATACGGTTTGACGTATTCGGTCTGAATCCATTCGTAATATTTTATAATGTCCGCGCGGTATTGCGGCGAGTACGGCGACGCGGTGTAACCGCTGTGATAGAAATTCAAGCGTGAACCGTCAAACGTCAGACGCAAATCATTCGGATATTTTGCATTCCACGCGTCGCCCATTTGAATTTGATAACCGATGGGGAGAATGACTTGCAGTTTTGTTGCGCGTGCGGCGTCCAACGCGCGTTGCACCGCGTCCGCCATCGCGCGCGCATCGTGATACAACACGTCATTTTCATTTTGCAGCGCGGCGTACACGGCGTATGACATTCCCGGTTCAACTTTTTCCACGTCTACTTGTCCCGGATTGTTGTGCCCGAGCCACACCGCGTTCGCGCCGTTCGCGCGCATCGTGGCAAAATCGTCGCGCATTTTTTCAAACGATGATTCGGGATATGCCTCGTATGCCCAGCCGACGCGGAGGGTGGAGACTAGAGACTGGAGACCGAGGACTGGAGACTGGAGACTGGAGATTGGGGTGGGAGTGGGAGATGGAGAGGTGAGAGAAAAAGACGTGGAGTTGCAGGCAACGAGAAAAAGCAAAGAGACAAGGATTGCGCGAAACATGATGCGCGAGATTATAGCAGAGGACGCGCAGGATTATTGTTTGCGCGGGCGTCCGCGTGGGCGCTTGGACGGTTTTGCGCGTTCGTACGCGGCAGCGCGTTTTGGGTCAAAGCCGTTCCGATGATAGGCATCAAAGGAGAGGGTTGGGTCAATCTGCGAGGCGTCGGAAAATTTGTGGCGAAAGCGGCGGCACAAGTCAATCATTGTTTTGGAATAACCAACATCGCGCGCGAGATGGTCACTCAATTTGTCTATCAAGACGAGCGTGTCGGCGGTCTGCAATTCAAATTCATTTACCACATCGCCGAACATCCAGTACCGCAGCACATTGCCATCTTTCAAAGATGGCAGCATCGCGCGCAAGGATTCGACCAAGGCGCGATATTTTTCTTCCAATTCCGCGCGCGCCTGCTCCACCGCGTTTTTGTCGAGTGATTTTTCAAACCATACGCCCATCGGCAGCGCGGCGCGAAAAATCGTGTGACCGTTTTCGTCACGCTGCGGCTGCATGTGGACGGCGACGCGGATTAAAGACATGAGACGTGAGATTGGGGATTGGAGACTGGAGATTGGAGACTGATTCAGTCTCTAGTCTCTAGTCTCTACCTCTGCCCCCACAACGCGAAAAATTTTCGCTGCAATTCCAACACATCGCGCCACGTTGCGCCTTCTTTGTTTTCCATCGTGAACTCGATGACGCTCAAACAAACGCATTTGAAAACGTGATATTGCAGCGTGTTCGAGTTGGCGGCTTTGCGATACGCGGGATGCGCGATGTTCAACACGACGGTTGTGCCGTCGAACCATGCCTCTTCGGATTTGTCATCGCGCGCCTCTTCCAAGATATGCACGCCGCCGCGAATGACGCGCGGGCGAATTTCGCCCGTCATCGCTTCGCCGAGCGACATTAATAAATCGCGCTGTTGTTCCTCGAAAGTGCGCTCGCTCTCTTTTTGTTCTTGCTCGCGCGCTTCCAATTCCTCCGCGTCGAGTTTGATTTGCACGCGGTCTTCGCCCGCAATCAGTTCGCCGTTCGGATTCAACGCGACCGCGTCTTGGCGTCCGTGCGAGGCAAACATGGCGAGTTCGGGCATGTTGCGCAAAATGGAATTGATTTCTTTTTCCGTCCCCGCGAAATGATTTTCGGAACGACGCGGCGCGCGTTCAATCAATTTATTTTTTTCGAGCCACATCGTAAATTCATGTTGCGCGCGTTTGAAAAAAGTTTCCCAGCGTCCGTTGCCTTTGATGAAACGCCCTTTGTCCGTTGTCACCGCTTCAATCAAATACGGCGCTTCAATCCAGCCAAAAATTTGTTCCTTGTCGCGCGGCTCTTTGCGAAAGTACGAACGCTCGATGACTTTGCCGTAGGTGCAAAGCATGATGCCCGGCGGAATCGGCGGCTCGTCGTTGCCCGTGTACACGCCGAACCAACCGAATGCTTTGGTCTGGCGTTGAATCTGCACGCTCATTTCTTGAAAGTGCGCGAGTTTGTTTTCGATAGCGGTTTCAAGCAGCGGCTTGCCGTCGAGGTGCAGCATGACGCCTGTCTGATACCGCGTGATGATGTTGGGATATTGTTTGCGAATGCCTCTGTCAATCAACGGATAAAAATGTTCATACATCCAGCGTTGAATCAATTTGCGCGAGTAAAAGGTTTTGGATTCGTGACCGAGATGCAAAGTGACTTGGGTGCCGTGATGGTCAAGCGAAACGAGTTCGTGTTCAATGACTTGATACGGCGCATCATCGCCCTTGAGGTGCCAATCGGAATAGCCGCGCCATTCTTTGGACCAGGTTTCGGTGACGACATGCGTGCAAAAATTGAGCGCGAGTTTCGCACCTTGCCCTGCAAAGCCAATGCCCGTCCCGCGCCGTTTCGACGATGACGCAAAATCGTGATAGTTTTTAAACTGCGCTTCATTCATTCCATGCCCATCGTCTTCCACAATCACGCGCCCGTGTTCGCTGTCGTACTGGATGTTGATTTTCGTCGCGTGCGCGTCCAATGCGTTCGCCACCAATTCGAGCAGGGTCGCGATCTGCGGCGCGAAATCGTACTGGTCTTGGATGTTTTGGACGAGACGGCGGACGTTGACGCCGGATTTGGATTGGTAGGACATGAGAGTGGAGACTGGAGACTGGAGATTGGAATTTCGATTCTTGAATTTCGATTTTCGATTTGGGACCCGCGTAGGAAGCGTTCTCTAACGTGCCTTGCTGCGGCACTTATACAAGTGAATACACAGGCACGGCGATGGTGTGCTGCGGTTCGATTTCGTTTG
>JAKOPZ010000026.1 GCA_029778615.1 Chloroflexota bacterium | reverse complement strand
GCGTTTTCCGGCGTACGAGAACAATAAAAATTTACCGTACGGACACATGAACAGCGCGCTCGCAACCTATACGCTGAATGGTCGCCAAGTCATGTTGATGAGCATGGGCTCCATTTTGGATTCGTCGTTCCCTTGCAGCGGATGCCCCGCCAACATCAGTGAACCGTACTATGAAGATTTTCCCACCGGACGCATTAACTATGCGACGTTTGATTGGCTGGAACAACAACACGAGTACATTGCCACACACGGCATCGCAGGCGAATATGATGAATTTGCGCGCGGGGTTCGCAATCCGTGGAGCATGACCGTCGGCAGCGTCAACGGACAGACCCACGTCTTGGCAGTAGACAATGACCCATCGTTCACGCCGGAAAAGTATGACGACAATCCGGCGAATTCGGGTGACGAATTAAATGATATTATATTGGCTGGCAATTATGGACATCCGTACTTTTACGGCGGCGGACAGCCCATCGTGAATTTCCCTGATACGTCGGTGCCGTCCGGTGTCGCGGTCGCGGCGGGGAAAATTTTTGTCGGCTTGCAGGTCGGCAACGAAATCGTCAAGGTGGATTTGGCAAAGCGCACGTACACGCCTGTTCTGGAAAATGTGCTTCCGTTCAATTTGTACGCGGTCGGCGATTTGCTCTATATCGCCAACTTTGATGGCATTCATGTAATTGACGCACGCGGGTTGTAACATGTCCAAACCGCTCAGCGATTTTCAACGCGTCTTTTTGCTCGTCGTGTGGCTCATCGCGTTCGGCGTCATCGTCGTTCTGGGACTGGACGCGCGCGCACGCGGAGGCGAAGGGGAACTCGTCGAAGTGTGGCGGCTGTTTGTCCCACTCGTGGCAGCGGGTCTGGTCACATTGATGGTGCATTTATCGAATCGCATTCAATAAGCGCGCCTCGATTGCGATACCGCACGCGGGGAATCGAATTTTGAAAAAAATATCGGCGCGGCGTTTCATCCAAACCGCCGCGCGAAACGTAATTTTTTGAGTGACCCCACATTCCCTTCGCCCTACTTGGAGGAACAATGGACTCGCAGCGCTTGATTATTTTTTTTGGAATCGTCATGCTCTTGTTCGGCATTGTCGGCTGCGCGGAATCCGCACCGCCGCCCACTGTTGCGCTCGTCACGCCAACCGCAGGAACGAGCACCGGTGCAATTTCCAGTCCCCTGCCAAAATCGCTCCGCGATGTGGAGCAGACAGAGGTCTTTCGCTTTCGCGTGGACCCCGCGCAAACGACCGTCGAGTACGCGGTGCATGAAGTGCTGCTCGGCAACGACCAAATCACGCGGGGGCGCACCAACGCGGTCGAAGGCGAATTTCAGCTGTACATGCAAAACGGCAAAGTGTATATTGCATTGAGCAATTTACAAGTGGACTTGCGTACACTTACATCCGACAATGCAGTACGTGATGCGGCGATTCGCAAGAACTGGCTCGAATCGGAGAAATACCCCAAAGCGATTTTTGTCGCGAATGACGTACAAGGATTGCCCGCCGACGCGTCGCAAGATAACACCTATCAATTTCGCGTCACCGGCGACATGACCATCCGCAATATCACGAACCCCGTGACATTTGACATTACCGCCCGGATAAAGGATAACCAGCTCGTTGGCGAAGGCACCGCGACGATTTATATGAAAGACTATGGTTTTGACCCGCCGAGCGTGGTGGGCAAAACGATTGTCAGCGACCCCGTAACAATTTCGGTTAAAGGCGTCGCGCATTTAATTGAAGGGTAAATGGCAAAATCTATTGACCGCGTGCGCGATTTTTTTCGCGCCCACGCGCTGGACATTCAAATCCACGAACTACCCGATTCCACACGCACCGCGCAACTCGCGGCAGACGCGGTGAATTGCGAATTGGGACAAATTGTAAAATCGTTGGTGTTTGTGTTGGACGAACGCGACACCGTCCTCGCGCTCGTCGCCGGGGACCGCCGCGCCGACCCGTTCAAAATTGCGCGCGCGCTGCGCGCGAGTACCGTGCGCATTGCCAATGCGAATGAAGTGCGCGCCCGTACGGGCTTTGCGATTGGCGGCGTCGCGCCCGTCGCGCACACAAGCGATGACATCAAAGCGAAACTGATGGACGAATCGCTCTTGCGGTTTGGAATCGTCTGGGCGGCGGCAGGCACACCCCATTCCGTTTTTCCGATTGCGCTGGAAACACTCAAGCAGTTGACCGATGCCCACGTCGCAGACATTACAAGCCCGGTGGAAGGACAAGGATAAAAAAAATTCGAGCGTAGCGCTCGAATTTTTTTTGTACTATTTTTTGGATTTTTTGCGCGCGGAACTTTTCTTTTTCGTGGTCGTGTGACCGTTCTTTTTGGCGCGCGCCACAGGCACATTGCGTCGGGTTGTCCGCCTGCGCGCAGGGGAACGCTTGCGCGCAGGCGCGGCTTTGATTTCGATGGGATGATAGGATTGTGCCGGCGCGTTCGCGCGTGCCATCAAATCATGGCGAATGATACGCGCCGCTTCCAACACTTGTTCAATATCACGGTCAAAAATTTCCAGCACAACGTCGAGGTCATGCCCGCGCCGCGCCGTCGCGGTCACAAGCAATTCGAGCACACGATTCAAATCCATTTCGCCCGACTCTAGATAGACGCTCGGACTCTCGCGCAATTTCATCGGGTAGCGAAAGGGGTCTTGCTGGGGATGCAAACCGGGGACAGCGTGCGTTTCGGATTCCCAGCCACCGCTCAACTGATAGACATAAATATCATTCGCCAACGAATCAAGCGCGTATTCGAGCGATGCCTCAAATGAAACGCGTTCATCGGACCACGCGCCGGTCACGAGCATACGGTTGCGCGAACTCCACAGATGCGCCAGATTGAACGCGAGTTTTGTGCTGCGCAGCGCCTTGCGGCATTCTTTCAAGAGCATGAACGCTTCCGCGCCGGTCGCGGGAAATTTTGGATACTCGAGAGTTTCGATGACCGGGACAAAGCTCATTTCGCGCGCGGTATAGTACGTGGCAAAGACATTGAAAATTTTAATCGCCTTTTCCATTTGGTCCTGGCGGTCCCAATTCCACTTGTCCACTTGCGCGAGGTGAAATACAAAATAATCGGCGTCAATATATTCCGCAAACTCCATTGCCTGTTTGGTCGCCTCGATGCCTTCATATTTCACAAAAAAATTTGACGAGAGCGAGTCGCGATTTTGCAGCGGTTGATGCACGCCAACGCGCATATTGGGCGCGCGCAATTTCACCAACAAATCGGGCAGGGATTGGACCGTGCGCCACCAGCGATTGTTTTTGCGCGGAATGAATTGGTCGGGAAATGTTGCGGGCACAGTCCACAAATCTTCGGGCTGAATTTCCAACAGCACATACGGCGATTCGAGACGCGATTGATACAATTCAATATAATCGGCAAGACGCTCCGGCACGCGCAAATTGCGCGGCAAGTCCGCGCGATTGAGGTCCGACAAGGCACAGCCGACAATAATTTCAGGCATGTTAGATTTCCTTTAGCACTTTGGGGGGCATCAGCCACACGAGCTGTCCGCGCAGTTCACTCGCGTTTTCCACATCCACGCGCGCGAGTCCGGCTTTTGCCATTTTAACTGCGCCGCCGGTGAGCTGCGCGATGGCGAGCGAGAAATCCGGTTCATGTCCCACAAACATGAGGTCGCGGTCACTGTGCTCCGTCAATAACTGCCGCAGTGAATGCAGTCCAAAACCCGGGGCAAGCAGCGGCGATGTGATACATTCAATGTCCAATTTTTCAGAAACAATTTGCGCGGTCTCGTACGCACGCGGCAGTGGGCTGGAGAGAATTTCTTCCGGGCGCACTTTTAATTCTTTGAGCGCGCCCGCGACCATCTCCACCTCTTTGCGCCCTTTTTTCGTCAGCGGTCGCTCGTCATCCGGGTGGTCCCACTGTTCCCAATTCGCTTGTCCATGCCGCAAGAAAAACAATTTCATAGTCCCTCCCCGCGCGAAATCCTGCGCGCGATTATACGCGTGACAGTACGCGATTGCAAAGTGGTAAAATCGGACGCATGGCACAGATTGCAAACCGCCGGGCGCATCTGACGCAAAAATTGTTGCGCGTGTACGCCAAGCTGCGCGCCCACTATGGCGCGCCCAATTGGTGGCCCGCCGAATCGAAATGGGAGGTGATGGTCGGCGCTATTTTGACGCAGAACACGTCATGGAAAAATGTGGAAAAGGCGCTCGCCAATTTGAAACGCGCGGCGGCATTGGAACCAGAGCGCGTGCACGCGATGGAAATCGAGCAGTTGACCGAGTTGATTCGTTCGGCGGGTTTTACGACGAGCAAGCCGCAGCGACTCAAGCGGTTGGCGGAATTTTTCCTGAGCCAGTACAAAGGGAACGCGCACACTCTGCGCGGCGGCGACTTGTACACTTTGCGCGCACAGCTTTTGGCGCTCAACGGCATCGGTCCCGAAACAGCGGACGCGATTTTGTTGTACGCGGCAGAGCAGCCGATTTTTGTGGTAGATGCGTACACGCGTCGCATTATGGCGCGCATGGGCATAGGGGACATCGAGCACAACGCATCATACGACGAATTACAAAATTTGTTCATGACGCACCTGCCGCATGAGGTCACGCTGTTTAACGAATTTCACGCGCTCTTGGACTTGCACGCAAAATATACTTGCACGAAACGCGCGCCGCGCTGCACAGAATGTCCATTGACGCGAATGTGTCTCAAGCGCTTGAGCGATGGAGCGAGCGGAGATAGCGTGACGGGCGGATAAAGTCAAGATGCTCAAGCGCAGCAAGAGACCGGCAAAGGGCAAATGCACTGCACGGTTTGTGATAGACGATGCGCGATTCGTCGGTTCTTGTTTGCGAAAGGCGATTTTGTAATTCCATGCCGCGCGTGTATAATTCGACATTGCCCGCGTGGTGGAAATTGACCGCGCGATTTTTTTGCAAATTGAAATTGTAGGGATGAAGCATTTTGCGCTGCTTGCATCGCCGCAAATGTTTCGCCCGCACCGCGTCATTATCAGGAGTATCGAACGTGAAACGACCGTATCAACCCAAACGCCTGCACCGGCTCCGCGTGCATGGTTTCCGCCGCAAGATGCGCTCTGTGGGTGGGCGCAACGTGCTCAAGGCGCGCCGCGCCAAGGGACGCGCGCGTTTGACTGTGGGCGTGAAACGCGCCAAAGTGTTTCGAAAGCCGTGACGCGTAGGGGCAAAGCATTGACAGGCGCGTTTGTGAACCTCACGCGGTACGTTTGTGTCAATGCTTCGCCTCTACCTTTTCGCGTGAAACGCGCGTGGCGACTCAAAGCAGAATCCGATGTACAGCGGGTGTGGCAACAAGGACGCGCGTTTGCCCACCCGCTTGTCATATTGCGCGTGCGTGAAAACGGTTTGGAGCGGTCGCGCGCGGCGTTTGTGGCAGGCAAAAAACTCGGTAATGCGGTGACGCGAAATCGCGCCAAGCGCCGCTTGCGGGAAGCGGTACGGCCACAATTTCTCGCAATGCCAAAGGGCTACGATTTCGTATTTATTGCGCGAGGTAACATCACGACAGCGCCGTTCACTGACATTGGAGCTGCCATTGTGCAACTCTTGCAGCGCGCCAAACTATCAAGCAAAGATTCGCCGGAACAAAAATGAAATATATTGCGCTGTTACCGATTTGGTTTTATCAACGTTTTGTCTCACCTGCCCTGCCTTCTGCTTGCCGCTTTCAACCCACGTGTTCGCAGTACGCGGCAGAGGCAGTGGAACGCTTCGGACTCGTCAAAGGTGGTTGGCTCGCGGTGAAACGCATTGCGCGCTGCCATCCGTTTACACCTCAGGGTTTCGACCCCGTTCCGTATAAAGATTAAGATTTTGCATCGTGCGTTTTGCATTGTGCATTCATCAGGAGTTTCCGTATCAAACCGTTTATTGTCTTTATCATTGGTATTCTTTCTGCAGTCGCGCTCGCGGGCTGTGGCGGTCCGCCGCCCGCGCAAGGTTGGTCTTCGCCCGTTGTGGATGATGGGCTGGTCTATTACGGCACGACCACTGCCAAAGTGGCGGCGCTGGACGCCAACACCGGCGTCCTGAAATGGGAATATCCCAAAGACACTAACACTCCCTCACTCATTTCCGTCTACAGTACACCTGCGGTTGCTGACGGTAAAGTGTACTTTGGCGCGTATGACCATAAATTCTATGCGTTGGACGCGGTATCCGGTTTGCCAAAATGGAGCCAGCCGTACGATGTGGGCGCGCCGGTCGTTGCCACGCCATTGGTGAGCAACAACACAATTTATTTCGGCGCCAACAACAGTCAGTTCTATGCCCTCGACGCGGAAAATGGTGTGCCACGCTGGAGCATTGCCACCAAAGATAAGGTGTGGAGCAACGCCGTGTTGGACAATGGAACTTTGTATTTTGGTTCGCTCGGCGGATTGTTGTATGCCGTTGACCCGGCAACCGGCGCAAGCAAATGGACGTACGACGCCAAAGGCATGATTGTTTCGACGCCGCTCATTGCCAACGGCGCGGTCTATTTTGGCGCGTTGAACCGCTTTATCGCGGTGGATGCCGCTTCGGGCGCGCTCAAGTGGGAAAAACAGCTGGACGAATCGAGCGAATGGATTTGGGCAAACCCAACGCTTCGTAACGGGGTCATTTATTTTGGTACGCTCGCGGGCAGAGTGTACGCGCTGGACGCGGCAACGGGCGCGCCGAAATGGGCGCAGCCGTTTGTCGCAGGCGGACAAATTCGTTCGGCAATTGTTATCAAGGATAACGTGGGCTACTTTGGCACGAGCGACCAAAAATTATACGCGCTGGATTTGGATTCGGCGCAGCTCAAGTGGAACCCCTTGCCCTTGCAAGGTCCAATTTTGGCATCGCCCGCGTTGCAAGGCGAAACGCTTTATGTGGGCACTCACGGGTATAATATGTATGCGCTGAACGCGAGTGACGGCACACGCAAATGGTGCTTTGACGCGAATGCGAATCAGGCATGTGCCCAATGAACAACATTGAGAGCAACCAGACTTTGCGCGTGAACATGTAAGCATCCAACGACTGGATGTTTGATGAAGGAAGCGGTTTATGGAAATTCTCGGGACACTTTTTAACCTGCTCGTGTACAACCCGATGTTGAACGCGATGCTCTTTTTGTATTCGCTCATTCCCAATTATGGGCTGGCGATTGTTGTCTTTACGGTGCTTGTCGGCTTGCTGACCATGCCTCTGCGCATCAAAGCGCAACAGTCCATGAAAGTTCAGCAAGAAAAAATGGCGACGCTCAAACCCAAACTGGATGAGCTGAAAAAGAAACACAAAGACAATCCACAGCAACTGCAGCAAGCGCAGATGAAACTGTATCAAGAGCATGGGATGGCGAATCCATTCAATATGGGTTGTCTGCTCACACTGCTGCCCTTTCCGATTTTCATCGGCATGTATCAGGTCATCAACAGCGTCATCGCCGAACGTCCCGAACAAGTGATGCAGCTGGCACAGCACATCTATCCGTTCTTTAGCTCCGCCTCCACGCTCATTCCTGTCAACACCAATTTCTTTGGTCTCAATTTGGGCGCGGTGCTCAACACGCAAAATATCGTCATCATCGGCATTGTGATTGCGCTCGTCGTCGGTTCACAATTTTTGCAGACGCGCATGATGCAGACGACGACTGTCGCGCTCGACCCATCGCAAGCGCAAATGAACCAATCCATGGCGTTGATGACGCCGCTCATTTTTGGTTTCTTTGTACTCAATGCGCCGATTGGTCTGGCACTGTACTGGATAACGTTCAGCGTGATTGGAATTTTGCAACAGGGCTTTACCGGCGGTTGGGACAGCTTGAAAAATTTGCTGCCCAAACCGGCGCCGACACCCGTGCGTACCAAGCGCGTCATTGATACATCGTCAACCGGAACCACCAAGGTCACTCCGTCAAACGGCAACGAAAATCTCTTGACCTCTGCTGAAAACGGAACGGCAACCAACGTGAACAAGGGAAAAAAGAAAAGTGGAAAAAAACGATAGTGAACGCAGCAGCGTTCGCGCAACCGGTCGCAGCGTCGAAGACGCGATTCAAAACGGTCTCGCCCAAATGAACGTGACGCGCGACCAAGTGGAAATAGAGTTATTGAATGAAACGAGCGATGACCCCGACCGTCCGGTTGTGGTACAGCTCAGCGTGCGTCCGCAAACCGAGACGGCGTATGCGCCCATGACGCCGCTCGTTTCAAGCACGCCGACCGAAGCGTCCCCTGCCCCCGAAGTGGCAAGCGCCGCACAACCGCTCGACGTTCCCACCACCGCGCAGCAAGTCCTCGAAACGCTCTTGCGCGGGATGGGCATTCGCTCGCAAGTGGTGATTCACCGAGACTTGGAAAACCAAGAGGGACCGGCGTTTGTGCTGGACATTGTGGGCTCGGACCTTGGCATTCTCATCGGCCGGCGCGGAGAAACCCTGCGCGATTTGGAATACGTTGCGCGCCTCATCGTCACCAGCAAAACGCACAGCAACGAACGCTTTGCCGTAGATGTAGAAGGATACCGCGCGCGCCGCGAACGTGTGTTGCGGGAATTGGCAAAACGCATGGCAGACCGCGTGAAACAAAATCGGCAGCCGATTACGCTCGAAGCCATGCCGCCAAACGAACGCCGTATCGTTCACCTTACGCTCCAAGAACACCCCACCGTCAAAACACAATCCATCGGCGAAGGCGAACGCCGTCGCGTGATGATATTACCAAAGTAAAAAAGTCAAAAGTTAAAAGCTAAAAGTGTGAATGCACTTTTAGCTTTTAACTTGCGCTTTGGACTTGCGTGACTCCGGATTTCATCGTCGTCGGACATCTCACGCGCGACGAACAACTCGCGGGCAACCACACGCTCGGCGGCGCGGTCACGTTTGCCGGAATCGCGGCGCGCAATCTCGGCTATCGCGTCGGCATTGTCACTAGCGCGGCAGACGATTTCCCCGAACCCGAACTCTTGCGCGATATTGAAATCGTGCGTGTTCCTTCGCCAACCACCACCACCTTTCGCAATCTGTACAGTCAAGGCAAACGCAAACAATTTGTGCGCGATGTCGCACAGCCTATTCGCGCGCGCGAAATTCCAAATGAATGGCGTGCGGCAAAAATTGTGCTGCTCGGTCCGCTCGCGGGCGAGCTCGAAAGCGAAATGGTTCACGCGTTCTCTGAACAGACGTTGGTTGCCGTCTCGCCGCAAGGATGGATGCGACAGTGGGACGAAACGGGACGCGTCAAGACGCGTGCGTGGGTCGAAGCCGCCGAAATTTTGCCGCACATTGACGCATTGATTTTGAGTGAAGAAGATTTGGGCGGCTACACCGAACGCTTGTCTTTGTACATCGCGCTCGCGCCGCTTGTCGCCGTCACGCGCGAACGCGAAGGCGCGACCATTTATCGCAAGCGCGAACGCCCGCTCGATGTTCCCGCGTTTCCCACAGAGGTCGTGGACCCCACCGGCGCGGGGGACAGCTTTGCAGCAGGTTTTCTCATTCGTCTGTACGAAACGAATGATGTACTCCAAGCCGCGCGTTTTGCCAACGCCACCGCGTCGCTCGCGATTTCCAGCTATGGCGCGGAGACGATGCCCACACGCGCGCAAGTAGAAGCGCTCCTCGCCAAGTATTCTGACTGAGTACTGCGCCTCTTGATTCCACTCACCGCAAACAAAAAATGCGCGCCGCGAAAAACCGGCGCACATTTTTTTATACTGTCATTATTCAACTCATCATTCGTTTCATTGACAATGAATGTGCTCGTCGGCGCGGCGGAAACTTGGGAAGCAGGGACAAGCGCGCATACGCCAAACAAGACCAACAACAATCCGCGCACGACAAACATTTTTTTATTCATTGCTTTAACTCCTTAATTTCGAGTGCGCTCTGTGAATGCGCCGGCGCGACGCGCGAGTACGAAACCGATTGCGCCCGAAAGCAAAACGATTGCCAAGAAAAAGAGATACAGCAGCGCGGATGCGCGGCTCCAAGTTAATTGCGCGCTGTATCGCGCGACGGCTGCGAGTTGGAGCGCGCCGAGCAACGCATACGTGACCATTGCGCCGCGCAAACGCGCCAAATCATTTTCGACCAGCGCGTGAAGATTTGTCACCGCGATGCCCACACACCACGCGCCGAGCGCCATACAAGTAAGCGGTGTCAGGGTCCACGCCCACAGCGGAAGCATTGCCGCCGGCGCGAGAAATAATGCCGCGCCGATGCCGAGCATCACCAACGCCTGCGCGCCCAGCAAAACACGGAACCATGCGGGAAGCGGGAATGTCCGCGCGGGGTCAACGCCGGGCTGTTGCCGCTGCATCCAAAACGCAACGAGCAATCCGATGGGCACCAACGCATAAATCGCGAGCCAAACATAGAACGCGAGCTGCGCGGTGACAAGCGGACTCGACCAGTGAAACTTGTCCCAGTTCAAAAATGTCGCGCCGAGCGTGAGCGTGGTAAAAAACCAAACCCCCAAAACAGCAATGCGCGCGTTCGCCCACACCCGTTCGCGGAATGAAACAAACAGCATCGGCAGCGTGCTCCAGTACGCCGCGCCGAACGTTGCCGCCGTCAACGTCGAGGCAATCGTCCAGGCAAAGAATTGATTCGTGAATTCGCTCAAGACAAACAATTGCACACCGGCGATGAACACAAGAAACATGTCCAGCAAAAACCACCAGTGCATCAGCGGCGCGACGCGTTCAACTGCATCGCCGTTCGATGACGCGCGTTTGAGTGCGGCTGACATAGAGAACTCCTATTTTTGCTT
The DNA here is from genome assembly GCA_029778615.1 of Chloroflexota bacterium. Taxonomy (GTDB): domain Bacteria; phylum Chloroflexota; class Anaerolineae; order UBA4142; family SHND01; genus SHND01. Next base: position 3,431 of record JAKOPZ010000026.1, on the reverse strand, counting down.
TAACGCTTGAATCATTTTGAGAATCAGTGCGGGCGCGAGTCTTGGGTTTGACGCGGCAAGGCGCTGTGCGAGCACATGCGCCGTGTTTTCATTTTCATGCCGCGTGTGCAGGGGCGGTGCATTTTCCGTTTGTTTGTTTTCTTGTTGCGAGATTGCCAAAGGCATATTCAATCCCTTTCGTCGGCATGAAACGAAAAATCGGACACCGGATTTTCCACTTTATGATGGATGCCGTCAAGATACAACATCAGCGTGTTCAAATCTCGAAACCCTTTTTGCTCGCCCGTGCGAATATTTTGCAGCATCCAGCGCCATTGATTTCCCTCTCCCCCGCGCCAAATCTTGAGCAGATAGGAATCATAGTGACCGACACGCCTTGATTGTTCCATCGTCGCATCCCCTAGTTTGTCCGCATTATACGCGGTGCGCGTTCCCAGAACGTTCCCAATCCGCTTGCCCCAACTTGCCGCGCGCGCGTACGCAAGCGGGCGTATCATTCACGTTTGATGTCCCACCTCGCCTTGAACTTTTTGGGACCGCTCCAAGTGACGCTTTACGCAAAACTCTTTTTCGTCTGCGCGCCGCGCTGAAACTGCGCGACAACGCAGCCGAATGGCTCCTCGTTACACCCAAAACAGTCCAGTTCAATCTCGCCAGTCCGCATACGCTCGACGTTCAAGAATTTCGCGCGCACACCGGACCCACGCGCCAACACAAACATCGCCGCGCGGAAACGTGCGCGGTGTGCGCGGAAAATCTCGGCGCGGCGAACGAGTTCTATCGCGTCGAATTTCTCGCGGGCTTTGATAATTCGGGCAGTGACGCGTTCGAAGAATGGGCAGTCGTCACGCGCAAACGTTTGCATCAAGACGCACTCGGCGCGTTGGAACAGCTCAGCGCATTTTTTCTACATCGCCGCGCTTGGGCACAGACTGCACGGTATGCGCGGCATTTGCTCGAGTTGGAGGCGTGGCACGAATCGGCGCACCGCGCGCTAATGACCGCGTTCACCGCGCAAGCACAACGCGCCGCCGCGTTCGCGCACGCGAACTCGGAACGCTCACTTTACGCTTGCTCGACCCAACACTGCGTTTGTATACAATTGTTGGACCGGGCGGCATGGGCAAAACGCGGCTCGCCCTCGCGGTATCCGAACGCGTGCGCGATGATTTTCAACACGGCGCGTTTTTTGTCCCCCTCGCCGGTCTTCGCGCGGACGCACCAAATGCAAATGACGCCATCGCCACCGCCGCCGCCGATGCGTTGAATGTCACCTGTAGCGGCTCTGTCTCGCCCGCGCGGCAGCTGCAAAATTATTTGCGCGACAAAGAACTGCTCCTCATTTTGGACAACCTCGAACAGTTGATGGCAAGCGCGGCGTGGTTGGTCGAGCTCGTCACCGCCGCGCCGCGCGTGACACTTTTGCTTACCTCGCGCGAACCATTGAACGTGCGCGCGGAAATGGTATGGCGGCTCGAAGGTTTGGACGTGCCGGGTCCTGACGACGAAATCCAATTGCGCGCGAGTGAGGGGGTGCAATTGTTTGTCGAACGCGCCGCGCGCGCAGCGGGCGAATTTGCCGTGACACCGGAAACACTGCAGCTCGTGAGCAAAATCTGCCGCCGCGTGCAAGGAATGCCGCTCGCGCTGGAACTCGCCGCCGCGTGGACGCGGACGCGTACACTCGATGAAATTCTCACCGCATTGAGTGAGAGTTCAGATTTTCTGGCGACGACCCAGCGCGATGTGCCGCCGCGCCACCAAAACTTGCGCGGGATTTGGCAGGGTTCGTGGGACTTGCTCACTACGCGCCAACAGGCGATTTTGGCGCAACTAGCAGTCTTTCGGAATGGATTCGAGTATCATGCAGCAAAAGCGATAATTAATCCACAATATGCAGATTTAGATGCTTTAATTGATAGATCGCTGTTAAAGCGCACAGAATATGGCAGATATGAAATTCACGAATTATTGCATCAATTTGCTTCCGAAAACCTGCCAAAAGACGCATCTGCACTCATTGAGGAACATTCTCGTTTTTACCTCCTTTATACCGCCCAACGCGGTCAAAATTTGGAAAAATGCGACCCGCAGCTGCCCTTGAGTGAAATTCGGCGCGAGCCCGACAATTTGCGCGCGGCGTGGCAAAACGCGGTCGAGTACGCGTGGTTCCACGCGCTCACCCACAAGTTGTTCAAGGCGTCACAACCTTTTATTATTTGACCGGGCTTTTTCGCGAGGGCTTGACGCTGATTGAAAACGCGCTGACGCGTGCGGAAAAAATTCCAACCGCGCCGCCGCAGCTGTTGATTCATTTGCGTTTGGCGCGTGCGCGTTTTTTGGAACGGCTGGCGCAGTACGAGGACGCGAGTCGCGTGCTCGCCGCGCTGCTCACAGAGCCACAATGTGATGAGCTTGTGCGAGCGCGGGCGCGTTTGCGCGTCGGTTGGATCTCGTACTGGACCGGAAAATTGGAACAGGGACGCGCAGTCCTGCGCGAGGTCGTAGAGTGGGCGCGCACCCAACAGCAGGATGCACTCGAAGCGGATGCGTTATACGTTGCGGGGTTAGTCGAACAGAGCGCGGCGGACATCCGGCGCGCCCGCGCATTTTATGAACGCGCGCTCGAACTGTATCGCGCGAATCACAATCGCTACGGCGAATCCTCCGCGCTGGTCAATCTCGCGGACATTGGCGTTGACAGCACGCGATTTGATGACGCACTGCGTCATGGACAAGCGGCGCTCGCACTTGCCACACAAATCGGCAAACGTTTTGACCAGGCGGCGGCGAACATTATTCTCGGTTCCATTTATTCGGCGCTGGGACAATTTACGCGCGCGACACCGCACTATGCCGCCGCACTGCGCCTCTTTCGTGAAATGGGCAATGCCACTGGTGAGAGCATCGCACTGCGCGATTTCGCTATGCTCGCTATACAGCGCGGCAACGCGTCAAACGCACTAGGGTACGCCCAAGACGCCGCGCGGGTTTCGCATCAAGTGGGTTCCGCATATCGCGAAGGCATGGCGCGTACGGTGATGGGCAACGCGTATGCGGCGCTCGGCGATTTTTCGCGCGCCGAAGCGTGCTATGAACATGCCATCGAACTTTTGCAAAAGGCGGAACGCGGACATCGCGCGTTGGATGCGCGCGCCGGACTCGTCCGCATGGCACAACAGCGCGATGATTTGGATGCGCTGCGTCAACGCGTAGACGAATTGTTTGCCGCGTTCGACGCGCAAAATTTCCATGACAGCGAAAATCCTTCGGCGGTCTATCTTGTTCTCTATCACGCGCTCGCCGCGTACGACCCGCCGCGCGCGCGCGAAATCTTGGAACGCGGGGTTGCCGAATTGAACGAACGCGCCGCGCACATTCAAGATGACGCACTGCGTCATGAATTTTTGCAAAACAACTCTGCGGCACGC
>JAKOPZ010000205.1 GCA_029778615.1 Chloroflexota bacterium | reverse complement strand
GATTTGTTATTTGGATTTGGCAGCGTCGCGGGATGGATTGTAGTATTGTTTGTGCTCTATCGCTTTGTGTGGGCGCGCGGCATTCGCAAATTTGGCGCGTTCGGCGCGTAGAGACTGACGTTAGACGTTTCGCGTTTCACCACGAGCTATGCTCAAGCATCTGAAATTACTCCAAATCTTTTGGCGCTATTCGATTCTCAAAGAGCTGGAATATCGCGTCAATTTTCTGACCAACGCGTTTATGAGCATTTTCTGGCTGGTCTGGGGTATTATCGGCGCGACCATTTTTTTCGCGCATCGTGACCAAATCGGGGGATGGACGTACTATCAAGTGCTTGTGGTGCTCGGACTGTTTTCGATTTTTACCGGCATCATGGAAGCGTTCTTTCGCCCGAACATTATGGCGATGATTGAAGCGGTGCGCGATGGAACGTTCGATTTTGTGTTGGTGAAACCCGTAAACGCGCAATTCTATTCCAGTTTTCACGCGCTGACGATGTGGCGGCTCGTGGACATTTTCGCGGGCGCGGCAGTGATTGTGTATGCGTTGGCGCAAATGCAGATTGTGCCAACGCTTTTCGACTTGGCGGCGTTCGCCGCACTGTTGTTGATTGCGTTGGTGTTGGTGTATTGTATTTGGCTGGCGATGATGACCATGTCATTTTGGTTTGTCAAGGTGGACAATCTCGCGGAATTGTTTTACTCGTTTTACGAAGCCGCGCGTTTTCCCATCACGGTGTACAGCGGTTGGCTGCGCGCCGCGCTCACGTTCATTATTCCGATTGCGTTCATCACGACGATTCCGGCGGCGGCATTGATTGGACTGCTCGAGCCGAATCAAGTTCTGATTGGGCTCGCGCTGGCGCTGCTGCTTTTATTTGGCACCAATCGTTTGTGGAATTTTGCGATTCGTTCGTACGCCAGTGCTTCGTCATGACAACAAACTCTGCACGGTCAAAAACGAATCCGCCGCTTGAAAGGAAATCAAGCGGCGGATTATTTTTCGCCCTGCGGACGCGGTTATGGACTGACATTCACGGTCGCGGACATGCTCGCGCCGTGAATGGCGCAATAGTACTTGAACGCGCCCGCGCTGTTGAACGTGTGCCGATATTTTGCGCCGCTCGCGGACGGGTTCGCGCTCGCGCAGTGGATGTCATTTGGCGAACAGAATAGATTGTCGGGTGTGCCATTGCCGCTCGTGACGGTGTGATTGCTGCTGCCCCATGTCCATTCCACCGTGTCGCCGACGTGAATATTCACATCGCCCGAATACGAGAACGAACCGCCGGGTCCGACCGTTACGAACGCGTCGGGCGCATCCGTGGGCGTTGGGCTCGCGATAGAATTACATTTCACCTTGACGCGTGCGGGTTTGTTCTTGATAATGTCCAGCGCGCATTGGTTTGCTAAAATTTTCGCGGTTTGTCCTGCGCTCAAAGTAATTTGCGCCAACGCGGTTTTGTGGGTGCTCGGTCGCTCTCTCTGCGTGAGGGGATTGCATTTGACGCGGACTTGGGATGTCGTCGTTTTGGTAACTTGGAGCTTGCAGGCGTTGCGATTGACAACAGCGGTTTGCCCCGCGCTGAGGGTGAGTTTCGCGTCGGGACTCGCGTCTACGTCAGAGCTCAAAAGCCAAAAGCTCGCCGCGAAAAGGATGATGGGCAGACAAAGCAGGATGCGTTTCATTGTTTCTCCTTTTGCCGCTTGCGCGGTGTGTGTGTTTGGATGCTATGTAATACGCCGCGCCGATTGGAAACGATGAGATGGTAAAGAATGGATTGGATATCAAGTGACTCGAATTGACCATACTTGGCGCGGTCGGATGGCTCCGTGGGTTACCGCCGCTGCCAGCGGGTTTCATGCCTTGCGCAATCGGAATTTTCGATTGTTCTGGACCGGGCAAATTATTTCGTTGACGGGCACGTGGATGCAAACCACCGCGCAGGCGTGGCTCGTTTTGCAATTGACCAACGGTTCGCCCTTTGCCCTCGGTTTTGTTGTGACCCTGCAATTTATTCCCGTCATGTTGTTTGCGCTTTTCGGCGGAGTGTTGGCGGACCACTTGCCCAAGCGCTCGGCGCTTGTGGTGACGCAGACACTCTTGTTGGTGCAGGCGATTATTTTTGGCGTGCTCGTATGGACGGGTGTGATTCAGTTGTGGCACGTCTATGTGCTGGCAGTGAGTCAAGGTTTGATTACGGCGGTGGATAATCCCTTGCGCCAAGCATTCATTTACGAATTGGTCGGGCGCGAAAATTTGGTCAACGCGGTGGGGCTCAATTCCATGACCTTTCACGGCGCGCGTATTTTTGGTCCCGCGCTGTCGGGTGTGGTAATTCAATGGATTGGGATTGCGCCGACACTGTTTTTGAACGCGGTGAGTTTTGTTCCCGTCATCATTGCCTTGTTGCTCATGCGCGCCGCAGAATTTTTTCTCGCATCACACGCGCCGACCGGTTCCATGTTCACGCGCTTGAAAGAGGGCTTGAGCTATGCGTCTCGCACGCCGCTCATTTTTTCGATTTTGCTCACGACCGCGTTCGTCGGCACATTCGGTTTTAATTTCACGGTGGTGATTCCGTTGGTGGCGGACAATATTTTGCAGACGGACGCGGCGGGCTTTGGACTCTTGAGCGCGGCGATGGGTTTCGGTGCGTTGTTGGCGGCGTTCGCGCTCGCGTACATGCATCGCATTTCGATTCGGCGCATGTTGTTGAGCGGCGCGTTGTTTGCGGTGTTTCTCGGCACGCTCGCACTCTCATCATCGTTTTGGCTCTCGATGGGCTTGTTTGTCATTGTCGGTTTCACCGGCATCACCTGTGTGACGACGGCGAGTTCGCTCTTGCAGTTGAACACGCCGGAACAATTGCGCGGGCGCGTATTGAGCATTAATTTGTTATTGACAATGGGCAGCACGCCGATTGGTGGATTTTTTCTCGGCACGCTCGGACAATTGGCAGGGATACGAATCGCGATTCTTGTGTGCGGCGCGTTGTGTTTGGGGGGCGTGGGCATTGCCACCGCGTATCGAATGCGCATGGCGCAACACGAAACGGTGACCGTCGTGTCAAGTTAATTCGCGCAAGGGTTGTTTTTTCGGTGGACGAATCTCGGCGCGGGGATTACAATTCGACCATGTCCTATTTTATTCTCATATTACTCGGCTCCATTTGGGGCGCCAGCTATTTGTTTATCAAAGTTGGCGGTGAATCGGTTACGCCGATTACGCTGGTCGCGCTCCGTACGACGCTCGCGGGCATCGCGTTATTCATTACGCTAATGCTTCGGCGCGAAAATTTGCCGCCGCGCCGTGCGCCGATTTGGAAGTGGTATCTCGTTCTCGGATTTCTCAACAGCGTGATTCCGTACACGCTCATCACTTGGGGCGAAACGCGCGTGTCGAGTGGACTCGCCGCGATTCTGGTCGGCGCGATGCCCATCTTTACCGTCATCCTCGCGCACTATATGACGCACGACGAAAAATTTACGCCGCGCAAAGTCGTGGGCATTGGCGCGGGATTTGTCGGCGTGGTCATTCTGTTTTTGCCCGATGTCCTGGAAGCGGCGACGGCAAACATTTTTGGCGGGCTTGCAGTGGTCGCGGCGGCGGTCAGTTACGCGCTCGCAACGATTTACGCGCGGCGGCATCTCAAAGGTTCTTCGCCCGTGATGAATTCGTTCGGACAGATGCTCACCGCGTCCGCCATAATGATTCCCGCGAGTTTGCTCATCGAACATCCGTGGACGCTCACGCCGACGTTTCCTTCGCTCGCGTCCATTGTGACGCTCGCGGTAATGGGGACAGCGTTTGCGTACCTCTTGTACTTTTGGCTCATCGCGCATGTGGGCGCGACGCGCACATCGCTCGTCACGTACATCAGCCCGGTGATTGCTGTGATTTTGGGCGCGGTGGTTTTGAATGAACATTTGCAATGGACAACGTTGGTCGGACTCGTATTGATTATTGCGGGTGTGGGGCTCGTAACGAATTTGCGATTGGGGCAGGGCAGTAAAGGCGAAGCATTTGCGTCGGCGACCGCGAAATCTACGCAGTAGTGCATGCAAATGCTTTGCTCCAACGTGATGCCACGCATCAAAAATGTATGACGTAATCATCGTGGGCGGCGGACCGTGTGGGGCGTCTGCTGCGATTCGTTTGGCACAACGCGCACCGCACCTCGCGGCGCGCGCGTTGTTGATTGACAAAGCCATTTTTCCGCGCAAAAAATTGTGCGGCGGCGGCGTGACCCAGCACGGTTGGGATTTGCTGCGCGCATTGGATGTTGCATTGGACGTACCCGCGTTTCCGATTCATCATATGCGCTTGGTGTACGATGATTTGGAAGCGACGTTTCACTGGCGCAATTTGTTTCGCATTGTGCAGCGCGATGAATTTGATGCCGCGTTGCTGAATGTTGCGCGAACGCGTGGGATGGAAATACGCCAAGGGGTGAACGTGCGCGAGGTAGTGCGTGATGCGGACGGGGTGACGTTGGGGACTAATGCGGGGGAATTGCGCGCGCGCGTTGTGATTGCGGCGGATGGCGCGAACAGTGTGGTGCGTCAAAAATTGGGACTGGTGCGTTCCGACCGCATTTCGCGTTTGATGGAAATTTTAACGCCGGTGGAAAATTTCGAGCGCGCCGACGAATTTGTAAATCACACTGCCGTTTTTGATTTCACACCGATTGCGAAAAATGTGCAAGGGTACTATTGGGATTTTCCCGCGTACAAAAATGGTGCGGCGGTGATGAATCGCGGCGTGTTTGATGCGCGCGTGCGGAGCGACCGTCCGCGCGCGGAATTGAAAGCTGTGTTGAGTGAAGAGTTGAAACAAAGAGGATTGGAGATTGGAGACTGGAGATTGGAAGGACATCCCGAACGTTGGTTTGACCCAAAGGAAAAACATTCGGCGCCGCATATTATCTTGGCAGGCGACGCGGCGGGAACCGAACCGTGGCTCGGCGAGGGTATTTCGCACGCGCTCGATTTTGGAATTCGTAGTGCAGAGTATGTGATAGCGGCGTTTGCGAAAAACGATTTTTCGTTTGCGGACTATTCGGAAACAATTTCAAAATCGCGTCTCGGTCAACGTTTGCGTTTGAAAAAATTCATCGCGCATTACATTTATGGCAATCGCGGTGAATGGTTTTATCGAATGGGGTGGCGCATGTTGCAAGCGGGTCTGCCGTTCTTGCGGCGTGATTAAAAAACCTGCGAACATTTGCTCGCAGGTTTTTTTGTTGAAGGGTAGGTTCAATTTTCGGGTTCGATGCCCAACGTGCGCAATTGTTTGGCGAGGCGTTCCGCGCGCGCCGCAGCTTGCTCGGCGCGTTCGCGTTCTTGTTCGGCGCGTGCCGAGAGTTCGATGAACGTCTCAAAGCGTGTGTGGTCGGGATGATACAGGACCAGTTCGCCGCCCTGCAATTCAAACCGCACCCCGAGACGCGGACTTGTCCAACCGTTCATTTCGGAAATTGGCTCCAGGACATTGGCAGTGCGATGCCAGCCGTTCAATTCGCCGCGGTCAGGGTCGTATTCGTAATACTCTTGTACCCCATATCGCGCGTAGAAACCAAACTTGCGCGTCATTTCAAGCGGGGTGTTGCTCGGCGAAAGAATTTCAAAAATCACTTGCGGCGGAATATTCTCTTCCTTCCACTGCAAATAACTCCCGCGGTCTCCTTTGGGACGCCCAAACACGACAAGGACATCGGGCGCCGCGCGCAGATCAATCCGTCCTTCGACAGGATACCAAAGCAAATCACCCGCAATAAACACATCGGGATTGTCTGCAAATTGCGCGTCCAATCCGCCCTGAATGGTGACAATGTAGCGAAATTGTTTTGTGTTGTCTGCCATGGGGAGCCCATCGCTTTCGGGATAGATGAGTTCGGGTTTGGTCAATGGGAGTTGTGCAACTGCCATCTGCGTACCTGCTTTCAAAAATATGCGGATGCTATGGAAATGCTTTGCGCGATTATATCACGAAAGCCAGAGTGAAAAATAAAGCCCCTTGAGATTTCTTGAATCTCAAGGGGCTGGTTTTTCATTCGCCGCTTGCATGAAGCTTGGCTGCTTCAAATGTATTCGGATTGTATTTGGCGTGTCCTTGGTCGCCAATGACGAAATCGGCGAGTGTGGCGGG
>JAKOPZ010000204.1 GCA_029778615.1 Chloroflexota bacterium | reverse complement strand
TTTTGTAGTGACGAATTCATTCGTCCGCCCAGGGGAACGATTGAGGCGATGTCGTTCATCGCACGTTACTACGAGCTGTTACGACGCGCTGTTACGACGCGGCGCCCATTTTCATTGGCTGCAGGTGAGCCAACGGCTCATGGACAACTCCCTTCCCTTGAAAATATTTTGTAGTGACGAATTCATTCGTCCGCCCAGGGGAACGATTGAGGCGATGTCGTTCATCGCACGTTACTACGCGCTGTTACGACGCGCTGTTACGACGCGGCGCCCATTTTCATTGGCTGCGGGTGAGCCAACGGCTCATGGGCAACTCCTGTACGGAAATTTTTTTGCGTCAGCAAAGAAAACTGCTGCCAACTAAAATCTCGATACACAACTGCCGCGCGTTCAACCCCCGCTCACCGCTTTTTTGACGAGCGCGCTTAATTTTGTCTCAACAGCGGCGGTCAATTCTTGGAGCGCAAAGGAAGTTGCCCACATCGCGCCATTGTCGAGATGGGCATCTTCGTTAAAACCAAACGACGCGTAGCGCGTTTTGAATTTTGACGCCGGCGTGAAAAAGCAAACGACCTTGCCGTCTTTGTTCGCATACGCGGGCATCCCGTACCAAGTTTTTGGCAAGAGGTCCGGCGCGCTGGCAGTGACGATGGCATGGAGCCGCTTTGCCATGCTGCGGTCCGGTTCCGGCAACGCGGCGACTTTGGCAAGCAGGTCACTTTCTCCTGCGGCTCGATTCTGGTTCGCGCGCGCTTCCGCTTTGAGCTCTTTGGCGCGCTCTTTCATCGCGGCTTTTTCCTCATCTGTCCAAACGTTGGAGGACTTGGCTTTTGCAGTGTCGCTCTTGACAGACTTGGTCACCTTCTTGGTTGTTTTACTCGAGGTCATGAGCTTTTCCTCTAAAAATGTTTTGTAGTGACGAATTCATTCGTCCGCCCGGGGAAACGATTGAGGCGATGTCGTTCATCGCACGTTACTACGCGCCACCCATTTTCATTCGCTGCGGATGCGACGCAAAGCGACGAATGGACAACTCCCTTGTGATTTATTTGTGTGAGTTCAGCGGAAAACATCCGCGCAGAAAATATAGCACACTTGTTCTAAAATTTCAACCACCTACCGTTATTGAAACCACCATACGCTTTCGGGGCTCTCAGCAGTCGAACACGAACCAGCAGAGCTCGTTTCGCAACTGCTGGTCCTCAAGGACGAGTTGGCGAATTGCATCCGGCAGCTGTTCGCGCTGCCAACAACACTCGAACCGCCCGGCGCGCTCCTCCTCACCCTTAGCGGCAGCCGCCCGCGCGGCTTTGATGGCATATGCCGCAGCACCGAGTTCGTGCGCGGCAACATGCGCTACCACTGCCGCCTGACCGGCAGCAAATGCGGCGTATCGAGCGGCTCCGCGCAATTCTCTTGCAGCAGCCATCGCATGTCCGCCCGCCGCGCGGGACTGTAACATCTTGGTCTCACCGCGCGCCCATGCTCGCGTTAGTTCGATGGCTCGGCGCGGGCGTTCGTCGCCGGGCTGCGTTTGCTCAAAAAAATGTAATACGTGCTGCGCGCAATCAGCCGCCCACAAAGCCAGTAGCCGATGGTCAAAATCCGTGAGCGTTCCTCCGCGTCGAATGGTGATAAAGCGAGGGTCGCGGTGTTTGGCGAGAATCATGATTGCACACACACACAAGTAAGGTAGGGGCAAAGCATTTGGATTGCGCGCTCACAGCATAACACGTTTGGGCAACCCACCATGCTTTTTATCAATTCACCTTACGCATGTCATTTCGAACCCCTCAATCCTTCGGGGTAAACTCTGTGAGAAATCTCAGTTTTTTCCACCGAGATTTCTCGCCAGACCGCTCGAAATGACAATTCTGCGTAACATGAGTTATCAATTCATTTTTTGTGCGTAAACAGTTTCCAGTGCCCCTCAGAAATGACTTGGGCGGCTCCGTCAACAACTTGAATGGCGGTCTCATCGTCAATCGCGTACGCGGGCACCGTCATCGCGGCTGCCCAACGTTTCGCGTCTGCCAGCGAATTGTTCGGCAACATCTCGTGGTCCAGATGTGGAAAGATTGCAAAATCAACCAGTCCAAGCGTTTCATCGCCTCCGGTGGGCGGCTTCCAACCGACAAATTCCTCCCCGATGTTGGGCGCCATCACCATGCTCCCCGCGCTCAGTCCCACATAGACCGCGCCCAGAGACGGCAAGAGCTCTGCGAATCCCGACTGCCGCATCCAGTAACACAGATACAAGGGGTCGCCGCCGTTCACCAGCAGAACGTCTGTCTCTCGGACCCAAGAGACCCAACGCTCCCTTTCGATGCTAGGCAGCGCGGTGAGTTCCAAGATTCCCAGGGACTTCCAACCCAATTCGCACATGGGCGCTCTGGGTTCTTGTCCGCTGATAAACTTCCATGCCTGCACAGGACTGACCGCGCGATGCCCGTACGACGCGGTGGGAATGCAGAGGGCGTTAGACTCGGCAATCGGTTTGCCGAGCAAGTTGACCAATGCTTGGTGTATGCTTTTGTTCTTGATGCCTGCGGACGTGAAAAGAAATTTCATGATGCGTCTCGTGCTGATTCATTGGGAGGCGGACGGCTCATTCCGTCTCGCTTAATAGGATGCGAATATACAACGTGCCACCTAACGGTT
>JAKOPZ010000203.1 GCA_029778615.1 Chloroflexota bacterium | reverse complement strand
TCGCGCAGCCAGCCGTGTTTGGACGCTTCCGCAATCGCCGCCGCGCGCGAGTCCACGCCGAGTTTGTTGTAAATGCTCGCCAAGTGCGCTTTCACCGTTCGTTCGGTGATGCCCAGCTGCGCGGCGATTTCTTTACTGCGTTCGCCGCTCGCAACAGCGTGTAACACTTGCATTTCGCGTTCGCTCAACGCGATGCTGTCTTGCGAAATTTTGTCCGCGCGATTTTTTTTCAACGCGCGCGCCAACATTTCGGGCTGCAATAGAGCGTCACCCCGCGCGGCGGCGCGTAATGTTTCATATAACGTTTGACGCGTGGTATCTTTGAGCAAGTAGCCGCGCGCGCCTGCGCGCAAACCGCGCGCAATCAAATCATCTTCGTTATACGTTGTCAAAATCACAACCGCGAGGTTTGGCGCGACGCGCTGAATCTGTTCCAACGCGCTTAGCCCATCGAGCCCGGGCATTCGCAAATCGAGCAACACTACATCGGGCGCGAGTTCACGCGCGAGCGTGACGGCTTCCGCGCCATTCCCCGCCTCGCCCACGACGTCGAAATCCTCCTCGGCTTCAAGCACCAACTTTAATCCATCGCGCACCACAGCGTGGTCGTCGGCGATGAGAACGCGAATGAGAGACATGGAGATTGGAGACTAGAGATTAGAGATTGGAGAGGCGATAGAGTTCATCGCACGAATCTCTAATCTCCAATCTCTAATTTTTTTATCGGCACGCGCAGCGCAATCGTCGTACCATTTCCCACTACACTCGTAACATTCAATTCCCCACTGGCGAGCTCTGCGCGCTCGCGGAGACCAAGCAAGCCGTAATGTCCGTTTGACGCCTGCACGCGTTCGGCGTCAAAGCCGATGCCATCATCGCGCAGGGTGACGCACACGGCATCTCCCTCGAATGTAACGCGAATCCAAACATTGCGCGCGTGGGCATGTCGCGCGGTGTTGGTCAACCCTTCGCGGATTGCGCGCAGAATCGTTTCCTGCACATTCGCGTCGAGCGCGGGCAGTTGGGCAATGTCAAGCGTGACGGCGATGCCCGTCGTTTCGCGGAAATGTTCCGCTTCCGCGCGCACAGTGTCGGCGACAGCACGCGGCGCGTCCTCGTTTGCGCGCAAATCGTCAATCGCGCGCCGCGCGTCGGTGAGCGTTGCACGCGCACGCGTCATGGCTTGTTCGATAATCGTTTGCGCGCGTTGGGCATTTCCGCGCGCGAGATGCGAGTCCGCCGCTTCGAGTTGCAGAATCAAGCCCGCGAG
>JAKOPZ010000025.1 GCA_029778615.1 Chloroflexota bacterium | reverse complement strand
CGAGCGGTGCGGTGTCGGGGCGGTAATGTTCCAACGCGGCGTCATACGCGGCGAGCGCGTCATATAAGCGTTGTCTGCGGTCTTCGTTGGGCAGCGTGGCGAGTGTGCTCAAGATGGTGGCGCGATTGTTCTGCGTAGCCGCATAAGCGAGCGGTGCGGTGTCGGGGCGGCGATATTTTAATGCCTCGTCATACGCGGCGAGGGCGTCATACAAGCGTTGGCGGCGGTCTTCGTTGGGCAGCGTGGCGAGTGCGCTCAAGATGTTGGCGCGATTGTTCTGCGTAGCCGCATAGTCGAGCGGTGCGGTGCCGGGGCGGTAGTGTTCCAACGCGGCGTCATACGCGGCGAGCGCGTCATACAAGCGTTGGCGGCGGTCTTGTCCGGGTAATGTCGCCACGCGTGAAAGCGCATTGCCGAGTGAACCTTGCGCGCGCGCGACATCTGCGCGCGTCCCGCGCGCGTTCGCCGCGTCCAACGCGCGCACACACCATTCGTAATTGTCCAATGTGTCACCGAATGCGGTTTGCAGATTAAAACAATTTGCAATCAAATCCTGCGCGCGGTCGAGGTCTTGGACAATTGCCCATTCGAACGCGTGTTTGAGCTGCGAGTACGCGCCGCGCAGTTCAAAATATCGTTGTTCTGCTTTTTCCTGCATTGCGTCCGAATAAATTTTCGCGTGCCGCGCCTGAACGCGTTCCCATTCGCCCGCGTGTTTCAAGAGCGCGAGCGCGTAACCGCGCAAGAGAGAATGTTGCTGCCATTCCAACTGCCCCAAACGTGACAGGTCAGGCGAACTCGGTTCGCCACGAGACACTGTCACGTTTGTAAGTAGCGCGCGATTTAGAAAATCGGTCAATTGCTCCTGCGCGGTCTCGTCGTCGCAATTCCACACGCGCGCGGCGAAACGCGTTTCGAACGGCGCGTCGAGCGCGAACGCGCCGAGCGCGCGCCAACGCATTTGCGCGGTTTCGTCCAACGCGGTGTAACTGAACCACAACGAACGTTCCACATTTTTTTCGCGTTCGTCGGCGGGCATGACGAGCCGGTCAAATTCCGTGCCGTGTTGAACGGACCGGATAATTTTTTCGGCGGTCGCGCGCCAGAGCGACGGCGCCGCTTGACGCGCAATGAGACCCAATGCCACGTCGAGCGCGAGCGCGTGAAATTCCAATGTCTTGAACAAATCCACGAGCCATTTTTTATCCGCGTCGTTCGTCGGTCCCCAATGCAAACGCAATTTGACCAATGCGTAAGCGTCCGTCTCGCTCAACTTGTCCAATTCGTACGCCGCGCCGCCGAGACCGCGCATCACATCGCGCGAACGCGTGGTGATGAGCAAGCGCGCCTGCGTCGGCAGCGCGTCGCGCAAAGGATGTACCACGTCGAGCGACCACACGTTATCGAGAATGACGAGCAGGTTGGGATGTTGTTCCAAGACTTGACGCACGGCGCCCGGCGTAAAATTCATTCCTTCGGTCTGTCCGCGAATCGCATACCGCGCCCACTCGTTCAACACCGCTTGCGCGTGTTCGCTCGTTTTGCGTCCGGGACCGATTTCCGTCCACAAAACGCCGTCCTTGAATTGGGGAAAGGTCGCTTTGTTGTACACGGTGTGCGCGAGAATTTTCGCGAGCGTGGTCTTGCCAATTCCCGCCATGCCCTGCACCGCGACGGCGCGCCCACCAATCGCCACCGCGTCATGCTCCTCCAAAAGTTTCAACGCCTCGCCCACTTCTTTATCGCGCGGCACGACGCGCGCAAGATTCGGCGGCGGCGGCGGATTCCATTTTTCCTCAAAATGAAAATCGTTAATGTTGGTGACAATCACATTGCCTTGAATAATTTTGTCGCCCGCGACCATATCGCCTGTGATGTTGGCGGTGCCGGAGATGTGTACGCCGCGCCCCTCACCCCCTACCCCCTCTCCCAATGGGAGAGGGGATTGGGGAGAGGGAGCGACGGGTTTGGGCGCGACGCCGCGCAGTTCGCGCAATAACGCGAGGCGTTCTTGAACGCGCTGTCGAATTTCGGGCTGTTCCGCATCCGCAGAATTTTCGAGTAATTGCTGCGCTTGGTATGGCTGCAAACGTGCGCGTTCTTGTTCAAAAACTTGGCGCGCTGTCGCTTCATCGGGTGCGAAAAGAAAAGCCGTCACCGCGCGTTCGACGGGCGACAGGTTTGCAAATGCGCGCTGTGTCTCGACAATCCGCGTCAGCGCGTCCAACCGCTGTTTCAGTCCCGCGACGTTTTCGCCTTGTCCCTGCGCTTCCGCTTGCGCGATAACATTTTGCGCCGCGTCCAAAAACGGCTGTTCCAATTCGCGCGGCACCTGATTCCAAAATTCGAGCATCTGCGCGTCGTTTTCGATTTGCGCGAACGCGTTGATGAGGACATTCATTTGGAGCGCGGCAATTTCGTCTCGATGTTCCTCGAAAAAGTTTTCGTACAGCGCGCGCAGTTCGGGGTCGCGTTCCAGCGCGGCGTTGAGCGATTCGTCGTCGTGAACGCCCGCGTCGTCGAGGCGCGCTCTTAATTCGGGAGGCAAAGAGGGGGGGGAAGTTTCGTCCATCGAATTTTCCTAACGACTCAAGTCGTTACTACAGATTTGTCGTACTGTACCACAAAACGCGGTGTTTGCGCGCAGTTCAAGACGCCAAGTGTTTTCGCTTTCAAACGTGACAGGTTAGGCGAACTCGGTTCGCCACGAGACACTGTCACGTTTGAACTGAATGCGCGTATAATTCGCCAATGAAAATTCGCCCAGCCACGCCCCACGATACACGCGCGTTATCCCAACTCGCGCGCCAAACGTACGCCGACGCATTCGGCGCATCCATGAGCGGGGCAGATTTGCGCGCGCATTTGGAAAAAAATCTGTCGGTAGAAAATTTCGCGCACATGTTGAGCGCGGATACGATTCTGGTCGCGGAACAAGATGGACGATTGATTGGCTATGTGCAGTTTGGGAAATGCGACTTGGAACAGGCGAACGCGGAAACGGATTACGAATTGCGGCGCTTGTACGTGCAGCGCGAATTTCAAAATCAAAACATCGGCGCGCAATTGATGAACGTGGCATTGGAACATCCGCGTATGCAAAACGCGCCGCGCATTTTTCTCGACGTGTGGGAACACAATCACGGCGCGCAGAGATTTTACAAACGCTTTGGTTTCCAAGTCGTCGGCGCGCGCAAATTCGAGGTCGCGTCGGGCGCGGAAACGAGCGCGGATTTGATTATGTGTTTGACCCGGTGAGGCGTACGGGCATCTTGTCACTCTGATTTCACTTTGTTATAATCGCGCGCAATGACAGTCCCCGACCCCCTCAAACCGTACCGCCTCTATTTGGCAATGTTCCTTGTCAATCTCGCCGTCTTGATTGGCGTGATTTATCTTTTGCGCCGTGAAGTTCCCGCGCGATTGACCATCACCGAACCGCCCACGCGCCCCGCGCCGAACGTTTCGCAAAAACCACTTGCCCCCATTACGATAAGCATCGCCGGTGCGGTGCGCCAAAGCGGAACACTGTCGCTCGCAGGCGGCGCGCGGCTGGCGGACGCGCTGCAGCAAGCCGGTGTGAAACCGGAAGCGGACGTGAGCAAGCTGGATTTGACGTTGGCGCTTCAAGACGGCGACAAAATTTTTGTGCCGAGCGCTGCCGCCATCGCGCCCACGCTCGCGCCAACCCAAATCCCCGCCGCATCCCTCACCCGCGCGGAAACGCCCGCGCCTGCCAAGCCCGCGCAGGAACTCGTCAATCTCAACACCGCGACGCTCGAACAGCTCATGTCGCTCCCGCACATCGGCGAAACGCTGGCACAGCGCATTCTCGATTACCGCGCCGCGCACAACGGTTTCAAAACCGTTGACGAACTCAAACAGGTCAAAGGCATCGGCGACGCATTCTTTGACGACATCGCAGACAAGGTTACGGTTGAATGAGACGACATCCGTTTTCGATTCGCGTGCTCGCGGCGAGCTTGCGCGCGCCCTCCGCGTGGATCAATCTGTTGTTGGTGTTTGTCCCCATTGCGTTTGTTTTGGAATTACTGCACGGCGAGCCCACGTTATTGTTCATCACTTCGGCGTTAGGCATCGTTCCCCTCGCGGGTCTATTGGGCGAAGCGACGGACGCGCTTTCGGCAAAAGCGGGAGACCGCGTCGGCGCGTTGTTGAACGCCACGCTCGGCAACGCGGCAGAATTGATTATCACAGTGGTCGCCATTCGCGCAGGGCTGTTGAACGTGGTGAAAGCGTCCATCACAGGTTCCATTCTCGGCAATTTACTTTTGGTGTTGGGCGCCAGCTTGCTCGCGGGCGGTTTGAAAAACGGCGTCCAAAAATTCGACCGCAGTTCCGTTTCGGTCATGATGACGACGATGACCATTGCCATTATTGGGCTCGTCGTGCCGACGCTGTTTGGCAACGCAATTGAACGCGTGAACCACGCGTCCGTCGAATACCTGTCCATCGGCGTTGCCGTCGCGCTGATTGCGAGCTACATCGTCAGCATGATTTTTACATTTCGGCAGCCGCCGCACCAAGCGGACGCCGCCGAAGCCGAAGACTCGCCCGCGCGTCAAGGAGCGCGCCCGGGGCTTTTGCATAATGTGCGAATCGCGCTCGGCGTGCTGCTCGGTTCGGTCGTGCTGCTCGCGCTGCTTTCGGAAATTTTGGTCGGCGCGGTGGAACCTCTTATCAAAGCGCAGGGACTTTCGGAATTGTTTGTCGGTGTGATTATTGTGCCCATCATCGGCAACGCGGCGGAACATTTGGTCGCGCTGGAGATGGCGCTCAAAAATCGCATGGAGTTGTCGCTCGGAATTGCGATTGGTTCGAGTTTGCAGATTGCGGTGTTTGTTGCGCCGCTGCTCGTTTTCATCGCGCTGTTGTTTGGGCAGCAGTTGACGCTGGTGTTTAATGAATTCGAACTCGCTGCGCTGCTCGCCGCCGTCATCATCACCGCGCTCATTTCGCTCGACGGCGAATCGAATTGGCTGGAAGGCGTACAGCTGTTGATTGTGTATCTCATTCTCGCGATTGCGTTTTTCTTTTTGCCCAACGGCGCGGACGGCGTGCAAGCGCTGCTGGCGCGCTGATGGAAAATATTTATTCGCGGGACTGGTTCGACGCGTTCCTCGCGTCGTTCCCGCCCGCACACACTGCGCGCGAGATTGATTTTCTCGCGCGCAATTTGTTGCGCGCGAGTTCATCGCCGCAGGACATCAAAATTAACAATTCACCTTACGCATGTCATTTCGAACCCCTCCATCCTTCGGGGTAAACTCTGTGAGAAATCTCAGTTTTTTCCACCGAGATTTCTCGCAAGACCGCTCGAAATGACAATTCTGCGTAACATGAGTTAACAAGAAATTCTGCGCGACATTGCGCGCATTTTGAAGCCGCGCGGGCGCTTTATCCTTGACCTTTACCCTCGCGCGTTTTTTGAAACGCATCTCGGCGAACGACGCATTGAAAACAACTCGCGCGTGATTGTGGAAACAAAATCCCTGCGCGAAAACCGCTTGCGCGTCGAATTGGATTACGGCAACGCGCGCGACGTGTACGAGTGGCAAATTTTTTACCCCGACGAAATTGCTGCGCTTGCGGCGCGCGGCGGGTTGAATGAAATTTTGCGCTGTGCGAATTTTGATGAAACGCTCGCGCCGAGCGCAGAGCTTTCGCGCATGCAGTTTGTGTTTGAAAAAAGATGAGTCAAGAGTTTTTGCCGTACCGTGAAACGGCTGCGGAGGTCGCCAAACATTTCGGCGCGGACGCGCACAAGGGTTTGTCCGCCGCCGACGCACGCGCGCGCCTCACGCAGTACGGCAAAAACGAATTACCTCACGCGCCGCCCACTCCCGCGTGGCGCAGATTTCTCGCGCAATTTCAAAATCCACTAACGCTCTTGCTTTTGGCAGCCACGCTGATTTCCTTGGCGGCGTGGTTCATCGAACGCGACAGCGCGCTGCCGTATGAAACGATTACGATTCTCGCGATTGTGATTCTTAATTCCGTGCTCGGATACGTCCAAGAGAATCGCGCCGAGCAAGCCGTCGCGGCGCTCCAAGCCATGTCCGCGCCCACCGCGCGCGTCTTGCGCGACGGCAAACCTTTCACGCTCGACGCGCGTGAGGTGGTGCCCGGCGACGTGCTGCTGCTCGAAGAAGGCGACACGCTCCCCGCCGACGCGCGCGTTTTGGAATCTATCGCGCTGCGCGTTGCCGAAAGCGCGCTGACGGGCGAAAGCGCTTCGGCGTCCAAAGACAGTGAACCGATTCCGGAAGAGGCGGGCATCGGCGACCAGAGCAACATGGTGTTTGGCGGGACGGCGATAACGTCGGGACGCGGGCGCGCGATGGTGATTGCCACCGGTCCGCAAACCCAAATCGGCAAAATCGCGGGGACGCTCCAAGAACAAAAAGAAGAGCCCACGCCGCTGCAAAAAGAATTGGACCGCGTGGGCTCCCTGCTCGGCAAAGTGGTCATTGCGATTGCGGTGCTGATGGGCATCACGCTTTTGCTCGCGAATCGCGAAACGCGTTCCCTAAATCAGCTCGTGGATATTTTGCTGCTCGCGGTTTCGCTCGCCGTTGCGGCGGTGCCGGAAGGACTCACGGCGATTACGACGATTGTGCTGTCGCTGGGCATGGGGCGTATGGCAAAACGCAATGTCATTGTGCGGAAACTGAGCGCGGTGGAAACGCTCGGTTCGACGACGGTGATTTGTACGGACAAGACCGGCACCCTGACGAAAAACGAAATGACCGTGCGCGCAGTGGTGACGCCGCTGGGACGCGTGGATTTGACCGGCATCGGCTATGCGCCTGAAGGCGAAATGCAACAGGACGGGGCGACGGTGCGCGATGACGCGCTGGCACATCAAGTGGAACGCACGTTGCGATTTGCCGCGCTCGCCAACAACGCCGAGTTGGAAGCAAGCGATGGACATTGGACGATTCGCGGCGACCCGACCGAAGGCGCGTTGATTGTGGCGGCGTACAAAGTGGGCGTGAGCGCGCAGGAATTGCGCGGGCGTTACGCGCGCATTGCCGAAGTGCCGTTTTCGTCCGAACGCAAAATGATGTCGGTGGCGGTCGCGGACGAAAACGCGATGGAACGCATTGCCGTCGCGTCCAAAGGCGCGCCGGATATTTTGCTCTCGCGCTGCGCGGCGGAACGCGTGGGCGAAGAAATTCGCCCGCTCACGGAGGAACGCCGCGCGGAAATTCAGGCGGGCATTGACGCGCTGGCGCGCGAAGCGTTACGCACACTCGGCATCGCGTATCGTTATTTGGACCGCAACAAGATTACGGGAACGATTACCGAAGAACAAGAAGAAGAATTGACGTGGCTCGGCGCGGTGGGCATGATTGACCCGCCGCGTGAAGAGGCGAAACAAGCGGTGCAAATTGCCAAACGCGCGGGCGTGCGCTCGATTATGATTACGGGCGACCACCCAAACACGGCGGCTGCCATCGCGCAAGAATTGGGAATTAGTCCGCCGGTAGGGAACGCTCGCCGCAGCGTTCCAGTCCACCGCGCAGGGAACGAAACGGCGTTCGTTCCCTACGCGGTAACGGGCGCGGAATTGCAAAAGACGGCTGATTCCGCGCTCCGCGAATTGGTCAAACGCGTTTCCGTGTTTGCGCGCGTCGCGCCCGAACACAAATTACGCATCGTGCGCGCGCTCAAGGCGAACGGCGACATTGCAGCCATGACGGGCGACGGCGTGAACGATGCACCCGCCTTGAAGGCGGCGGATATTGGTGTGGCAATGGGCATTACGGGGACGGATGTTTCCAAAGGCGCGGCGGATATGATTCTCACTGACGATAATTTTGCGAGCATCGTCGCGGCGGTCGAAGAAGGGCGTTCGATTTTTTCCAACATTCAAAAATTTTTGCGCTATTTGTTGTCGTCCAATATCGGCGAAGTATTGGTGATGTTTTTTGGCGTGGTGTTGGGAAACGTTCTCGGTCTGCTGCCCGAAAGCGAGTCCGCGATTATTGTGCCGCTGTTGTCCACGCAAATTTTGTGGATTAACTTGCTCACCGATGCGGGACCCGCGCTCGCGCTCGGCGTGGAACCGCCCGACCCCGACGTGATGCGAAAACCGCCGCGCGACCCCGCGAGCCGCGTGATTACGCGCACGATTTGGTTCGATATTTTTTTTGTGGGCTTGATTATGATGGTGGGTACGCTCGCGGTGATGGACGGCGCTCTGCCCGGCGGCTTTTTGCATTTGGCGCGCGGCAGTATGCCGTACGCGCAGACAATGGCGTTTACCACGCTCGTCTTTTTTCAATTGTTCAACGCGCTCAACGCGCGCTCGGACGAATTGTCCGCCTTTACAAAATTGTTCACCAATAAATGGTTGTGGCTCGCCCTCGGCGTTTCCGCCGCGCTCCAAGTCGCCGTGATTTATCTTCCGGTCTTGCAAGAAGCATTCGGCACGGTCCCCCTTTCGCTCAACGATTGGCTGATTTGCGTCGGCGTCGGCAGTACGGTGCTGTGGCTGCGCGAAGTGGTAAAGGTTTGGTCGCGACGGCGCGCGAGTTATTTCATTCCCACCACCGGCTGATCCGTACGCCACACGCGCACACAATTGCGCCCGTCCTCTTTTGCCTGATACAGTGCCCGGTCGGCGCGCTTGACCAGCTCATTCAAGAGAATGGGTCCGTCTTCGTCCAAAAACGCAAGCCCAATGCTGATTGTCAGGTTCAAGGTTTGATTCCCCGCCGGAGTGGGCGTTTGGGCAATGTCCTGGCGAATTCGTTCGGCGGTGCGCCGCGCGTCTTCCGGGTCAATTTCCTCCAAAAGGCACACGAATTCTTCGCCGCCATAGCGCGCAAAAATATCGGTATCGCGGAAATGATTGCCGCACCGCGCCGCGACAAATTTCAGCGCCTGGTCGCCCAGCGCGTGACCGTACGTATCGTTGATGCGTTTAAAGTGGTCAACGTCCAGCATCATCACCGCCAAGCGTCGCGCATAACGCCGCGCGCGCGAAAATTCCGCCTCTGCCAATTCATAAAAATAGCGCCGATTCCAAACGCCGGTCAAGCCGTCCGTCCGCGCCAGCGCTTCCAGTTTTCGTTCCGCCTGTTTCCGCAGACTTATATCGGATAACACCACTGCGTAACCAAGCAGCGCGTGATTGTCGTCCACAATCGGCGAACTTGTCACTTGAAACGAACGCGCGCCGTTGGCATCATGCAGCTCCACTTCTTGGTCAGCGCGAACTTTCACACTTAACGCGGGAAATTTTTCAAAAACGGCTTGAATCGGTTTGCCAATGGGCGCGGCGAGGGACGCGGGCACTAGGGCTTGCGCGAACGGATTCAGCTCGACCACGCGCGTTGACTGGTCGAGCACGATGATGCCCGCGTTGATGTTTTGAATGACCGCGTTGTGCGCGATATGCACAATGTCCAACGCGCCATAGCGAAAAATTGCCAGCGCAAACAAGAGCCCCGAGACCAGAAAAAGCAGAATGACATTGTCCACATTGGGAAAGAGGTCAAAGTTGAAAAAATCTTCGAGGATGCGTCCGGTGAGCGGGACAAAACCGCCGAGCGCCATCAAAAATGCTTGACGGCGATACAGCGCGGGCGTGGAACGATAATATCGAAAATACAACACCGCGCTGCTCAAAATGTACAAGTAACTGACCACCGCGTAGATCCAAAAATAAAAACCGTGCTCGGCTTGCGATTCAGGCAAGCCGGGCACGAGTTCGACGCGCGTCCAATACCAGTGATGAAATTCGTTTGTGAAGACAACAATGATTGTAACCAGCGCAAAGGTCCATAACGCAAATTGCGCGGGCGGCGTTAACCAGCGTTCGTTCTTGGTGAGCTGGAGTGAAAGCAGAAACCACAGCAATGGTCCGGGCGCCGCGCCAAAATATTTGGCGGACGCCCAGAACATTTTGCCCGACAGAGTTGTGTTGGACAATTCCATAATGTAGCAGAATGTCCAAACGCAGAGTGCCAGCATGACGAGCGCGAACGTGCTCGCGGCGCCGAGGTGACGGCGACGGTACGCATAGCTGCCCAATGCCGCCGTGATAACAAGCGACAGGACAAAAGGCAAGATGTAAGGTGTGTATGCAAGCGTAAACATCGTTATCTCCCAACGTTGAAACGAGCGACGCGGCGCATTTTATTGCGCCCGAACCTCGAAACTCTGCCACGCCGATTTCGCGCAGTTGTTTGCATTGCACGCGCGCACCTGCCAGTAATAGGTCTTGCCGCGATTCAACTTGTTCGTCTTGAATTCCGTGACGCTCAAATTGTTTTCGCGGACGGACACGTGTCCCTTTGGCGATTCGCGGCGCACGACCAGTTGATAGTACGTGGCGCACGCGGCGGTTTCCCATTTCAATTTCACGCGCGCTTTTTTGCTGCTTGTCGAATCGTTCGGCGAAATGAGCGCGGGTTTGTCAGGACGCGCGCACGCCGCGCCGAGTTGAACGCGCGCCGGACTCGACCATTCGCTTGCTTGGTCCTCTTTGGCAATTTCCAATTTGTAATAATATTCGCCAACGCCCGGTGTGTCGGTAAACGAATGTTTCGTCAAGCCATCCGCGCCGGGATAGATGGGCGTAATGAGTTCAGAATTTACGCGCGCGTATTCACCTGCCGCGCCTGTCGCACTGCGCCACACGTTATAACCCGCCGTGTGAAATTCGGAACTCGTCACCCATTTTAGTTTGACGCTCGGGTCTGCCGCGCGCGCGCGAAACGATACCAAATTGACAGCGGTCGGCGCTGAGGATTCGGCGTACCAAAAACCGCCGTTTAGCGAATACGCGCCGCCATTCAACGCGCCCGCGTCGGGCTGCCCAATCGTTCCGCCGAGCGAGTACGTTCCGCCCGTGCTGAACATTCCGCCGCCGCCGTCCCATGTGTTCCATGTCAAATCATACGCGCCGCCCGATTGCGCGAGCGCGAACGAGGTCAACAGTAATGTGAGTACGAGGGCGGGAAACGGTACAAGAATTTTTCGTTTCATGTTTCACCTCTCGGAGACGTGACAGTGTCTCGTGGCGAACCAAGTTCGCCAGACCTGTCACGTCTCATCATCCACCACACGCTCGCGCCGACAATCCCCGCGCACAGCGAAATCCAATACCAATCGTTTGAAAGGGTGCCGCGCGATTGTTCCAACGCCGTGAGACGCGCTTCGAGCGACGCGTTCTGTTTTTCGAGCGTGTCAATGCGCGCGTTCTGCTCGTTCACGATTTGATTCAATCCTTGAATCGCCGCGAGCGAAACGCCGTCCGCGTCAACGGTCGTAATATGTTTTTCATCTTCGCCCACATTGAACGCGGCGTAAAAATCTTGTGCCATCGGTCCGATGTGCTGCACGCGCGCATCTTGCGTTTTGTAATTCCATTTGAGAATCGGCATCTGCGCAACGCGCTGCAAAATTTCGCGCGCATCAATCGCGGAAAAATTTTGTTTCGCGTTGCGGTCGCTGACGCTCGCCCACGAGCCGCCGCCCGCGCTCAAGGTGACACCTGTCGTTCCCGCCGAATTTGTAATGAATTCCGCACCACCCGTTGAACGCACGCGGAATTGATTTGCCGCTGTCGAAGAAAAATCGGCGTTGGTGGAATCGGCAAAGAGAAAGACGCCGTCGTGCGTGGCGTCGGAATTTTTCGCGCGGCGTCCGACAACAAAGCTGTAATCGCCTGCAGCGGTGTTGTTGGCGCCGCCGCCCACAGTGGCTGAACTGCCGCTCGCCAGATTACTGCTGCCGCCGCCAACCGTCGAGCCGCCGCCGCTCGCCGTGTTGCCGGTCCCGCCGCCGACTGTCGCACTGGTCGCGTCAGCGGTATTGAGACTGCCGCCGCTGACTGTAGAAAAACTGCTGTTCGCACTGTTATTGAATCCTCCGCTCACGGTAGAGTACGAAGCATTCGTTGTATTGGTCTGTCCGCCACCGACGGTTGCCGCAAAACCATTGCTGCTGTTATTACGACCACCCGCAACAAGCGCATAATCAGAGGTTACTTGGTTGATGAAACCGCTTGCGCCGCCGCCGCCAATCGTCGCGCCCACAATCCCGCTCGTCGCGCTGTTGCCGCTGTAACCGCCAACAATGTTAGGCGTGTCCGTCCCGCTCGGTGATAACCGCCATCCAATCGTGTTGTTCGCGCGCAGCGTTAGCGACACTCCATCCGTCGTGCCGAGAAAATTCGTATTCGCATCCGTGCCGCTGTTACCCGTCAACAACCACGCGCTCGTCACGCCGTCATCATTCGCGCAAGCCCACGCACTGCCATTCCATTTCGCAATTTGATTTGCGCTGCAACTCTGCGGCAGTTGATACGTTCCCAAAATGCTAAAGGTCGTTCCCGTCAAATCGAGTCCTGCGCCTGCGGTATAAGTCGTATCCTTATCCGTTGCAGGTTCCCACGCGCTGCCATTCCATTTCAACACCTGCCCGTTCGTCGGCGCAGTCGTCGCCACATTCCTGCCTTGAATTTTTTCAACGGTGGTACTGCTCTGCGCGCCTGTGACATCCCCCGCGAGATTGCCTGAAAAATTTTCTGTGGTTGGCGCATACACGGCGTATGGCACCGCGGTCAATTGTTGACGCGGCGACAAGGTGGTGTAACTCGCGTCCGCGCCGCACTTGACTGCAATTTCGAGATAACGTTTCTCGCCAGTGAAAACGTTGGCGCCGAAATCGAGTTCGACAGTGAACAATCCACTCGTGACGGTGACGGCTGTCAACGTTTGCGTCGTGCCGATTTGCGTTCCCGCCGCCAAAGCATCAAACAACGAAAATTGCATGTCACACGTTCCCGTGTAAGCCGCGCCGCTGCTTTTTAATTGCCCTTGATACGTGAACGCGGTGCCGAGCGGGTCAGCCAGCGCGCTGCGCGAAAAAATGAGGAGCATTAAAACTGCGATGCTGAGGGGAAAGAGTTTGTGCTTCATGGCTCACTCCTTTACAAAATGCGCGCGACTACTGGTTCGCAATCGTCACGTGCAGAAATTTGGGATACAAAATTTTACGTCTTTCGATTTGCCATCGCAACTTGAGTGCGTACTACATACACACACGCGCCGACTGCCAACAGCGCGGCAAAGATTGCGCCGATGCTAAACAATTTGAGTTCGTTCGTGGCGCGCGCGTAATCCGCGTTTTGATTTTTCAACGCGTTGATTTCGACTTGCTGCTCTTGAACAACCTGATTCAGTCCTTGAATTGCCGCGAGCGAAACGCCGTCCGCATCAATCGTCGTGATGTGTTTCTCGTCACTGCCCACGTTGAACGCCGCGTAAAAATCTTGCGCCATCGGACCAATGTGTTGAATGTTGTCGCTCTGTGACTTGTAATTCCATTTGAGAATCGGCATCGCCGCGACGCGGCGCAAAATTTCGCGCGCATCAATCGCGGAAAAATTTTGTTTCGCGTTGCGGTCACTCAAACTCGACCACGAACCATCCCCCGCATCCACTTTGACACCTGCGGTATCTGCGCCCGTGCCTCCATCAATCGCGGTGACGAATTGGACGCCGCCTGTGGCGCGCGCGCGGAATTGATTGTCGCCTGTGGCAAAGAAATCGAAATCGTTGCCGTCGGCATAGAGAAAGACACCGTTATAGGGAGTCTGCGTATCTTCGTCGTATCCTTTGGCGCGATGTCCACCGACGGTACTGCCATCGCCTGCTGCACTGTTGTTATCGCCGCCGAGAACAACGGAAGTGTCACCACTCGCTATGTTGCTAAAGCCGCCGATGATAATCGAATTCGAGCCGCTCGCTTCATTCGTATCGCCTCCGCTAACGGCAGAGTTTGAGCCACTCGCTGTGTTGCCAACGCCGCCCGCGACAGTCGCATGGTCATTGCTCGCTACATTCGATTCGCCGCCGCTGACCGTAGCAAACACTTGGCTCGCTGTATTTCCACTGCCGCCGCCGACAGTGGCTTTGCTACTGCTCGCGATGTTAAATTCGCCTCCGGCAATCGTCGCCTGGTCGGCGGATGTTTCATTTGTATTGCCGCCGCCGATGGTTGCGCTGTCACCACCAGCGAGATTTTCAGAACCGCCGGCGATGGTCGAGTTGTTGCCGGTTGCTTGGTTGCCATTGCCGCCGCCGACAACTGAATTTCCGCCACTTGCGGTGTTGCCAATCCCGCCGCCGATTGTCGCATGGTCACCGCTAGCCGTGTTGGATTCGCCGCCCGCAACGGTGGTGAGGTCGGTGTTGGCACTGTTGTCATATCCTCCGGCGATAGTAGAGCGAAAGCCGCTTGCGGTGTTGGATTCGCCGCCGCCCACGATAGAATGGTCGCCACTTGCAGTGTTATTCTGTCCCCCACCGACTGTAGAGAAATCACGCGTGGCTTGATTGGTGTTGCCGCCACCTACAGCTGAATTCCTGCCGGACGCTGTATTGTCAAAACCGCCGCCTATAACTGAACCCAGTCCACTCGCGGTGTTGCCGCCACCACCGAGTATAGAGGCATAGCTATTGCTCGCTGTATTGTCTTCACCGCCAACGATGGCAGAATGGTCACTGTTGGCAAGGTTGTTTTGACCACCTGCCACAACTGCGGCGGTACGGCTAGCCGTATTGCCGAACCCCCCGCCAATCGTTGTGTATAAATTGTCGGTAGTGTCCCCGCCGTTATCACCCGCTTGATTGTTGAATCCACCACCAACGACTCCGTAATCGTCCGAGACTAAATTTGTATTGCCACTTGCACCGCCGCCGCCAATCACGCCGCCGATGACTCCGCCAGAAATGCTGTTGCCGCTGTAGCCGCCGATAATGCTCGGGACGTTCGTTCCGTTTGGCTGCAAGCGCCAACCAATAACATTATTCACGCGCAGCGTCAATCCTTCGTCATCCGTCGTGCCGACAAAGTTCGTGCTGCTGTCCGTCCCGCTGTTGCCCGTCAAACTCCAGCCCGCGCCCGAACTGGGCGCGTTCAGCGCATACAGCGCATACGGCACCGCCGTCAACTGCTGGCGCGGCGAGAGGGTGGTGAAACCCGCGTCCGCGCCGCACTTGACTGCAATTTCGAGATAGCGCTCATCCCCCGTGAAAACACTCGCGCCGAAATCGAGTTTGACGGTGAACAAACTGCTCGTGACAGTGACGCCATTCAGATTTTGCGTCGTGCCGATTTGCGTTCCCGCCGCGAGCGCGTCGTACAGCGAAAATTGCATGTCACACGTTCCCGTGTAAGCCGCGCCGCCGTTCTTGAGTTGTCCTTGATAGGTGAACGCGGTGCCGAGTGGGTCGGCGAGCGCGCTGCGCGTGGTGAGGACGAGCGCGAGAACGAGAACGAGAAATGAAAGATGCTTGAGTTTCATGGTGACCTCCGAGAGAAAATTTTGGGGTATGGAATGGGTAGGAACGGAACCCGGTTCCGTTCCTACCCGATTCTGTTCCTACCCGATTTCGTTTCTATCCCGCGCAAATTTACGTGTTGCCCAAACCGTGCTGCAACGCAACCACTGCCGCTTGCGTGCGGTCGGTCAAATTTAACTTGTCCAAAATTACACTCACATAATTTCGCACGGTGCCTTCGGACAAATGCAAACTCTGCGCGATGTCGGCATTGTTCATGCCGCGCGCAATCAATTTCAAAACATCCACTTCGCGTTCGGTGAGTTTTTCGGTGAGTGTTGTTGGCGATTGGGCCTGCGGATGGGTGACGCGTTGAATTACTTTGGCGGTGACGTTCGGGTCGAGGAACGCTTTGCCCGCGAACGTGCCGCGCACTGCCTCAATCACTTTTTCACGCGGCGTATCCTTGAGCAAATATCCAACCGCGCCCGCACGCAGCGCGTCCATGA
This sequence comes from Chloroflexota bacterium, assembly GCA_029778615.1. GTDB lineage: Bacteria > Chloroflexota > Anaerolineae > UBA4142 > SHND01 > SHND01. The sequence continues at coordinate 11,800 of JAKOPZ010000025.1, read as the reverse complement.
CCCATTCGTCGTCATCGTACGTGGTGAGGACGAGAATTTTGATTTCAGGAAATTGTGCGTGAATGGCGCGCGTCGCTTCGATGCCGTTCAGCCCCGGCATTTTCAAATCCATCAAAATCAAATCGGGTTTGTGTTTCGCCGCCAGTTCCACCGCCTCCGCGCCGTCTTGCGCTTTGGCGACAACGAAAATATCGCGCTCGAGCTTGAGCAGCATCTCAATTCCATCGCGCACGATGGCTTGGTCGTCACAGATGAGGATTCGCATGGGTTTCCTTGTAGGACAAATTTGTAACTCATGTTACGCAGAATTGTCATTTCGAGCGGTCTTGCGAGAAATCTCGGTGGAAAAAACTGAGATTTCTCACAGAGTTTACCCCGAAGGATTGAGGGGTTCGAAATGACATGCGTAAGGTGAATTACAAATTTGTCCTACACTGTCAACATAATTCGTGTGCCTTTTCCGACTTGACTCGAAATTTCCAACGTGCCGCCAATCAACGCCGCGCGTTCTTGCATTCCCGCAAGTCCGTAATGTCCTTGCGGCGCGTGGTTTGTGGTATCGAATCCTTTGCCGTCATCGTGAATTTCGAGGACCAAATTATTTTCGCGCGCCGCGAGTTTCACTTGAACATGTTTCGCGTTGGCGTGATGCACCGCGTTTTCAATCGCTTCTTGCGCGATACGATAAATGCTTTGTTCGATTTCGGGTGTGAGGTTCGGCAGCGTTTCGGAAACGGAAATTTCCAAACCCAAGTGCGCGCGTTCGGCGGCCGATTCCGCGAGTTGTCGAATTGCCAACGCGAGACCCAAATCGTCGAGCGGACTCGCGCGCAATGCTTTTAACGCGCGGCGCGTTTCTTGAACGCCGTTACGCGACGCGTCAAGAACTTGGTCGAGGAGTTGATGCGTCGCATTGGGGTCAACATCCCAATACGCTTTCATCGTTTCCAACTGCACTGTCATCCCTGTTAGCGTGTGCGCGAGCGTGTCGTGCAATTCGCGCGCGACGCGATTGCGTTCGCGGCTCACCGCGAGATGTTCGAGCGTACTCGCGTAATTCGCCAATTGCGCGTTAGCGCGTTCGAACGATGCCTGCTGCGCGCGCAGACGTGTCATCAAGAACGAAATGAAATAGCCCAACACGAACATAATCACGGTGATAGTCAATATGAAAACCAAACCCGAATTTGGCGTGAGCGTTGGAATCCGCAAGAGCCACAACGCGCCGAGATTCAAAAGCGCAACGGCGGCGCTGTAAAGCAAAACCTGCCGCCACTGATATTGCCACGCGATTAGAATCAAACACAAAAAGTAAATGGGGAGCAGACGCAGAAGAATCCCTTCGGCGGGCGTAAGCAACATGCGCGGGATGAGTGGGACAAGCAGAAAACTCACGATGGTCGGAAGCACAGACAACAGCACAATAACCAACGGAAAAAATGCGCGTCCCAAACGCTGTTGTGCGCTCTGCCAACTCACCAGACCCAACGCCATCAACGCAAAAACAAGATTGACCACCGCAAACCATGGAATTGTTCCGTGCGGCAAAATCAACAGCACATCCAAAATCATCACGCATACCAGATAGCCGCACCAGAGGAGTACAGCAATGCGGAGATAGCGCGTGATATTTGCGAACATCGGCGAATCCATCGCGGCAAAATATACCACCGATTCATGCGCGCGAGATGTGATTTGCGTCATGCGCTTGTCCGCGCGGGGGTGACAATTGTCATGGAAAAAAAAACTCGTCCGCGTGGGACGAGTTTTTTTCTATTGTCACGCTTGCGGAAACGCTTCATAGTAACTTTCCGCGTCGTAATAAAAAAGGCGCTGCATCTCGGTTTCAAAATCGGGCGCGGGTTGAAACGTTTCCATTGTCTCGATGCGATTCCACGCGAACCGATACCATTCGCGGTCAGCGATTTTCGAGAGCGGCGGCAAATCGGCGAGCGGCATTTCATCATGCCATGAAACGTACAAGGTGAACGGCGGAAAAATGTGCGTGTACACAATGTCATAATTGCACATTAATTTCTTTTGCCAATGCTTCCACTTGTTGAGCGAACCTTCAATCACCGTCGAACCGAAATAGCCCGCGTGTCCGTCGCCCGCTTTCAACAGTGTCAAACCTTTTTCGACAAACAACAATAGCCCGTCGCGCGTTTCGGGTGGGTCGCAGACAAATGTATCGAACGTGCTCAAAAATTCCGGCGGCAGTGGTTTGGTCAAATCTTGTTGCACGACGCGAATCGGCAAATTGCGCGCCCGCGCGACATCCGCAATGTAATTGCACAAATGCGGGTCAATTTCAAATACGACAATTTCTTTTGGATGTCCCGTCAACGCGAGCGCGATGCTCGTGAGGTCGTCGTCGCCCATGTGCGCGATGCGTTTGCCCGTAATGTCGCCGAGCGTGAGCATCCACGAAATGCGGCGGAACGTGGATTCGGGCGTCATTTCACCTTGATTCAAATCTTGATTTTGACTCGTGGGGCTGGCATTGAAAATTTCTTGGAACGCGGCATATTCGTTCGACAGCGCGCTGTAATCGCTCCCACTTGTGCCGCAGGTTGGACACGTCAGCGTGGGAACAGCATACGCGCCGACTTCGTGCGCGAGCGTTTGTCCTTTTGGCGTGAGCTCTGTTTTGTCGCCAACGTATTGGATGTAACCGTTCGCTTGCAGTTCGCGCAAAATGTTGACGGCGAACGGAAAGGGAATCCGCGCGCGCGCGAACCAGTCCCACGGCGCGTTTTCGGAAAGAATCGCGCGCATGATTTTTTGCACATCCGCTTGCGTAATGTGGTCAGGCAGTTTGGATTTGAGGGTTTGATATTCGGACATGAGACCTCATGAGATTCGAGACTGGAGATTGGAGACCAAAGACTATGTGAATTTTGGGTTTTGAATTTCGATTTTCGATTCACGTTTGATGATTGACGCTTTGCCAAGAGCCATTCGCCATCTGCCATCGGCTATCGGCTCTTGGCAAGTTCCAGCGGCTCTGGCACAACGTGGTTTCTCATTCTGCCGCGCGGGATTTTGATGTATTCGGTGTCGCGCGGTTTGAAATGTTCTTCCAATGCTTGCACAATTTTTTGCGGGTCGGCTTCGCCGCATGTGAACACATCGAGCGCGACGTAACCGAGTTCGGGCCACGCGTGCAAGCTCAAATGCGATTCGGCGAGCAGCGCAATCGCCGAAAATCCTTGCGGATAAAAACGGCGCACGTTCAAATCGAGCAGGGTTGCGCGCGCGGAACGCACCGCTTCTTGAATCGCTTCCGCGAGTCCATTTTCCGATTGCGCGTTTTCACAATTCCAAAATTCCGCAATGATGTGGCGTCCCAACCCATTTTGCGCCTGCTCCGCGCGCTGCGCCGACGCGTTCAAAAATTCTTGCGGAATCGGAATGGGCGATTTGGGCTCACTGCTCGCCAACACATGCCACGCTTCGTCGAGCGATTCCGCGTCTTGATACAATTCATCATGCGGATTGCTGTCGTAATCGGCAGGCGGAACAAATTCTTTGAGCGTCTCGACGCGAAAGAATGAAGAGCGATACCACGGCGCGTGCGGCGGCGCTTGCATCGGCGGAAAATTCACATTGACCCCGCTGCCCATTTGGTCGCCTTTGGCATACAAACTGAACGGTTCGCTGATATGCGTAAACACAAGCGCGTGATTTTGCAAGAGGTGCCGTTCCCACACGTTCCATTTCAACATGGATGCTTCAATCAACGTGACGCCGAAATAGCCCGCGCGCCCGCCGCCCGGCGCGAGCATTGCCAAACCTTTTTCGACAAACAATAAAAGTCCTTGAATCGTCTCCGATGGGTCGGTGACGAACGTATCAAACTGCGCGCGCAAAGCAAAGGGCAAACGTTCGCGCGCATCATGTTGAATGACGCGCAGGTTCAAGCGTTTTTCGCGCGCGACGCGTTCGATAAATTCACACACGCGCGAGTCAATTTCAATGACGACGATTTCGCGCGGCAGCCCCGTCAGCGCGAGCGCGATGCTCAACAAATCATCATCGCCCAAGAGCAAAATTTTTTGGTCGGCGACATCGCCTTTCGAGTACATCAGCGCGAGCCGCCGAAAGACCGATTCCGCCGTCAGCGCGCCCTGGTCATATGTCGCTTCGGCGGGCGGACGTTTCGCCAGCAGCGGGACAAACTGATGATACGCGTCGGGAAACAATTCAAATTCAAAGCCGCTGCCCGCGCACTGCGCGCACACGACATTTTCTGCGCGCGCCACGCGCAATTCACGCGCAAACGCCTCACCCTCGCGAGTGAGGCGCAGTTCTGATTTTTCAAAAGTCAGCAAGCCGTGTTCGCGCAGGTTTTGGAGAATGTCCACCAATTCCGCAAAAGGCACATTTGCGCGTCCCGCCACTTGCCATGCGTCCGTCTGTTCGAGTAACGCGCGCATCACACGCGCAATATCGTCACTGCCCGCGCTAAACTTGCGCGAGAGAGCCGTCATGGTCATTTTGATATTGGATTTTTGATTTATGATTTGAATTCACTTATGAACGGATGTTACGCATGTCATTTCGAACGCAGTGCGAAATCTCAATTTTCGAACAAGAGATTTCTCGCAAAAGCGGCTCGAAATGACAGCGAGTGCGTAACATGAGTAATGAAATCAGAAATCATAAATCGCAAATCATAAATTCCTTTTTAGCCGCTTTCGCAACTCGTCCCATTCCAGCGTATTCAACACATTCTCTTTTGTAATCCAACCGCGCCGCGCCATCGCAATGCCCCAACGCAAATCGTCGAAACCGTCAGGATGATGCGCGTCGCTATCTATAACGAGAGGGATGCCCAATTCGACCGCGCGCCGCGCGTTCACGTCGGTCAAGTCCATGCGTTCGGGCGTGCCGTCAATTTCTAAAATCGTTCCCGTTTCGAGCGCCGCGCGAAAAACTTGTTCCAAATCCAATGCGCTCGGTTCGCGCGAGCCGATGAGCTGTCCCGTCGGATGTCCAAAAATATCTACGAGCGGATGATGCATTGCTTTCAACACGCGCTCGGTAATTTTTTCGCGCGATTGAGTGAGCGACGAATGCGTTGTCGCGAGCACAAGGTCATAGCCCGCGAGCAAATCATCGGGCAAATCCAACGTGCCGTCCGCGCGAATTTCGACTTCGACACTTTTTAGAACGCGAAAGGCGCCGTCGTATTCGTGATTGATGCGGTCAATTTCTTTCCATTGTTCGCGCGTGCGTTTTTCGTCGAGTCCGTTCGCGACGCCGAGCCCTTTCGAGTGGTCGGTGATGGCAATGTATTTGAGACCGCGTTTGCGCGCGCCTTCTACCATCGCCTTGATTGGCGCGACGCCGTCACTCCAACGCGAATGACACTGCAAGTCACCTTTCAAATCGGACAGTTCAATCAGTTTCGGAAGTTGATGTTTTTGCGCGGCTTCAATTTCGCCGGACGCTTCGCGCAGTTCGGGCGGAATCCATTCCATGCCGAGCAGCTCGTACACTTTTTCTTCGGTGTCGCAAAAAATTTCGCGTCCGCCCTTTAACTTGGCAAAACTCCATTCCGAAAGCGAGAGACCTTTTTTCAAGGCAATGTCGCGCGTGCGGATATTGTGTTCGCGGCTGCCCGTGAAATATTGTAACGCGGTGCCCCAATTTTTCGGTTCCAGCACGCGCAAGTCGGCTTGCATTCCATTGTGCGCGACGACGGACGCTTTCGATTCGCCTTTTGCCAACACTTCGCGCACCTGCGGCAATTTCACAAACGCGTCGAGCACCAGTTGCGGCTCGTTCGACACCGCGAGCAAATCAATATCGCCAATCGTCGGACGCAAGCGGCGCAAACTTCCGCCGGTGGAAATTTTTTGAATCGAAGCGCCCGCGCGTTTTTGCAATTCCGCAATCAATTCGTCCGCAAAGTAGACGGCGGTGGCGAGCTGGACGCGCGTGGTGTGCAGCCCAATCGTGCCGATGCCTTGCTTGAGATTTTCAATCGTCTTGTCGCCGATACCCGGCAGATTTTTTTCGGGATTCTCCAACGCGGCTTTTAACGCGTCGAGCGTGGTGATGTTGAAATCTTTCCAAAACTTGGCAACGGTTTTGGGACCGACGCCGGGAATTTGCAAGAGTTCGACAAGTCCTTCGGGAATCTGCGCGCGAATTTTTTCGTAATAGCTCATTTGCCCCGTGCGAAAGAGTTCGTCCAACTTGTCCGCAATCGCTTCGCCGACGCCGGGAATCGCGCGCAAGTTCGCCGGGTCGCCTTGCCACACATCCTGCACGCCGCGCGACGAGTGTTCAATCACGTCGGAGGCGCGTTGATACGCGATGATTTTGAAACGGTTCTCGCCTTGAATCGCGAGAATGTCGCCGATGCGGTCGAGCAGCGCGGCAATTTCTTGATTCGACCACGGGCGTTCTGACGCAGCATCACGCAAATTGCCCTGCTCGACGCGTGTGCGTGATGATGCGTCATCTGACGCGGGGATGTTGGATTTATTCGCGTCGGCGTCAACGCGCGCGGCGGCAGGTGAACGCTGCGGCGAGCGTTCGCTACGTTTTGGTTTTGCGATTTCGCGTTTGCGCGGCATGAACGATTCACAGGTAGGGGCGAAGCATTTGCATTCGCGTTCGTCCAAACGAAAACAACACTGCAAATGCTTCGCCCTAACAATTCCGGTAAATAAAAAACATTTGCCTGCCGAGAATGGAACTCGTCGCAATATCACGTGACAAACAAAACGTTTTTTGTTTCATTTGTCAGCAACGATGCGTGAGCCGAAACGTTCGGCGCGCAAATGTTTGATTCCGAATTTCGGAATCAATTATAAGCGCGTGACGCGAATTTGCAACACGCGAAAGAAATGCGCCACGCCGATTTATAATCCGGGTGGCGCCACAGAGAATTGAATTTGGATGTGCTTGATTGCGCTACCACCCCTTGACGAACCCGCGCCGATTCTGTTACACTCGCACAACCTCCAACCTCCAATCTCCAACCCATGCCGACTCAAATGACGCTCAACGTTTTCAAAAAGGAACTCGCACACATCAAGGCGGCGGGCTGGATTCCTCCCGAGCGGCGCGGTCCAACGGGCATCGGCAAAACGTTTGAGCATTGGCTTGGGATTCAAGAAAACAACATCGCCTTTCCCGACTTGGGTAAAGTGGAACTCAAGACGCATCGCATCGGCTCGTCTTCGCTTATCACCTTGTTCACATTCAACCGCAAAGTTTGGAAAATGAATCCATGGGAAGCAATTCAGCGACATGGCACGCCGGACGCGAACGGACGCTTGGGGCTTTACTTTACCATGTCGCGCACGCCCAACAGCACCGACTTGTTCCTGTATGTTCAAGACACCAGCATTTCCGTGCGGCATGTGTCGGGGCAAGTGCTTGCCGAGTGGCAACTCGAAACGCTCGCCGAACGCTTTATGCAAAAATTACCGCAACTGATTCTCGTCAGCGCGTTCTCTGAAATGCGCGGCGACATCGAATGGTTCAAATATGACCGCGCCCGCCTGCTCACTGGCACATCGCCCCAGATTATTCGGAATCAGATTTTAGAAGGCAACATCGTGGTTGACTTGCGCTTGCATGACAAAGGCACAAGCGCGCGGAATCATGGCACAGGATTTCGCGCGCACGAAGATAAATTGCCGAGCTTGTTCAAAAATATCAAAGAGCTTTAAAGATGTTGAAAACCAAGCAATTGACGTTCCTCACCGATTTAGAAACCCAAGCGCAAGATTGGACATTTAACGGCGCGCCTACGCGTGAATTGACGCATTGCTATCACGACTATCCCGCGCGCATGATTCCCCAAGTCGCGGGCAAATTGCTTGACCTCTTTGCACCCGTTGACGCAACCCTTTTGTTTGACCCGTACTGCGGCACAGGCACTTCATTGGTCGAAGGGCTTACGCGCGGTTTGAATGTCATCGGCACAGACTTGAATCCGCTCGCGCGTCTCATCGCCAAAGCAAAAACCGCGACGCCCGATATTGAGAAAGTGGACGAGCAGATTTCCAAATTCAATCGCTTTGTGCTGGCGCGCAAATCTAAATTTCTTGCCGAATCTCCCGACATTCAAGGCATCAGCCGTCTCGAATTTTGGTTCAAACCATCTGTAATTGAAAATCTCGCGCGGCTCAAGCGGTTTGTTGATGGGATTGACGACGAAAGTGTGCGAATCTTTTTCCAAGTGGCGTTCAGCGAAACCGTGCGCGAGAGTTCCAACACGCGCAACCATGAATTCAAGCTCTATCGTTATGATGAAGAACACTTGAAAAAGTTCAATCCCGATGCGTTTGAGCTGATGGCGGAAAAATTGAAACGCAACCGCGCGGGCTTGCAAAAATTTTTTGCCATCATGCGCAATTTCAAACATCCACCGACGGCAAACGTTTACGGCTTTAATACCGCAGAAGGCATCCCCCACACAGAAATTGCGCGCGCTTCGGTGGACATTGTTGTCACCTCACCGCCTTATGGCGATTCGCATACAACGGTTGCCTATGGTCAGTATTCGCGTCTCTCGGCGGCTTGGCTTGGTCTGGATGAACCCGACAAGATTGACAACAAACTGATGGGCGGAAAAAGCGTCAAGAAAATTTCTGCGTTTGAGTGTACACCCCTCGACAGCGCGTTGCACGAAATTCACCGCGTTGACCCGAAACGCGCGCTAGAGGTCAGTGCATTCTACTCAGACCTTTGTAATTCGATTTCGCACGTCGCACAGGTACTTGTACCGGGTGGCTATGCGTGTTATGTCGTCGGCAATCGCAAGGTCAAGGGCATTGTCTTGCCCACCGACGCGGCGATTCGTTGTTTCTTTGAAAGAAACGATTTTGTTCACATTGATACGTTTCATCGTTCCATCCCCAACAAACGGATGCCGCTTCGCAACAGCCCCACCAACGTTTCAGGGGCGATGGATAACACAATGACACAAGAATACATCGTCGTCATGCGCCGCAAGATTCCAAGAACCTTGCGCGACAAAAGACAACTGCTCGAAAAAATCGGCGTCGCCGCCCGCACGACCAAAACCACCACCCAACGCGCGCCAAAAACAAAAAGCGCATAGTACATAATATAGCCCAGTGGCATCACGTTAAGACGCAAATTAAGTTTTACGTTGTATCCTGTAGCAAGCTCCGAACTCGACCAACGCACTAATCAAATCTGCGAATCAATTCAAACCGCACTCAGGAGAACCCGGCATGTCCGTCAAACCATTTCGCATCCTCATCGCTTTTGCGATTTTTTTTGCAATTCTTTTTCTCGTTTCCACCGCGCCGCCAATCGCGCGCGCGGCGAGCTATGTCGTCACCAAGACCGCTGACACGAACGACGGGACTTGCGATGCCGATTGTTCTCTCCGCGAAGCCATTACGGAAGCCAATGCCAACATCGGCGCGGATACGATTACGTTCAACATTCCCGATACGGATGGCGGATGCAGCGGCGCGAATGATTGTACCATCACGCTCAGCGCCCTCAACACCCTGCCCGCGATAGACGACGACGTAATGATTGACGGCGCGCCGAACAATGGCAATATCACCATCAGCGGCGCGTACTCCTATCGAGTGATGATGGTCAACAGCGGCAAGACGCTCAGTCTCAACGCGTTGACGATTGCCAATGGCTATGTGATCAGCGGCTTTGCCGGCGGCATCTGGAACTATGGCACATTGAACCTCACCAACAGCACCCTTGACACGAATTATGCAGGGAGCGGCGCCGGCGGCATCCTTAATGAAGGTGGCACGCTCAACATCGCCGGCAGTACCTTTAACGGCAATTACGCAGGCAGCGGCGGCGGCGTCTATAACTATGGCGGCACGGTCAACATCGCCAACAGCACCTTTAGCGGCAATTTCGCAAGCAACGGCGGCGCCGTCTTTATCCTTGGGCCAGGGACGTCCACAAACATTACGAACAGCACCTTGAGTGGCAATTACGCAGGCAGCGGCGGCGCTATCTTTAATACTGACACACTAAATCTCAGGAACAGCATCATTACAAACACCAACACCGGCGGCGATTGTGACAACAGTGGGACCATCACCGGCAGCAACAACTTGATTGACGACACGACCTGCGGCAGCAGCGCGTCCTTCCGCCTCGGCGCGGTGACCAATTTCGACACGACCCTCGCCAACAACGGCGGACGGACACAAACATTCAAGCTGAATGTTGACAGCAATGCGATTAATGCTGTTCCGGCAGGAGAATGCACCTACGTCAGCAGCGGCACGAACCCGCTCTTTAACGACGGAGATACAATTACGATTGACCAACGCGGCGAGACGCGTCCCCAAGGTCTATTCTGCGATATCGGCGCGTATGAATTGGTCTATACCGGATTCCAGACCGGACCGAATTTCGTCGTCAACAACGCGGCAGACACAAACGACAATTCGTGTGACATCTTGGGGCAAGGCATCGGCAATCAAGACTGCACCCTGCGCGAAGCCATCCACGCGGCGAACACTCCTCCGGCTAGCGCGGACACCATCACATTCGACATTCTCGACACCGGTGCGGACTGTTTGAGCGATAATGTCTGCACCATCACGCTCGGTTCAATGCTGCCCATCATTGACGACGATGTGACCATTGACGGAAGCGCAAATTTTGCAAGCATCACACTCACCGCCATTAACGACGCGCGCGTGTTGGCGGTCAACAGCGGCAAGACCGCGACGCTCGAGACCCTGACGATTGCGGACAGCGCCTGTGTGTGCGATGGCGTCATCCGCAATGAGGGCGGCATCTTGAACGTTCGCAACAGCACCTTTAGCGGGAACCATGCCAACGGTCCGGGCAGTCCGGGCGGGGCAATCCAAAACTATAGTGGCACATTGAACGTCACGAACACCACGTTTAGCAATAATGTCGCGAACGGGTCAGGCGGCGCCATCGAAAACAACGACACGCTGAATGTGACCAATAGCACCTTCTCGGGCAATAGTGCGACCAGTGGCGGTGGCATCTTTACCCTTTCCGGGTCGGCGACGCTCAAGAACACCATTATCGCCAACAGTACGAGCGGAGGCGATTGCGTGCTATATAGTGGCACAGTGACGGGTAATAATAACCTCCTTGAGGACGGCAGTACTGCATGCGGTTTGACGAACGGCACGAACGGCAACATCGTTGGCGTTGACCCTGCTCTGGGAGCGCTTGCGAACAACGGCGGTCCGACACAAACCATGGCACTCGGCAATTCCAGTGTTGCGATTGACGCGGGTGATGATACCGTTTGCGCGGACAACGCGACCGTCAACAACCTCGACCAACGCGGCGAACCGCGCAATGATTTGCAGTGCGACATCGGCGCGTTTGAATTCGTCAACAGCGATGGACACACTATCGCAAAAAACAATTTCGTCTTTGGTCCGCTTTATACCTTTGGTCCGACGCTCGCGGGCATCACATCGGGCAACACCTTCAACGATTCACTTGCAATCAATCGGGAAATTCCCGGCACGCATCCCGGCACACCGCCCGCCAACGCGTTGACGATAACGTGGGATGCGACGACAAGCGGCAGCGGCTATTCGTTCCTTGTCACGCTCTGCTATGACCCGAATGATCCATCGCAGTACAACGGGCAAACCGAAAGCGCACTGCATGTGTGGCATTACAACGGCTCGACGTGGGACGACCTCGGCGGAACACTCGACACAACAACGCACGCGCCGTATCACTGCGTCACCGCGACAAACGCGCTCACGAGTCTCAGTCCGCTCATTCTCGCGCCGACCGGAACGACGGCGGTGAATGT
>JAKOPZ010000202.1 GCA_029778615.1 Chloroflexota bacterium | reverse complement strand
TGGACTTGAGTTTGGCTGCATGATTTTCAAATTCGGCGGCATGATGCAACTCGCGTTGAGATTGCTGCGTCGCATGCGATGAACTCCATCGCCGCGCTCCTCGCAATGACAAGATAGACAAATGGCTGAATCCACTCTCCCCGGCGCGCTCGTACAAGACGCGGAAATTTCCGCGATGGAAGCGCTCGGCGCGGACGTAAGTGTTCCGCCGCCGAGCCGCGCGCGTTCGACATTTTTGACCGTCGCGCGCTTTGTCCTAGTATTTATTTTAGTTTGTATCGTGTGGGAAGCGCTCAAGTTTGTGGCGGGTTCACCATGGCGTTTTTCCACCGCGAATGGCGCGCTGTTTAATCTGCTGTGGTTTCCGCCTTTTGACCTCAAACTCGCGAGCGATTTGAACATGCCGCACTTGTGGGACATTTTCGGCGCGTTCATTCAACCGGCACAGCGCAACGGTCCCCCGCTCGTCAATGTACTTGCTCAAGCGGCGGTCGTGACGATGCAAGCGGCGCTCGCGGGCTTTATCATTGGCACTACGCTCGGCTTGGTTCTCGGCATCGTCTTTGCCCATTCCAATTTATTGGAACGCGCCCTTTCGCCGTACGTCGTCGCTTCGCAAACGATTCCGATTCTCGCCATCGCGCCGATGGTGGTCGTGTGGCTCAACGCGGGCTGGTGGTCGGTAGCGATTCTCGCCGCGTACCTTTGTTTCTTTCCCGTCACCATCAACACCTTGCGCGGTCTGCGTTCGCCCGACCCGCGCGCGATTGAATTGATGAAATCGTACGCCGCATCGGATTGGACGACCTTGTGGAAAGTGCGAATGCCCTCCGCGCTCCCGTACATTTTCACCGCACTGAAAATCGCGGCGACGACTTCGATTGTGGGCGCGATTATCGGCGAACTGCCCACAGGCATTCGTGACGGGCTCGGCGGCGCGATTTTGAATTTCAATCAGTACTATGCCATCACCCCGCCCAAATTGTGGGCAGTGATTCTTTTTACCGCCCTCGTCGGCATTCTCTTTTTTATCAGCGTCACTTTGCTCGAACGTGTGATGACGCGCAATATGCGAAAGTTGGAAAGCTAAAAGGAAAGAGTTAAAAGCTAAAAGTGGGCATCAACTTTGCCTTTTAGCTTTTAACTTTTAGCTTGTTCCTATGTCTGTCGTCTCTATTACCTCTGTCAATAAAACATTCAAGTCGGGCGCGAATCAAACCTTCGCGCTGCAAGACATCAATTTGCAAATCGAGCAAGGCGAATTCGTTTCGCTCATCGGTCCGTCGGGCTGCGGCAAGTCTACGCTGCTGCGTATCATTGGCGATTTGATTGCGCCGACGAGCGGCACGGTACTGGTGAATGGAAAACCGGCGCCGCAAGCGCGCGTGAATCGCGAATACGGCATTGTGTTTCAAGCGCCCGTGTTATTCGATTGGCGTTCGGTGGAAAAAAATGTGCAGCTGCCGTTGGAAATTATGGGCGCGTCACCGCAGGAACGCGCCGAGCGCGCCCATGCCATGTTGTCGTTGGTGGAACTCGACGGTTTTCAAAAACATTATCCGTACCAACTTTCCGGCGGGATGCAGCAGCGCGTCTCGATTGCGCGCGCGTTGTCGTTCAATCCGCCGCTGTTGTTGATGGACGAGCCGTTCGGTGCATTGGACGAAATTACGCGCGAACATTTGAACGCGGAACTGCTGAACATTTGGCGGCGCACGCAGACGACAATTGTGTTTGTCACACACTCGATTCCCGAAGCGGTCTTTCTCTCGACGCGTGTGGTGGTGATGAGCGCGCGCCCTGGACGCATCACGCAAATCATTCCGATTGATTTGCCACAGCCGCGCAACTTTGATACGCGCGAGCTGCCGCGCTATTATGAATTGATTACACGGGTGCGCGAAGGATTGCGCGGGAGTGAATCGTTGCAAAGCAACGAGGAATGAAGGAGCAATAAAGATGGAACTGATTGGACTGCGCGCACATTTTGACGGCAAGCAAATTGTGTTGGATGACTCGTTTCGTCTCAAACCAAATATGCCGTTACTGATTCTTGTTTTACCCAATCAAGAAAATATGGCATGGTTCACATTGGCAGAGCAAGGGCTTGCTACTGCATATGGTGAGAATGAACCAGAGTATTCTGCGCATCTAGTCAAGGAGCCGAACGCGGAATATGAAGGAAGGTGATGTGATTCTCACTCCTTTGCCACAAGTGGATGGTATTATCAAAATCGTCCTGCGATTTTTTTGCGCGAGATGTTACCCTTTCGTGATTTATTGGTGTGTGGTGTTAGCACCCAGTTACAGCAACAGGTAAAGGATTTCGATGAGATTATCAAGACGGGGGAGGCCGATTTCACTGTGAGTGGAGTTCGAGCCGAATCACTCATACGGCTTGGTTTTCTCGCAGTCTTGCCACGTTCACGCGTAATTGGAACCATCGGTGAAATTTCTCCAGAGCGACACAAACGTTTATTAAAGCGTCTTGCGGATTATTTGGTTGAATCCTCTGACGAGCTGATGCAAGACAAAAAGTGAGTACAAATGACTCCATCCGCCGAAAAAATGTATCCAAGTCGTCTCGCTATAAAAAAAGACGCATCGCGCGCCTCGCTCTATGACCGCGTGCGCTATTATTTGCCCACGATTCTTATTTTTGTCGCGGTGCTCGTGGGCGCCGAAGTGTTTGTGCGCGGCTTGGGCATTACGAAATTCATTTTGCCCGCGCCCAGTGCCATTCTGCAAGCGTTTGTCGAAACGTTTGGGCAATTATTGAATCGCGGAATGTATACGGGCAGCGAAGCGCTCGGCGGATTCGCGCTTGGCTGCACCTTGGGCATCCTCGTCGCGTTGGCGACAGCGCGCTGGACCGCCGCGCGCGAAACGTTACTCCCGTTGGCGATTGCGGCGAACTCGGTGCCCATTATTGCGTTTGCGCCGATTATGAACAATTGGTTTGGCGTGACCAACCAGTTTTCCAAAATGGCAATCGTCGCCATCATCACCTTTTTCCCCATGATGATTAATATGACGCGCGGCTTGACGTTGGTGGAACCGTCCGCGCTCGAATTGATGCGTTCGTACGCGGTGAGCGAATGGACAGTGCTGCGCGAGGTGCGCATCCCCAATTCACTGCCGTACATGTTTAACGCGTTCAAGATTTGTTCCACGCTCGCGTTGATTGGCGCGGTCGTCGGCGAATTTTTCGGCGGCACGCGCGACGCGCTGGGCGTGTATATCACGCAAGAAGCCGCGCTGTCGCGTTTTGAAAATTCGTGGGCAGCCATCATCGTCGCCTGCGTAATGGGGATTGCGTTTTATTTGCTCATTGTCGCGGTCGAACGCCTGGTGATTCCGTGGCACGCTTCGGTGCGAAAAACGGAGGAGTGATTTTTGAACCCTCGATTCTTTAGAAACACGAACAAAATGAATTTACCGGATTCGCGGCATGCAAATAATCAATTGAATTTGTCAGCCCAGCGTTTTTGCACAGCCATTTTGTTCATGTTTCTTGGGACTGGTTTGTGATGTTAGATTTATGCTTTCTGATTTTGGGCAATTGATTTTGAACTAAAAGGAGGTGGTCTTTATACGCGCATCCTAGCAAGCATCCATCACCAATCGTAAATCATGAATCCAAGCACGGAGGAGAAGAAATGAAAAAATTTGTCGTACTGTTTACGGTGCTGGCAGTCGTTGCCATCATCGCTGCCTGCGCCCCCGCCGCACAACCGACGGCGGCTCCGCCCACGGCGGCTCCCGCACAACCCACCGCGATGCCCGCGCCAACGCAAGCGCCCGCGACGACCATGACGCCCGT
>JAKOPZ010000201.1 GCA_029778615.1 Chloroflexota bacterium | reverse complement strand
TTTGTGCCACAACAAATTCCCGAATTGAAAAAGGGCGAGCAAGAAAAATTTCGCCTGCGCCGCGCTGCGCGCAATGATTTGCCGTTCATTGTGGAAATGTACAAGCAAGCGTGCGCGCGTTCGTACATTTCTTGCGAGCGCGATGAAACAATGTTCGCGTATGAAAATTTTCTCGAAAACAATCCGCTGAATGGCAACATCTCGTGGTGGGATGTAATCGAAACCAGCGCGGGCGAACACGTTGGAATTGTAATGCATCGCCGCTATGTGTATCAAGGTCGCAACACGGTGCAATGCTATGAAATTCTTCCGCAGTACGCGTGGGACGAGGTGACGCCGAGCGTTTTGCGCGGATTGGTCAAGCAAGCCGAAACGATGGACGTGGCGGGCAATAACCGTTTTGCAAAACTTGGCTGGTTCTTGCAATCGAATCATCCGTTTTATGAAATGTTCCCCGAACGCACCGCGCCGTTGTTTGGAGGTTATGCGTGGTATGTGCGCGTTCCCGACATGCCCGCATTCTTGCAGCATATCGCGCCGCTTTTGGCGCAACGCATCGCCGCATCGAATTTTCGCCGACTGACCGACACATTGCGCTTGAATTTTTATGGCGATGGCGTGGAAATGATTTTTGAAAACGGCAAACTCGTAACCGCGCAAGCATGGCGCGCGACGGCGGGCGATTATGGACAAAGCGGATATGGCGACGCGGCATTTCCTGACTTGACGTTTTTGAAACTGCTTTTCGGCTATCGTTCGCGCGCGGAACTGCAAGCGATGTTTCCCGATTGCGTGATGAATGATGAAAAAACGAGCGCGCTGCTCGATGTGTTATTTCCAAAACGCGTGACTCACATTTTGCCGATTCATTGAGTAGCATCATGCAACAACTCACTACAAACCTTTGGTTCAACTCCAGCGAACTCTTTACGTATCACAGCGGGATTTTCGTTTCGGAAGGAAACGCGGCGTTGATTGACCCGGGACTCAAGCAGAGCGAAATTGATGCGCTGGCGGAATTTGTGCGCGCGCAAAATTGGAATGTGGACGCGGTGATTCTCACGCACGCGCATTGGGACCACATACTTGGCGCGGACGCGTTTCCGAACGCGCGAATTTTCGCGCAGCATGTGTATCTCGTGTCAGCGCGCGATGACGCGGCGCGCATTGCGCGCAATATCGAAAATACGCCTGACCTCGGACTCGCCGCGCCGTTCGTGACACCGATTCCGCACGAAACATTTGA
>JAKOPZ010000200.1 GCA_029778615.1 Chloroflexota bacterium | reverse complement strand
TGCGCGCGGCGCGCCATCACATATGCGCCATTTTCCACGAGCTTGTTGTTCCACACTTCCAATTCCGCCGCGTTGTACGAACGTTCGCGAAATTCTTTCAAGAGCGCGTTGCGCTGTTCCAACACATTTCCGTACTGCGAAAGCGCGCGCGAATATTTCGGGTCAATTTGCGAAAGTGTCGTGTCGAGATAACGGCGGCGGTCGCCGGGCGAACCAAACACCAAATCCAAATCTTCGGGCAAAAACAAAACGACATTCAAATTTCCCAAAAGATCCAGCGCGCGTTTGTTCACGCCGTTCACTTTGATGCGTTTGCTTACGCGCGCGGTACTCAAATCGCGTTCCTCGCCCGTCACCAAAACAATTTCCAAATCAATTGTCTGTCCGCTCGCGCGTTCCACTTTTGCTTCGACACGCGCAAACGGAATCGGTTCGCTTGCCGCGCCAAAGTGAATCAATTCGCGTTCCGCGCCCGCGTGCGGTGAACGCGCGGTGGCAAGAAAGAAAATCGCTTCGAGCAAATTCGTCTTGCCTTGCGCGTTGTTGCCGTGCAAGAGCGTAATGCCCGGTGCGAAATCCATTTCGAGATGTGCGTAATTGCGAAAGTGGGAAAGGGCGAGATGAGTGAGGAGCATGAGAACAGAACACAGATGACAGATAACAGACCGCAGACAACGAACTGTCATCTGTGTGCTGTCATCTGTCATCTGTCGTCAGTTACAATTTGAATGCTTTGCGCGTGTCGGGTAAGAGCAAATAGACGAACACAATGATGGGCAAGATGCCGTGTGTGGCAATGGCGAAAATGTTCCCTGTCGTGATAACAGCAATGAGCGCGCTGAGCACGGAAATTCCGGTGGCGATGATGCCGAGCAGCCATGCCCACGAACGCAAATTCCACGCGCCATAAGCGAACGCCAGCATCAAGAGTGGACTCGCCGCGAGGATGATGCCGATGAGAATGCCAATCACCCCGACGGGCGGCACGAACGCACCTGCAATCAAACTGATTCCAAAGACAGGCAGCGCGCCGCACAACCCGAGCAAGCCGCCAACGAACGCGAGAATTGCAATGATGGTGATGCCGGTCGGACGAGACATTTTAATTTCCTCCAAAATGGCGAACGACAGTTTGCATTATACCGTCAATTCGCAGATTTTTATGTTAAAATTTTGCGCCTTGTGACGACGCCATTTGTTTTACGTCTCATGCGATGGAACGGTAACAATTTTTAATGCGAGGAGAAAATTTGTGAAAGAAAATTTACGCGCGCTTTTGGATTTTGCAATCGAAACCGCGTATCTCGCGGGACGTCTCACGCTCGGCTACTATCTGACCAACCTTCAACCCGATTTCAAAGCGGATGATACGCCGGTAACGGTCGCGGATAAAAAAGCGGAAGAGCTGATTCGTTCGCGCATTGAAAAAAATTTTCCGCATCACGAAATTTTGGGCGAGGAATACGGACACGGCGATAATTTTCAACATGCGACGCATCGCTGGATTATTGACCCGATTGATGGCACCAAATCGTTTACGCGCGGCATTCCGCTTTATTCCGTACTAATCGGTTTGGAAATTGAAAACAAGGTCGAGGTTGGCGTCGCGTATTTTCCCGCGTTGGATGAAATGGTTGCCGCCGCAACAGGCGAAGGTTGTTTCTGGAATGGACGCCGCGCGCGCGTTTCCGATGTGAGCGATTTGTCGCGCGCAAACGTTGCCCACGCGGACGCGAAATCGTTTGACAAATACAATCGCGGGGCGGAATGGGAACGTCTGAAAAGTGCCACGTACTTTCGCGGCGGATGGGGGGACGCGTACGGCTATGCGCTTGTGGCGACCGGACGCGCGGAATTGATGCTCGACCCGATTATGGAAGTGTGGGATTCCGGACCGTTCCCTCCGATACTTTCCGAGGCGGGCGGTTATTTTGGCGATTGGAAAGGCAATCGAACGATTTGGGGGAAGGAGGGATTGGGGACGACAAATGAGTTGTTGCCGCAAGTGTTGAAAATAATTGGAGACTAGAGACTGGAGACTGTTGCAATCTCAAATCTCAAATCTCCCGCACCATATACAACCCGTCCCACTCGAATCCCAATTTGCGATAATACTCGCGCGTGCCAATCGCGGAGATAACGGCAATGCGTTTGAAATTCGCATTGCGCGCAATCTGCATCGCGTGTTCGGCAAGCTTTCTGCCAAGTCCTGAATGCTGCGCTTGCCCCGAATGTTGCGCGCCGAGTTCCAACGCCTGTCCGTAAATGTGCAGCTCGCGCACCATCGCCGCGCCATACAGCTCGGGCAAAATTTCCTCACGCGGCACATTTTCATGCGGCAAACTCAAGCGCAAGAACCCCGCGAGTTTTCCGCTCGGCGTCACGTACTGCAAAAAATGTTCCGTCGTCGCGTCCGTCTCGTACGGATAATCTCTAATCTCCAGTTCTCCAATCTCTAGTCTCTCGTTTTTGATTTCACGACAACGAATACACTGACATTGCCACCCGCGCTTTTTCATTTCTTGTTGTACGACAACGCGCAGATGCGATTGCGTGCTGCTCGCGGTGATGTACTGCGCGGGAATGTCGCGGATGACCCGGTTGATGCGGCAGTAGGGGGGGGTGAAACGTTTTGCCTGCGCGAGCGTTTCAATCAATTCCGCGTCGGTGTACGGACGATATTTTCCCTCTTGCCATATCTCGTACAATTTCGTTCCCTCAATCAACATCGTCGGATAAATTTTCAATTCGTCAGGACGCAGCGCAACATCGTTCCATAAATTTTCGTAATCGCGCACATCGCTTTCGGGCGTTGCGCCGTACAAATTCGGCATCCAGTGCAAATGCAGTTTGAATCCCGCGAGCCGCAGGAGGCGCACCGCGCGGCGCGTGTCCTCAATCGTGTGGTCGCGTTTGTTCAATTCTAGAATGCGATTGTCCGTACTCTGCGCGCCGAGTTGAATTTTCGTCATGCCGAGCCAACGCAGGCGGCGCACCTCGTCCATGTCAATATAATCGGGACGCGTTTCAATGACCATGCCGACATTGCGGTGCGCGGCAGTTTCATTTTTCCTTTGCGCCTCTTCCAACGTCTGCGCGGGTTCGCCCCCGTTCATCGCATCCAAACATCTTCGCACATACCACTCTTGATATTTTTTCGGATACGCCGACCACGTCGCGCCGATGATGAGCAATTCGATTTTATCAATCGGATGCCCCATCGCTTCGAGCGCGTCCATCCGCGCTTTGGTAGATTTATACGGGTCAAACCGCGCGCGCATTGCGCGCTGCACAGCGGGCTCGTCCGGCAAATAGCTGCGCGGCACGCCTTTTGCATCGGGACAAAAAATGCAATCGGCGGGACACGGATACGGACCTGTCAACACGGCAACGGGCGCAACACCGCTCATCGTGCGCGTCGGTTTCATCCGCAAGCGTTCAAACAATTCGCGCTCGAACGGAATGACACCTTGCGCGGCGAGTTCTTTGTACGCGGACACCACTTGCCACTGCGCGACGGAATTTCCATCCGCGCCGTGAACGTGTTTCACCAGCAGCGCGTTCAATTGCGTGGCGGTCAGTTTGTCCGAAGCGCGTACAGCATCAAAAAAAGCCAGGAGTTGAGAGGTTTCCATCTCACCTAAATCAACCGAATCCCCGTTTTCACCACTTCGGAAATGATTGTCGGCGCGTCCTTCCAACGCGCAAATTCAGCAGGTGTATAACAAAGTGGGTCAATAACAAGTTTGTGGTCATCCCATATTCCTGTTTTTGTCAAAAACGTTGAGCGCCGTTTGGTGCGTTCGCCGCGCGCGAATTTTTTGGAAACGACCAATACATCCAAGTCGCTCCAGCGTTGGGGTTTGCCGTGCGCGTGCGACCCAAAGAGCCATACTTGTTCGGGCGCGTAGAATTTTTGAATCTTAGGCAAATAATTCTTTACAAACTCATCCACTTTAGGATGGCTTAGGCGTTTCTGAATGTTCTTTTTGAGCATCTTCACACTCCGTCCGAATCATTGGCAACGCGAGCGCCGTCAGTTTGATGATTTTTTGTGCGTCCTCACGCGTTGCCAATGCAAATGGCAAGGGACCTTCTGGTTCTGGATAACGCAACAGAAAATAAAGGTCTTGCAATTGTAACAATGTCGCGTCTAATTGCGGGCGCAGATTTGTCTCACTCGCCAAAAAAGCAACATCATGTGAACGCGGCGCGAATTCTTGTCTCTGCGCGATATACAATGCCTTTAACGCCTTTTCCAACGACTGCTCGCACAAGACGATTGCAACATCATATACCTTGATGCGAAAATTCTTGCGCGCACTTTCCAAGTCATGTTGCGCCTGCGCCATCCAGCGCGCGACTTGGACTTGCACATCCTCTATTTTGGTTGGTTTGCGTTTCCCCATCTGCGTTTATAATCTTACCTGTGGACGCCGAAACGGTCAACCAACTTGTCACACTCAACCGCAAATTTTATTCCCAATTCAGCGCGGATTTTTCCGATTCGCGTTCGAGCGAACGATTCAACCTCGAACCTTTTCGGAAATATCTGGCGAACGATATTTGCTTGCTCGACGCGGGGTGTGGAAATGGGCGTTTGGCGGGAACGTTGGAACGCGAAGGTTTTTCGCTCGATTACATCGGGATTGACGGCTCGGCAGAATTGATTTCGTTCGCGCAGAAAAAAAACGCGGCACTGAAAAATGTGCGCGTCCAATTTCGCGTCGTTGACTTGACGACACCACACTGGAGCGAAAATTTACGCGACACGTCACCATTTGACGTTATCGTCTCCCTCGCGGTCTTGCATCACATTCCCGGTTTCGAATTGCGCGCGAACGTTTTGCAAGAAATTCGCGCGTTGTTGAAACCGCGCGGCATTTTCGTCATGAGCAACTGGCAATTTTTAAACAGCGAACGCTTGCGAAAAAAAATTGTTGCGTGGGAAAATCGTAGAGACGTTCCGCTGGAACGTCTTGAACACGGTGATTATCTTGTAGATTGGAAACGCGGCGGCGCGAGTTATCGCTATGTGCATCTCGTGAGTGAAAATGAAGTCGAACAATTGGCAAACGCCAGCGGCTTTAACGTAGTTGAACAATTTCTCGCCGACAACAATTTGAATTTATTTAGCATCCTGCAACCAAATCTCCAATCTCCAGTCTCCAGTCTCTAATCTCGAATCTCTAATCTCAGGAGTACAAATGACTATCAATTACTCTGACCGCCTCGCGCGCACGGTACGCAGAAAATTTTCGCCATCGTTTGGGACACGGCTTCGGCATGGACGTACACGAACCGCCGTTTCTTACGGGTCACGGCGAAACGATTCTGCAAAATGGCATGACGTTCACCGATGAGCCGAGTATTATTTTGGATGGCAGATGGATGGTGCGCGTCGAAGATGTTTTCGTCGTGCGCGACGATGGCGGCGAAGCATTGAGCCATTATTCACGCGAGTTGATGGTTGTTGCGTAAAAAAACGCGGGAGAAATTTCTCCCGCGTTTTTTTTCATAACTATTCTTTCGGATGCTCGGTCAGCGAGAACCAATTGCCGCAGCCGTCTTCAAACAATGCTTCGATGCCATAAAATTCCTTTGTCGGCGGTTTGCGAAAGACAATGCCCTTCGCTTTCAATTGTTCGTACGTTTTTTGGCAATCGTCCGCTTCCAAGACTCCGCCGCCCATCGCATCTTTGTCCAAGAGTGCGCGAATATGCGGCACGAGGTCGGCATCAAACATCGGCTCTTTCGGTTCTGCCAAAACAATTTCCACATCGGGCTGATTTGGCGGCGTCACCGTGAGCCAGCGAAAGCCGTTTTCCATTGTCATGTCAGTATGCACTTTGAAGCCGAGTTTGTTGACATAGACATCGTACGCTTTGGCTTGGTCGCGCACATAGAGCGATGCGTGTGTAAATTTGGTAATCATTTTTCCTCCTTGTAGGGCAAATTTGAAATTTGCCCCACCTTAGCACAACCGTTCTAATTGCGCTTCTCCAAAATTGCTCACTTGTGTCAGCAGGGAAAAAATACGCGGCAAAACATTAATCTGCCGCGTCGGGGACCGGAATACCGTGTTTGATGACGTAACAATTTGGAATAAATTTCAGCGGATTCTTGCGCATCTCCCACGCGCGGGCGCGATAAATAGAGGGTGACCAGCCGACGATTTTGTGAAATAACGCGCTGAACGAACCCAAACTTTCAAAGCCCACTTCAAAACAAATTTCCGTCACCGTCAATTCACTTTCCGCCAACAATTCTTTGGCGCGTTCCAGCCGTTTGCGTGTGAGATATTCGTGCGGCGTTTCATGAAACGCGCGCCGAAACGCGCGCAAAAAATGATACCGCGAAAAATTTGCCGCGCGCGCGAGTTCGTCCAAATCGAGCGGCTGCGCGTATTGCGCGTCAATCAATTCGCGCGCGCGTTCTAAATTCGCTCCTGCCATTTCTGCCCTCTTGAAATCAAGTCAACATTCCTTTACGCTGCTTTCCCGGTTTTGGATTCCGGCACCGCGCGCTTGCAATTCCGTGGGCGTTCGATGTAACATTCGCCAACCATGCTGACCACTCAACGCATGTTGCAAATTCTCGTCGCCGCGCTCGGCATCATCAATCTCACCACCGGTCTCGCGCTCGTATTCGCGCCGCAATGGTTTTTTGAAAACATCGGCAACTATCCGCCGTTCAATCGCCATTATGAAGGCGACCTCGGCGCGTTTGTTACGGCGATTGGAATTGGATTGTTGTGGGCAGCGCGCGCGCCCCAAAAATATCGCCCGCTGATTGGAATTGCGTTGTTGGCAAGCGCGCTTCATCTCGTCAATCACGTGTACGATGATGTGCTCATGGGCGCGTCCATTCAACAAATGATTTCCGGTGTCATCACCGTCGCGCTCGGCACCGCACTCCTCACCCTCGCGTTCTTTCTCGCGCGACAACCATCGAATTGAATTCGACGGCTGAACAAGAGCGCGGCAAAAAACAATGCGCGTTGCGCGATCCGCCGCCATTCGGATTACTATCTCACCATTGCACCATCGCACTATTGCACCATCGCACTACTTGCGTCCATAATCCGCCGGGTTCTCGCCCCACTCCTCCGTCCGCCATTTCAGAATCTTATTCGCATACACGTTCGCGTGCAACCACTCTTCCGCGTCAGCAATGTAATCGAATAATTTTGCATTGCGCGCGTTTACTGTCAATTGCGTTTTGCATTTCTTTGCCTTGACCCAGTTCATGGCATTGCGCGAATCAGAATAAATCGGCGACGCGTCATTTTGGGCGCGCAGAATCCTTAAGGTTTCCACAATCGCCAAAAATTCACCGATGTTGTTTGTGCCTTCGGGAAACGGTCCGCGCGCGAAAAGAATTTCGCCCGTTTCCGTTTTCACCGCGCGATATTCCAGCACGCCCGGATTCCCCGCGCACGCCGCGTCCGCGCAATAACTCGGCAGAACCGGCGGCTCGATTCCCAACAAACGTAATTGCTTCCAGCGTGCGCGCGGGGTCGCAACGGAACGGGTAGGCACGGAATTGGTAGGCACAGAACCAGGTTCCGTGCCTACCCGTTCCCAACCGTGACGAAACGCCGCTTCCGCCTCCGCGCGCGTGTTGAACGCTTTGTATTGCGCGCCCGCGAATCCATTCACTTGCGCTTTGGCTTCATCCCACGTTGTAAAAATTCCCGTGCGGCGACCTTTCCAGACAACGTAAAACTTACTCGATTTGGACATGAACGTAACCGACTTGATGTAAAATTTACCTGAAAGGTAGGACAAATTTCAAATTTGTCCTACGCGGAGAACTATAACATGAAACGTTGGAATGGTTGGGGCGATGATTCGATTCACGCGCATTTGCCAAACGGTGCGGCGCGTTTTCTTGAAAGCGTTATCGGCGCGGGCGAAAATTTTCCTGATGCCTCGTTCGACGATGTGCTCGGACGCGTTCCGATTTCGCGTCTCGCCGCGCCGTTTACGAAAAAATTTCATCCGCTCGTCAACACGGACGCGGACGTACGCGCATTGCACGCGCGCGGACAAAGTTTGCCCGATTGGATTGCGCTGCGTTCGGGCAACCTCGACGCGTTTCCCGACGGTGTTGCGTTTCCCCAAAATGACGCGGAGGTGCGCGAAGTGATTCGTTATGCGCGCGACGCGCAAATTGCGCTCATCCCCTATGGCGGCGGCACCAGCGTCGTAGGTCACATCAATCCGCTTCAAAACATTCCTACTTTGACGCTTGACGTTTCACGTTTGAACAGATTGTACGAACTCGACGAGACAAGTCACCTCGCCACATTCGGCGCGGGCATTCTGGGTCCTGCACTCGAAAATCATTTACGCGCGCGCGGCTTTACGCTCGGACATTTTCCGCAATCGTGGGAATTTTCCACACTCGGCGGCTGGATTGCTGCGCGTTCGAGCGGACAGCAATCGTACTATTACGGGCGCATCGAAAATTTATTCGCGGGCGCGCACGTCGAAACACCGCTTGGTGAATTGGAATTGCCGCCGTTTCCTGCGAGCGCGGCAGGTCCCGATGTGCGCGAAATAATTTTGGGCAGCGAAGGACGCGCGGGCGTCATCACGCGCGCAACCGTTCGCATTCGTCCCGTTCCCGAATTTGAAAATTTCTACGCGGTGGTGCTGCGCGATTGGGAATCGGGCGTGAACGCGGTGCGCGAACTTGCACAACAGCGCGTCGGTGTTTCGATGCTGCGTTTGAGCGACGCGGACGAAACGTTTGCAAACTTGATGCTCGCGGGACATACGAACGCGATTCAATTCGCGCAACGCGCGTTGAACGCCATCGGTTACGGCGCGGAAAAATGTATGTTGATTTATGGCGTCACGGGAACGCGGCGGGAAACCGCGCGCGTGCGGCGCGAAACCGAAAACGCATTGCGCGCATTTGGCGGCTTGCCCGTTCCATTTCTCATTGGCAACGTGTGGAAGAAAAATCGTTTCCGCGCGCCATATCTTCGTAACACGCTTTGGGAAATGGGTTACGCGTTGGATACTTTAGAAACGGCGGTGCCGTGGTCGGTGATACGTGAAACGTCAAACGTCATCAAGCAAGTCATTCGCAATGGCTTGAATGAAAGCGGCGAACGCGTGCTCGTGTTCGCGCATCTTTCGCATGTATATAACGACGGCGCAAGTATTTACGTAACCTACGCGTTTCGCCGCGCGCGCGATGCAAATGAAACGCTCGCGCGGTGGCACAAATTGAAAACTGCCGCGAGTCACATCATCGTCGCACAGCGCGGCACAATTTCACATCAACACGGTGTCGGCATTGACCACGCGCCGTACCTCATTGCCGAAAAAGGCGCGCTCGGTATTTTGGCGATTGAAAATAGTCTGCGCGCGTTCGACCCGTATGGAATGATGAATCCGGGAAAGCAGGTAGTGGGTAGTAGGTAGCAAGTAGTAGGTAGCAAGTAGTAGGTAGCAGGTTTCCTTACTACGTGATACCTGCTACGGGCTACTCGAATTCGATGTGGCAACAAAACTGGCGTGAACAAATTTGGTCTGACCTTGACCGCGCGTGGGACATTATCATCATTGGCGGCGGCATCACGGGCGCGGGAATTTTGCGCGAGGCGGCGCGGGCGAATTTGCGCGCGCTGTTGGTGGAGCAGCATGATTTCGCGTCGGGAACTTCATCGCGTTCGGGCAAGATGGTTCACGGCGGTTTGCGCTATTTGAAAAACGCGCAAATCAAACTCACCATTGAATCGGTGCGCGAACGCGACCGCCTTGTGCGCGAAGGACGCGGGCTCGTTACGCCGAACGCGTTTCTGCTCGCCAATTTCAAACACGATTCGCCGCCCGATTGGGTGTTTGGCATTGGGCTGATGATGTACGACACGCTCGCGTTACGCTGGCAGCACGAACATCTCACTCCCCAACGCGCGCGTGAACTCGTTCCCGAATTGCAATCGCCCGAACTCGTAGGCGCGTATCGTTATTTCGACGCGCAGACGGATGACGCGCGTTTAACGCTGCGCGTAATCCGTGAAGCCGTGCGCGATGGCGGCGTCGCGTTAAATTACGCGCGTGTGGAATCTTTACTGCGTCAAACGTCAAACGTCAATCTCGTAGCGAACGTTCGCCGTAACGTTCGTGAAACAGCCCGTCCCGAACACAGCGAGGGATCAAATGAAATTTGTGGTGTTGTTTTGCGTGATGTCGAATGTGGGCGAACGCAAGAAATTCAAGCGCGCGTCGTCATCAATGCCACAGGCGCGTGGGCGGATGAATTGCGCGGGCGCGAATTTTTACAAAAAGAACATTTGCGAAAATTGCGCGGCAGTCATTTGATTTTTCCGTTCGCGCGTTTGCCGCTGACACGCGCGGTTACCTTTCTCCATCCGCGCGACAAGCGTCCGTTGTACGCGCTGCCGTGGGAAGGCGTCACGCTTCTCGGCACCACCGACCACGACCACGCGAACATCGAAACGAATCCGCGCATCACCTCGAACGAAATCGAATATCTCATGGACGCGGCGCAATTTGTTTTTCCTGCGCAAGCATTGACGACGCGCGACATTCAAGCCACGTTCGCGGGTTTGCGTCCTGTTGTGGACACGGGGAATCCCGACCCGTCCAAAGAATCGCGCGAGTTTGTATTGTGGGAGGAAAATGGTTTGCTTACGGTGACGGGCGGCAAACTCACCACGTTTCGCTTGATGGCACAAAACGCGCTCGATGCGGTGCGCGCGCGTTTGCCGAACATGAAGCGCGTGATTGTGCCGCAACGCGTCTTGGACCGCTTGCCGCACGATGAGAAATTATTCCAAACGTTTCCACCAAACGCGCGCTTGCGATTGCTTGGGCGCTATGGTCAAGACGCGCGCGCATTGCTCGACGCCGCGCACGATGGCGAATTGACGCGCATTGAAAATTTATCCGCGCTGTGGGCGGAATTGCGTTGGGCAGCGCGTGACGAAGGCGTGATTCATCTCGACGATTTGTTGATGCGCCGCGTGCGTCTCGGATTGTTATTGCCGCGCGGCGGAATGGATTGCATAAAGGAAATTCGCGCGATTGTACAAAGCGAATTGGGTTGGGATGATGCGCGATGGGAGCGCGAAGAAAAAATGTACGCGGAATTGTGGAGCAAGTGTTACGGCGCATCGGTAGGACAAATTTGAAAGCTGTTACAAAACCATAACGAGCAAGACCGGGCAATTGACACTCATCCCCAATCGTTACATACTGGACTTGGCGGGAATTCAGTTTTTGACAGGATTAACACGATTAACATGATTTTCTAAACTTGATTCTGCATTGAATCCTGTAAATCCTGTCTATTTCCACCAGAGTCTGCTAGCAGAATGGCGCTCGCCCATGACCTATCGCCGAAATAGAGAGCCAGAAAAAAACAACCGCCAAGTTTTGTGATTTGGCACAAGGGGAAAAATGAGATTACGGGTCCTGAGCTTTCTATTTGGCGCAGCCATTGTGCTCACGATGGCATGGATTTTTTTCGCGCTCCAAATGCCCCAGCACGTCGAGGCAGGCGGTGTGGTTACTGTTTGCGATGCCGCACATCTTGATACTGCCCTTGCGGGCGGCGGCACCGTCACATTCAACTGCAACGGCAATCATTCCCCCGGCACCATCTACCTCAACTCTGCCGAAATCATTAGCACAAGCGCCACCATAGACGGCGCGAATGGCGGAAATACAATTTCCATTGTGCCTGTGAATGACACGCGCGCGTTTATCGTAAATCAAGGCATCGCACTCGTGCTGCAAAATCTCAACATCTCGGATGGCTTTGACAATGACGGCGGGTGCATTTACACCAATGGCGCGCTGAGCTTGAACAATGTGCGCTTACAAAATTGCATGGCAAGCACCGGCACGCGCGGCGGCGCAGTTTATGTGAGCAGTACGGGCAGTGCCACAATCAATAATTCGCAAGTGGTGAGCAATACCGCGTCCCTGTCGGGCGGCGGCATTTACAGTGTGGGTCCACTGACGCTAAATGGTTCATATGTCGCGTACAACAAACTGCCCGATTTGTCCCATCAGAACTCGGCGAGCGGCGACGGCGGCGGCGTTTGGGCAATCGGCACTGCGACGATTGACAGCACCACCATCTACAGCAACACCGCGCCCAACGGCTTTGGCGGCGGCATTTACAATCAAGGCACGTTGAATGTCACAAACAGCACCGTCAGCACCAATCGTGTCCAAAAAGGCGGCGCCGGAATTCAAACGTATCTTGGCACGACAACGCTCAACAATGTCAATGTCATCAGCAACACCGTGTCCGAATATAAATCCACAAACGGCGGCGGCGGCTTGATGAACAGTCAAGGCACGTTGAATTTAACAAACGTCACCATCAGCGACAACAATGGCAATTTCGCGGGCGGCGGGATTCGCAATGATGGCACGGCAAGCTTGTCGAATGTGACCATCAGTACTAATCACGCAGAATATGGCGGCGGGATTCGCAACAGTGCAAACGCGAACCTGACCTATACGGGCGGCACGGTCAGCGGCAATACCGCATATCAAACCGGCGGTATCTACAACATGAACAATGGTTTCATGACGCTCACGAACCTGACCGTTACAGGCAACCAAGCGCAAGCATACGGCGGCGGCATTAACACCGAACAAGCTACAGTCTTGACGCGTATCAACATCACCAACAATACCGTCACCGGCGGCGATGGCGGCGGCATTTTTGGTGTGGTCACATTGGTGGACAGCACGGTCAGCGGCAACACCGCATACAACGGCGGCGGCATTTGGGGCGGCGGCTATATTTATAAAAGCACCGTCAACGGCAATCACGCGACGAACGATGGCGGGGGTATCTACAGCGGCGGCACAAACAACATTCTCAACAGCACCATCTCCGGCAATTTTGCCGATGACTATGGCGGCGGAATCTATGTCGCTTCCGGTTCGACAAGTCTGTTCAATGCCACCGTGACCAAGAACAAAGCGAATACGGATAATTCGGGTTCCGGTTTGGGCGGCGGCGTTTCCAACGGCGGCACCTTTTATTTCAGCAACAGCATTCTCGCGGCAAACTACAGCGTCTCGCCCGGACCGATCCTAAATTTTGACAACTGTTACGGTACGCTGAATTCGCAGGGGTACAACATCATGGACGACACGAGTACCTGCACCGTCAACGGCTCTGTCACAGTGACCAGTCCAAATCTCGGCTCCCTGCAAAACAATGGCGGCGATACCCAAACGCACGCGTTGTTGGCGAGCAGTCCCGCGATTGACGCCGGTAACCCGACGGGCTGCCAGGACAATAACAACAATCCGCTTGCCAGCGACCAACGCGGTTTTGCGCGCGCGGTCAATGGCAGATGTGACATTGGCGCATACGAATACGACGCCAATCCGCCGACATTCACCCCAACGCCCAGCAATACGCCGACGATTACAAACACACCGACTCGAACTTTTACCCCGACGCGGACACTGACCCCAACACAAACGCGTACGCCAACGCACACCCCAACGCGGACACTGACGCCCAATGCGACGCGCACACCAACCGTTATGCCTTCTGCAACCGCGTGCGCGACCAAACCGCTCAAGCCCACGTTGCTCAAACCCAAAGCGAACGCCAGCGTGGGCAAAGCGCGTGTCAAACTCGATTGGAGTGATTCGCTCTGCGCGACAAAATATAAAGTGGTGGTGAGAGCGGAAAGCAAACACGGGACCAAAGCGGTTGGTGTTCAGACAACGGCAAGTCAATACAAGACCCAGCCACTCGCTTCGAACGATTACTATTGGCGCATCAAGGCATGCAACGCGCTCGGATGCGTCGGTTCGGCATGGCAGCACTTTACGCGCCCATAGCGCGGTCGCGTGCGCCGGACGCGCGCGCGGCACTTGCATAGAAAAATGGACCGACGTTTTCGTTTTTGGATTTTCCTCGCGGCGTTCAGTTTAGTGCTGTTACTGCCCGCGTCCGCGTTCGCGCAATCCGGGAAAACCGTTGTCGTAAAGCAGCGCGACGCGGATATTACCATTCTGGAAAATGGCGACGCGCAATTTACAGAGACATGGGTCGTGGATTTTCAGCGCGGGAGTTTTACGTTCGCGTTCCGCGAAATCCCAAAAAACAAATTGCGCGACATTGTAGATTTTAGTGTGACGGAGGGAGACCAAACTCTCGTCACGCGCATTGACGACAGTCAGGACAAAATCAAATTCACGTGGTATTTTCCCGAAACGAATCGCGGCGCAAATTTTTTTTCGGACGTTCACACCTTTACGCTGCGGTACACCGTGCGCGGCGCAATGCGCATTTATCCGAACGGCGACCAGTGGTGGTGGAAGTTTGTGGAAAAAGACCGCGCGTATCCGATTGAATCCGCGCGCGTGATTTTGCATCTTCCCGCGACGTTTGCGCTCGACCAACTTCGCGCGACAACGTACACCAACAGCAGCGAAACAGGCGGCGCGCGTGTGTTGGATGGGCAAACGCTTGAATTTGTCGGCGGCGCGTTTCCGCCGCAAACGGAATGGGAAATCCGCGCGCAGTTTCCGCACGTGATAAACGCGGGACCCGAAGAATGGCAAACGTGGGATGACCGCGTGGAACAGACCGCCGCGCAAAATAATTTCTATGCCGTCGTGCTCGGCATCATTATTTTGTTTGGTGGTCCCTTGCTGTTGCTCGTATTGTGGTATCTGTTCGGACGTGACAAACCGGCAACTTTCCAACCAGAATTTTTGAACGCGCCGCCGGATGATACGCCGCCCGGCGTGGTGGGAACTTTGCTCGACGAACGCGCGGACTTGCAGGATATTGTCGCTACCGTCGCCGACCTTGCACAGCGCGGTTATTTACGCATCCGCGAAGGCGACGCGTTCGGCACACCCGAATATGAGCGCACCGAAAAAAGGGATGCCGACCTCGCGCCGTTTGAAAAACAAACGCTTGAGGCGCTCCTGCGCGGCAATGCGATGCGGCGGCTTGAAGATGTGCGCGGCTCGTTTTATGAACACCTTAAAGAGTTAGAATACGCGTTGTACGATGAAGTTGTCACGCGCGGATTTTTCCCCCGCAGTCCGCTTGCGACGCGTGCTCTATATTTTGCCATTGCCAAGTGGGGCGCGTTGTTGATTCCTACGGTTGGCTTGTGTGCGTACTGCGCGACGTTTATTTTTGCGCCGCTCGCGTTGTTTCCGTTGTTCGCGCTCGAACTCTTTTTCATCGGCTTGCTCGGCTTGAGCCGCGTCATGCCACAGCGCACGGAACAAGGTGCGCGGGCGTTTGCGAAATGGAGCGCGTTCAAACGGTATCTCGCCAGCATTGAAAAATATACACAGCTCGATACCGTGCAGGAACAATTCGACAAATATCTGCCCTACGCGATTGCGTTCGGTTTGGAATCCGGTTGGATTCAAAAATTTAAACAGACCAACACGCCCGCGCCGAAATGGTACATTCCCTACGCGCCGCGCGCGAGCGATTGGACGTGGCGCAGTGTGGACGATGTGCGGCGCCGCGATGAAACGCCAACGCGCGGGGGTTCCATTTTTCCTTCGGGCACATTTCCGCCAACCCCGCGTGCGCCAATTTTTTCCGACCAAGCGGACGGCAGCGCATCGGCGCCATCGCTCAACGCGGCAGCGAACAATTCCTTTGTCGCGCTCAACAGCGTGAGCAGCAATGTCTTTGATTTTCTCAACACCTCAGCGGACGCGTTCATCACAAAACCTCCCACGCGCAGCGGCGCGCAAGATTTTCTCGAAGGTGTTGGCGAGGTGTTGAATTGGATTAGCACCCATTCGGGCAGCAGCTCATCGTCATCGAGTTCTTCGTCCTCGAGTTCATCGTCGTCGAGCTGGTCGGGCGGCGGTTCGAGTGGCGGGGGCGGCGGCGGTGGTTCGAGTGGATTCGGATAGCCGATATGGAAATTCAACTTGCTTATGGCAGCACCCGTTTGCCGATTCAATTGCCGGATGAACGGACGACGGTGATTGCACCGAAATATGTGCGCGGCATTGCGCGTGAAAAGGAGTTTGACGCGCTGCGTCATGCGCTGCGAAATCCAATCGAGAGCCCGCCGTTACGCGAATGCGTAAACGAAAACGATACCGTCGCGATTGTGATTTGTGACATTACGCGCGCGATTCCGACGGCGCGCATTTTGCCGCCGCTGCTGCAAGAATTGAGCGACGCGGGCGTACGCGAGAGCCATGTGGTGATTCTGAACGCGACGGGCACGCATCGCGTCAACACGAATGATGAACTGCGCGCAATGGTCGGCGACGAAATTTTTGCGCGCTATCGCGTCGAGAATCACGAATGTCACGATGCTGACGCGCACACATTCGTCGGCACAACGCGCGGCGGACGCCGTGTGCGCGTGAATGCGCGTGTGGTGAACGCATCCGTACGAATTTTGACGGGATTCATCGAGCCGCATTTTTTCGCGGGCTTTTCGGGCGGACCAAAAATGTTGGTGCCGGGACTCGCGTCGCTCGATACGGTGATGCAAATGCACGACGCGCAATTGATTGGCGAAGCGAACGCGCGGTGGGGCATTACGCATGGAAATCCGCTGTGGGAGGAATTGCGCGACGCGGCAGAGTTAGCGATGCGCACGCGTGACGCGGTGAATTTCAATTACAACATTACGCTGAATCGTGATTTGGATATTACGGGAATTTTTTGCGGCGATTTGGATGCGAGTCACGACGCGGGCTGCGCGTTTGCGCGCGAAGTGGCGATGCAGCGCGTTGCCGAACCGTTCGATATTGTGGTGACGACGAACAGCGGCTATCCGCTCGATTTGAATTTGTATCAAACGGTGAAAGGGATGTCCGCCGCCGCGCAAGTGGTGAAACCAAACGGCGAAATCGTCGTCGCGTCGGAATGCCGTGAAGGATTTCCCGCGCATGGAAAATATCGCGCGCTGCTGTCAAAAGGTTCGACGCCCGACGAATGGTTGCACATGGTCCAGGCCAAAAACTTTTCCGAGCATGACCAGTGGCAAATTCAAGTGCAGGCACAGATTCAGAAAAAAGCGCGCGTGCATTTGTACGCTGACGGTTTGCGCGATGACGAAATTCGGGCGGCACAAATTTTGCCGACGCGCAATGTGGAACGCACGGTGCGCGAATTATTGCGCAAACGTGGTCAGCGCGCGCGGATTTGTGTTTTGCCCGAAGGACCACAGACCATTCCATACCTCGCGTAACAAGACTGTTGCAAGTCTGTTGACTAGCGTTGTCCCCAATGCAGTTGGGGCTATTCGACACAGGTCGAATTTGCCGTGTGTTGCTGCAAATTCGATTCGCCCGAAAGTCATGTTTTGCGTTGACACTTTTTTCCCACTCGTGCTACACTCGGCGGCGTGTTCGCTCCGACCCTTTCCAATTCTCCGCCGAACGCATTTTCCTCTGCCGAGTCTGCCTTTTGTCCGCTGTGTGGTCGCCGCACCGACGCGCTT
Organism: Chloroflexota bacterium; assembly: GCA_029778615.1. Taxonomy (GTDB): domain Bacteria; phylum Chloroflexota; class Anaerolineae; order UBA4142; family SHND01; genus SHND01. The sequence goes on along the minus strand of JAKOPZ010000200.1, from coordinate 3,804 downwards.
TTGTTAGAGTTGAATCGGGACCTCCAAGCGCACGTCACGCGCAGGTTAAAGGAAAAACATTCTGAATGGAATTCCGCGCGCGGCACGTGTCCCCAGTGTGTGTTGGGCGCGGTGCTCGAAACACAACGCGCGCGCCACGCCGAATCCATTCAACACGAAACGCTCTCGCCGTACCCGGTGTACGCACCCGATGAGACCGCGCTCTTGACGACGCCGTATCGGATGCACGCGTATCCACAATTTACCGGACGCGGCGTGGTCATGGCATTTCTCGATTCGGGTTTTTATCCGCATCCCGACCTCACGAAACCGTACAATCGCATCCTCGCGCACATTGACGCGACGGTTAAAGAACCTGTCGAGCGTCCGAATTTCAAACGTCCCGCGTTGACGAGTTGGCATGGTTTAATGACGAGCAGTGTCGCGGCGGGCAACGGCTTTTTGTCCGCTTACACCTATCGCGGGATTGCGCGCAACGCGCAATTGGTGTTGGTGAAAACGGGCAATCGGCGCGGGCGGCGCATTCATGAAGACGATATTTATCGCGCGCTGAATTGGGTGATTCACAATCAGCATCGCTACAACATTCGCATTGTGAACATGTCCATCGGCGGCGATATTGTTTCGGATGGCACGCTCACCGCGTTGGATGAATTGGTAGAGGAAGCAAGCGCGCGCGGAATTGCGGTGGTGTGCGCGGTGGGCAACGGCGGACTGGAGCAAGTGGTACCGCCCGCGAGCGCGCCATCCGCGATTACTGTCGGTGGACTCGACGATGCGAATTCGCTGGAACGCGCGCGGCATCGTTTGTATCATTCCAATTACGGACGCGGTGGAAATTTCAAGGCGAAACCGGATTTGATTGCGCCCGCGAGGTGGCTTGCCGCGCCGATGCTGCCGCAAACGTGGGTGTACAACGAAGGACAATACTTGTGGAAACTCGCGCACGCGTCGGACACGGAATTGAAAAAATTATTGCAGACGCGTCAAGCCGAGAAAAAATTTAAAAAAGAAACGTTGGCGCTGTCGCTCGACGAAATTCGGCGCGTGATTCGTTTGCGAATGCTCGAACAAAAATATATTCACGCGCATTATCAACATGTGGACGGGACTTCGATGGCGGCGCCAATTGTTTCGTCCGTCATCGCCCAAATGCTGGAAGCGAATCCGACGCTCGCACCCGCGCAGATTGAAAAAATTTTGTGCGACACCGCGATTCCGTTGGAAAATGTTCCGCGCGAACGCCAAGGGCATGGTGTGCTGAACGCCGCGCACGCGGTTGCGTTGGCGCTGCGCGCGTCGGGCGGCGCGTTGGAAGGGCATCCGTTGTCGCCGCACATCCAAGAAGATATTGTCACGTTTCTTTATTACGATGCGAAAGCGCAGCGCGTAATGCTCGTCGGCGAATGGAATGGTTGGAAGCCGCAGCGTATGCGCGAACAGGCGGGCGTGTGGCAGTTGAGCATTCCGCGTCCGAAACGCGGCGCGTATGCGTACAAGTTTTTGATGGAACGCGAAACGCGCGTCGAATGGCGCGGCGACCCGGAAAATTTGCAGCGTGTGGAAGATGGCGCGGGAGGTTTTTTTTCGAGAATGGAAATCAGTAGTCAGTAATCAGAGGTCAGTAGTCAGACAATTGTCGTTCGTCGTTCGTCATTCGTCTTTATCAAAAAAGGAGTTTCGTCATGAACCGCTTCATTGACGGCTGGCACAGTCCCAGCTTGAACAAGTGGATGGAAATTGTGACGTATGGGCACTATGGTTTTCCGCTGTTGTTGTTTCCGACGGCGGCGGCGGATTTTTTGGAATACGAACGTTTTCAATTAATTGATGTGCTTGCGCCGTACATTGATGCGGGCAAGGTCAAAGTATTTTCGATTAACAGCATCAATCAAGAAGCGTGGCTCAATCGCGGACTGCATCCGGGCGCGATGGCGTGGCGGCAGGTGGAATACAACAAATATATTTGCGATGAAGTGGTGCCGTACATTTGGAATTCCTGTCAGAGCCGCCTCGGTGTCATTACGTGCGGCGCGTCACTCGGCGCGTATCACGCGGCAAATCAATTGTTCCGCCGCCCCGATTTGTTTGCGGGAACAATTGCGATGAGCGGCGATTACGACATTCGTCATTACATGCACAGTGACTACTCTGACGAAAACATTTATTTCAACAATCCCGTCGAGTACTTGCAAAATCTCGGCGGCGAACCATTGAACGCGCTCCAACACAAGGGCGACATTTTTATTGCAACGGGTCAAGGCAATTACGAAAATCCCGGCGCGTCGCGTTACTTGTCCAGCATCCTTTCGCAAAAAGGAATTCCGCACGAGCTCTCGATGTGGGGTTACGAATGGCCCCACGATTGGCCCACATGGCGCGCGATGATTCGATATTTTGTGGGGGAGAGGTTTTGAGATTAGAGATTGGAGATTGGAGATTGGATGCGGGGTAGTGTTCATGGAAAATAGCGGAAGAGGTTCTACAAAGCGTGTGACTGTGGTATAAAATACCCGTGATGGTAACGAAAGAACAAATCGCAGACCTGAAACAAAATAATCTTTCAGGACTGCATCAGCTAATCCAAGAAAAATCAGACAGTCGAGAGCTCCTCTTTGTGTTGGAGAATCTGGGCTATTTGCCGCGCGGGTTTGATGCAAATGTTCTCGTTCCCTTTCTCAAACACCCGAACGACCAAGTACGTTTGTGGACGGTTAAAAACCTTGGCAAAGTGACAGACCCGCGCTTTATGAGGTTGTTACTGGAGTCTGCAACGCAAGATTCAGATTCGATGGTTCGGCGCGAAGCGGTCTCATCCATTGGGCGAATGCGTAATGAAAAGGCAATTCCTTATCTCACCCAACTCTTGAACGATAACGACTCGAAAATTGTTTTGCAAGCAATTCGCGGTTTGCTTGTTTTTCGCGCAAATCTTCCCGTAAAAGAACAACTCAGGAAATTGGTCAAGCACCCGAACGAAATGGTGCAGAGCGTGATTCGGAAAGAATTTTTCCAGAACTCGAACGGACATGAACCAAAAGAGGAACATGCCAAATCACCTGTCTTTATGCAAAATGTGGTTGTACAAGGGGACGTACAAGAAATCCTAAAACATGTTCCAGATGAGTCTATTCATCTCACTTTTACTTCACCTCCCTATTACAACGCGCGCGACTATTCGATTTACGAAAGTTATAACGCCTACTTGGATTTTCTCACGCAGGTTTTTTGCCAAGTGCATCGCATCACCAAAGAAGGGCGTTTTCTCATCGTCAACACGTCACCGGTGATTGTTCCGCGCGTGAGCCGAGCACACTCCAGCAAACGCTATCCGATTCCGTTTGATTTGCACGCGCGCCTTGTGCAAAATGGTTGGGAATTTATTGACGATATTATTTGGCTCAAGCCCGAAAGCAGTGTCAAGAATCGCAACGCGGGATTTTTGCAGCATCGCAAGCCACTGGGTTACAAACCGAATCCGACAACAGAATATCTGATGGTCTATCGCAAACAAACCGACAAACTCTTGGATTGGAACATGCGCGCGTATGAATGGGAAGCGATTCAAGCGAGTCGGATTCAAGGCGAGTACGAGACATCGAATGTTTGGAAAATTGACCCCACGTTTGACCGTGTTCACAGCGCCGTGTTCCCAATTGAACTGTGCAACCGTGTCATAAAATTTTATTCGTACAAAGGCGATTTGGTGTTCGACCCGTTTGCGGGCAGTGGCACGCTTGGACGCGCAGCTCGAAACCTTGAGCGATATTTCTTCTTGACGGAACAAGAGAAAAAATATGTCGA
>JAKOPZ010000024.1 GCA_029778615.1 Chloroflexota bacterium | reverse complement strand
GGCAATCGTCCACCCCACAGTGGAACGCGTCCGCTGGGAGCCAAACCCGTCGCGCCCATCGCGCCGCCGAAACCGGTAGTGCCGCAAGTGGTCACATTGCCCGGTTCGCTGACCGTGCGCGATTTGGCTACGCTGCTCAAACTTACCCCGATTGATATTATCAAAAAATTGATGGCGAACGGCGTGATGGCAAATATCACCCAGTCCATTGATTTTGATACCGCCGCGTTGATTGCCGAAGAGCTCGGCTTTCAAGTCCAAGAAGAAAAACCGGAAATCGTTGAAGAAGCGGTGACAACGCTTTCTTCGATGCCGAAAAAAGTGGAATACACGGAAGAGGAACTGAAAGCGATGAAGCCGCGTCCGCCGGTCGTCACTGTGATGGGACACGTGGACCACGGCAAAACTTCCCTGCTCGACGCGATTCGTCATACGAACGTGGTCGAAGGCGAATTCGGCGGCATCACTCAACATATCGGCGCGTACCAAATCGAATACAACGGCAAGAAAATTACCTTTCTCGATACACCGGGGCATGAAGCGTTTACGGCGATGCGCGCGCGCGGCGCCAAGTCAACCGACATTGCCATCATTGTCGTCGCCGCCGATGACGGCGTAATGCCCACAACGCGCGAGGCGATTGAACATGCGCGCGCGGCACAAGTGCCCATCATCGTCGCCTTGAACAAGATGGACCGTCCCACTGCGAACCCCGAACGCGTCAAACAACAGCTCGCGGACATTGGCTTGGAAGTATACGGCGGCAAAGATGAAGTAACCGTCGTTCCGCTTTCGGCGAAACAAAAAATGGGTCTCGACGATTTGCTGGAAAATATTTTACTCGTCGCCGAACTCGCCGACCTCAAAGCCAATCCCGACAAACTCTCGCGCGGGGTGATTATTGAATCGCGGCTGGACAAGCAGCAAGGTCCCACCGCGACGATGCTCGTACAAGAGGGCACGCTCAACGTCGGCGATTTCATTTTAATCGGCGAAGCGTCTGCGAAAATTCGCGCCATGTTCGACGAACGCGGCGAGACGATTGACGCGGCGGGTCCCTCCGCGCCGGTGGTGGTAACCGGTCTGAGCAGTGTGCCGCCTGCGGGGGAAGCGTTTGAAGAAGTCGAAACCGAACAAGAAGCGCGCACGCGCGCGTATCAACGCGTTCAAGCGCGCAAAGCGAAACAAACCAAAACTTCGACCGTCACGCTCAACGATTTGTACGCCAAGTTCAAAGAAGGCAGTGTCAAAGAGCTGAATTTGTTGGTCAAGGCGGATGTCGCCGGCTCGCTCGAACCGATTGTGTCGTCACTCGAAAAATTGGGGGATGGCAACCTGCACGCGAAAATTGTGCGGCAAGGCATCGGCACCGTCACGCAAGCGGATGTCATGCTTGCTTCGGCGTCGCAGGGTATCATCATCGCCTTCAACGTCGGTGTGGAGAGCGCGGCGGAGACACTGGCGGAACAAGAAAAGGTTGACATTCGTTCGTACAACATTATCTACAAACTCATCGAAGACATTGACAAGGCGTTGAAAGGGATGCTCGAACCGGAATACAAGGATGTGCTCACGGGACGCGCGCAGGTCTTGAAGATTTTCAATGTCAAGAAAAATGTCATTGCCGGTTCGCGCGTCATCAAAGGAACCATTGCGCGCGGCACCACCGCCAAAGTCCTACGCGGGCAAAAAGAACTTTTCACCGGACAGCTGAGTTCGCTCAAACGTTTTACCGATGATGTCAAAGAAGTCGCCGAAGGGTACGAATGCGGCATCGGGCTCGAAGGATTCAACGATTTGCAAGAAGGCGATGTCATCGAGTTTTACAAAAAGGAACGTGTAAGTTAAACGTCAAATCGTGAAACGTCAATTGCAAACCGATTGACGTTTCACGTTTGACCCGCATCATGCTGGATTCGCGAGTTTTAGAAAACGTCGTTACGACCTTAAAAAACGCGCACACCATTTTCATTGCCGCACACATTCAACCGGATGGCGATGCCGTCGGTTCCCAACTCGCGCTCGGGCATGCCCTCCGCGCACTGGGCAAACAGGTCGTCTATGCGTTGGATGACAAATTGCCCGACAATCTCAATTTTCTGAAAGGGTTTCGCGAGATCAAACCGCGCGAACCAAACACGGCAGACGTTTTTGTTTATGTAGATGGCAGTGACTCGGGTCGTTACGGCAAAGCATTGAATCGCGCGCAAAGCGGCACGCGTCCCGTCATTCTGATTGACCATCACATTACGAATGAACCATTCGGCGATTTGAATTTGGTGGATACGGACGCCGCTTCGACGGCAGAAATTGTGTTTCAAGTCGTGCGTGCGTTGGGCGTTCCACTTTCCCAAGACATCGCGCAGGCGCTGCTCACGGGCATCATCACCGACACGATGGGCTTTCGCACGAGCGCCACCACGCCTGCAACGTTGGAAAAAGGGACCGAACTCGTACGCGCGGGCGCGTCCATTCCCGAAATTATTGACCGCGTATACAATCGTCGTTCGTATGCCGCCTTGCGAATTTTGGGCTATGCGATTGAACATTCGCACCTCGACGGCAAAGTGTTGTGGAGCGCGGTTGATTTCAAAACGCTTCAAGCTCTTGGCTCGAACGGCAACGGCACCAGCGGCATCGTGACGCAGCTGCTCACGGTCGCCGATGCGGACATTTCCTTTTTCCTGTCCGAAAAAGCGGACGGCAAAATTGATTTGAGTTTGCGTTCGCGCGCGAATGCGGATGTGTCAGGCGTGGCACAACGCCTCGGCGGGGGCGGACACAAACAAGCCGCTGGCGCTGTTCTCCCCCCCCCCTTTGAGACCGCCGCGCAGCGCGTGTTGGAAGCGCTCAAACAAGAAATGCGCAATTCATAATGCACATGACACAATCCGAGTTCCCGGTTGTGCATTGTGCATTGTTCATTGTTCATTGAACTCGCTCCTCGTCCTCGACAAACCTCAGGGTCTTTCTTCTCACTCTGCCGTTCACCGCGTCCGCAAAATCACGGGCGAGGAACGCGTCGGACACGCGGGCACGCTCGACCCGATGGCGACAGGCGTGCTGTTGATTTTGCTTGGCAGCGCGGTGCGGCTTTCAGAATGGATTGTTGACCACGACAAGAAATATCGCGCGACAGTGAAACTCGGCGTCGAGACCGACACCTATGACGCGACGGGCCAAGTCGTGAATACGGCAAACGTGAAACGTGAACCAAAAGAAATTCGCGCGGCGTTGGAAACGTTTCTGGGCAAGCAAGAGCAGATTCCACCCGCGCACTCGGCGATTCAAATTCAAGGCAAGCGCGCCTACAAACTCGCGCGGCAAGGTGTCGCAATCGAAATGCAGCCGCGCGCCGTCGAAATTTTTTCCATCACAAATGTTGAAATCGAAAATGACAATGTTGTCTTTGACGTACATTGCAGCAAAGGCACCTACATTCGCTCGCTCGCCCATGACCTGGGCGCAAAACTCGGCACGGGCGCGCATCTCGCCGCACTGCGCCGCACCGCGAGCGGAAATTTTTCTATCGAATCAAGTCTTACGCTCGAACAGGTGAGGGATGCCTTGGCGAAAAATGATTTGGAAAAATATCTCTTGCCAATTGATTTGGCAATTCCCCAATTCGACGCGGTGTATTTGAATGAAAACGAAACGCGCGCGATTCGCAATGGACAATTCATCCCCGCCGCCGCGAACTTGACGACGCCGCTTGTGCGCGCGTATGATGAACAACGCAACTTGATTGCGATTCTCGAACGCCTCTCGAACGGACAACTCAAACCCAAAAAAGTCCTCACCAATGCATAATGCAACATGCACACTGCACCAGTGAAATACTTGTGTGCATTGTGCATTCCCAATTGTGCATTCCATCATGACCGAAATTATTCGCACCCTCTCTGATATTCAACTCACTCGTCCGAGTGTTATTACTATCGGCTCGTTTGACGGCGTGCATCGCGGACACGCCCGCCTTATTCAAACCGTCATTGAACATGCGCGCGAAAAAAGCGCGACGAGCGTCATCGTCACCTTGAACCCGCATCCGAAATCTGTACTGCGTCCCGAAGCGCCTCTGGCTTTGCTATCCACATTGGATGAACGGGTGGAATTGTTGGCACAACAAGGCGTGGACTATGTTGTCGTTTTTCCCTTTTCGCTCGAACAGTCAAAACTACGCGCGCGCGAGTTTGTGCAACTCTTGCACAATCATTTGAACATGGCAGAGTTGATTTGCGGTCCAAATTTTGCGCTGGGCTATAAACGCGAAGGCACGCTTCCGGTCTTGCGCGATTTGGGTGTCGAGTTTGGATTCGTCGTCACCGTAGTCGAGCCGCGTCAATTCCAACACGGCATTATTTCGAGCACACGCGCGCGGGACCTCGTCGCCGCCGGAGCGGTATCGCAGGCAGCCGAGCTGCTGGGACGTTTTCCCATGCTGCGCGGCATTGTCGTGCACGGCGACCATCGCGGACGCGAACTCGGTTTCCCTACGGCAAATCTTCAGGTGCCCGACCAAAAATTGATTCCCGCGAATGGCATTTATGCGGTGCGCGTGCGACTGGGCAATGAATGGCTTGACGGCGCGGCGAGTGTGGGCATTCGTCCCACCTTCGGCGGCGGGAAACGCTTGGTAGAAATTTACATTTTGGATTTTTCGCGCTGGATTTATGGCGAAGAATTACAAGTATATTTTGTCGAACGTTTGCGCGACGAAGAAAAATTCGACAGCATTCAGGCGCTCTTGGAACAAATGGCGCGCGATGTCGAAACTGCGCGCGCGATTTTGAGCGCATTAGGTCAAGGCGAACCGCGCGTCGGAGAGGGAACGTGAAACCCCAATTTCCGGTCTCTCATCTCTAACCATGAACCGCTACGAAGAAATTGACCACACCGCCGATTGGGCGTTTCGCGCGTACGGAAACGATTTAAAAGAATTGTTCGAGAACGCCGCGTACGCGTTGTTTGCGCTCGAAGGCGCGCTCGACGCGCAGTCCACGTTGACGCGCGAAATTCACGTGGCAGGGATTGACCGCGAAGCATTATTGGTGAATTGGTTGAGCGAACTTTTATTTTTGCAAGAAACGAAACGCGAAACGTATCAAAAATTTGAAATTGAAAAACTTTCCGAGACCGAATTGTCCGCCACCGTTCACGGCGCGCAAACGCAGCCGCTCACAAAATTTATCAAAGCGGTGACGTATCATGATTTGAGGATTGAACAGACGGAAAAGGAATGGCAAGCGACGGTGGTGGTGGATGTGTAAAGAATTTATGATTGCAGATTTCTGATTTATGATTAAGAAATTCGTTCGATGCAAAATCATGAATCCAAAATCATAAATGAAAAATGATTTCAAAACACGATTTAGAACGCCTCAATGAATTCGTCTGGCAAGTGCCGCGCGAATATCGCGCGGATATGCGCGTGCCTGCGCGCATGTGGGCGGATGAGGAATTGTTGGACGACGCGCTGCAAGACAAATCGGTGGAACAACTCATCAACACCGCGACGCTGCCGGGTATTGTGAAATACGCGATTGCGATGCCCGACATTCATCAAGGGTACGGCGCGCCCGTCGGCGGTGTGTTTGCGACCAATACAAAAGATGGAGTGATTTCCCCCGGTGCTGTTGGATACGATATCAATTGTGGAGTCCGCGTTCTTGCGTCGCATGCACACGCGCAAGAAATTCAACCACATCTCGGAGATTTGGCGACAACCCTTTATCGCAATTGTCCGAGCGGCGTCGGCGTGAGCGGTTCCATCAATTTGTATGGTGATGATTTGGACGACATTTTGAATCGCGGCGCGGATTGGACGCTCGAACGCGGTTATGCGCGCATGGAAGATTTGCCGCACACCGAAGAGTACGGACGCATTCCGTACGCGGACGCGGCAATGGTTTCGCACAAAGCCAAAGAACGCGGACGTGACCAACTCGGCACGCTCGGCGCGGGGAATCATTTTATCGAGGTGGACAGAATCTCGGCGATTTATGATGCGGACGCGGCGCGTGTGTTGGGATTGTTTGAAAATCAAGTCGTCGTGCAAATTCACTGCGGCTCGCGCGGGCTCGGACATCAAGTGTGTCAAGATTACGTGGACCAATTTCAACGCGTGGTCAAGGAATACAACATCGTTCTGCCCGACCGCGAACTCGTCGCCGCGCCGTTTCATTCTCCTGAAGGACAAGCATACGTCGGCGCGATGGGCGCGGCGGCGAATTTCGCGTTTGCGAATCGCCAAGTCCTCGCGTTTCACATTCGCCGTTCGTTCGCGGAGGTATTGAAAGGTCACGTCAAGGATTTTGATTTGCATCAGGTGTATGACATTGCCCACAATATGGCAAAGGTCGAAGAGCATGACGTTGACGGCGCGATGATGCAAGTGCTGGTGCATCGCAAAGGCGCCACGCGCGCGTTCGGTCCCAACTCGCCTGTGCTTCCCGATGACCTTAAAGAAATCGGACAACCTGTTTTGATTCCCGGCTCGATGGGGACAATGTCATTTATTTTGTGCGGCACACAAGGTTCAATGGCGCAAACCTTTGGTTCGTCATGTCATGGCGCGGGACGCGTGTGGAGTCGGCATCGCGCGAAAAAAGAAATACGCGGCGAAAAATTGCGCGCGGAAATGCAAGAGCGCGGGATTCAAGTGCGCGCGGGTTCCATGAGCGGTCTCGCCGAAGAAGCGCCGCAAGCGTACAAAGATGTCTCGCGTGTGGTGCAAGCGGTGGACGCGGCGGGAATTGGAAAAATGGTAGCAAAATTGGAACCGATGGCGGTAATTAAAGGGTGACGTAGAGACGTTTCGGTGAAACGTCTGAACGGGTGACGTAGAGACGTTTCGGTGAAACGTCTGAACGGGTGACGTAGAGACGTTTCGGTGAAACGTCTGCATGGCGCAAGAGGTGAACGGGTGAGATTAGAGATTTTGGACATTGAAAATGCGATGGGCGGCGTGTTGATTCACAACCTCGCGGACGCGCAGGGACACAAGGCATTTGCAAAAGGACATCGGCTCGGCGAAAGCGATGTGGAAAAATTGCGCGCGTTGGGCAAAACGAATGTGCTTGTCGGAATGTTTGAAGAAGGCGATGTGAATGAGAACGACGCGGCGACGCGCATTGCGAACGCGGTGTGTGGCGAAAATATTTCGCTTTCAGCCGTAAGCGGCGGACGCGTCAATCTGTTTGCGACGACGCGCGGAATTCTTAAGGTTGATGATGACGCGTTGAATCGAATCAATTCGCTCGACGGCATCACGATTGCGACGATTCCGGCGAATCAAGTTGTCGCGCCGAAAAAAATGGTGGCGACGATAAAGACAATTGGCTTGGCAATTCGAGAAGAGACACTGCGCGAGGTTGAAAACGTGAGACGTGAAACGTCAAACGTCATCGGCGTGCGCGAGTTGCGCGCGGCGCGCGTGGCAGTGATTTTGACGGGCAGCGAACAGGCGCGCGAGCGCGTGGAAAAAACCTTTACGCCCGCGATTGTGAGCCGCGTCGAGGAATTGGGCGCCAGCGTCGTCTCGAACGAATACGTCGCACATGACGAACGCGCGATTGCGAACGCGATTGCGCGCGCGAAAAATCTGAATGTGGATTGTGTCATTCTCGCAGGCGAAACATCCATCATGGACGCGCGCGATGTAACGCCGAGTGGAATTGCGCAAGCGGGCGGACAAATCGAGGTGTACGGCGCGCCTGTCGAGCCGGGAAATTTATTGCTGCTCGCGTATGCGAACGATTTACCGATTGTCGGCGCGCCGGGCTGCGTAAAATCGCGCGATACAAATGTGGTGGACTTGATTTTGCCGCGACTCTTGGCAGGCGAACGCGTGAGGAAAAAAGATATTGTCGCGTTGGCGAACGGCGGCTTGTTGCTCTAAAAAACGAACGGCGGAAATCATCCGCCGTTTTGTTTTGCAAATCCCGCCGCGCGAACTTTTTCTTGCGCCCACGTCCAATCCTCCGCGCTCAATTCCGGCAGAGGCGGCGGCTGTGTGTAGTCGAGCAGGCGTTCGTAATGGACCAAATTGAAACACGCGGCCACGGCGGCTTGCAGGTCAAGCGCAACATCGGGGTCAGGTCGCAACAGCGGAATCGGAATCGTCGGCAATTTTTCGCGCAAAGCAATCGCAAAAACTTGGGTGCGCGGACGCCGCTGCACGCGACTCAGAAAACAAAAATACGGCGCGTCCGGCAATTCGCCAATCAAACGTATGCGCTTGCCCGCGCGCAGCAAATCAATCTCGACGAGATGCGTGCGCGTGAGCAAAAGTTCAGCGCGTTTGTCGTTGTATTGTTCCCACCCTTTGCCGCGTTTGTTGCCGGGCGACAAAATCTCTATCACCGTCACAAGCCGTCGTTCCGCCACATCACGAATTTCTACACTCAACGCGGGAATTTCTTGCGGGACTGGACTCACAAGTTCCAATACCTGTTCAGGTGGTGCCGCCACAACATATTCTGCCAGCGCCTCTTGCGCGCGCGATGCTTCAACCACATGTACATCGGGATAAAAGCCGCTGCGCGCGTCGGAGACAATTTCGAGCGCGCCATCATCGAGCCAATAATGTTTGTTCAAAAGCGCGGTGTAGCGTTCCGGCAGTGACTTGAGCAATTGCTCACTGATTTGATTTGCAAGACGGTCATGAAACTCCATCCACAGCTCGCCTTCGAGATACGGGTCCATGCCGGGAAAAGGTGAACTCATTACAACCTCCCCTTTGCGCGTTCGTCGCGCGCCATCGCTTCAACGCCGCGAATAAATTCCGTTTTCGCTTCGGTATACGCGGGACGGTCATTGCGAAATTTTTCCGCGAGCGCGAATTTCAAATCCGCATACTGCTGCGCGGTTTCGGGATGCGCGCGCAAATAATCGCGAAAAAGCAAATGGCGTTCCAATTCGGGATTGCCGCGCACATAGAGATGAATGTGACACGGCGCGTAGGCGTGCCGATGAAAATAAATCCGTCCGGGGATTTCCGCTTCGCCAAAACAGGTAAAACCCAACCGCACCAACGGCGTAATCGCGCGGATTGCATCCTCTGCCGATGCAACAATGATGGCTATATCAATAATCGGTTTCGCCGCAAGTCCCACAACCGCCGTGCTGCCGATGTGTTCAATGTGCGCGTTCAATTCACCAAACGCGGCTAGGATGCTTGCGCGTTCGCCCTGAAATTGAATAGCCCATTGCGGGTTGTATAAAGTGATGATAATCGCTTCAGGCATAAAAAAAATAGGACTTGCGCTGTGTAACACAAAAGCGCAAGTCCTATTTTACTCTAAAAATTTTCCTAGAACGGACCGATGACTTCGCCGGGAGTCACCTGAAAATTATCCGTCTTGGTGCTGTTATTCCTAAAGCTCGACTCGTTGCTCACCCACACTTTGTATTCGCCTCCGTTGTTCGGTGTATCGTCATAACCTGTCGTGCCATCGCTCGCGCGAACAAGCAGCGAATACAAATTGTAGCATTGGTCGAATTCACCGTTGGTCACATGAATCGGGGTATCGTTGCCGCTCCCAACACTCGTTCCCAACAGCTTGCCGTTCGGTGCCGTAATCTTGAGATAATAGTACCCGTCCGGCAACCCTGCCGCACCCGGTTTTGCCGGACCGCCAACCAAATAAACATCTTCTTTCAAGTCATAATGGTTGGCGTTGACCACCCCACACGATGCGTCTGTTGTAAAGATTGCACCTTTGACGGGCGGTCCCGCTAACGCGGGGATTGCAAACACGGACGTGACGGCAAGCAGCAGCACCACCAATGCCGCCAGTCGTTGAAGAAACTTGAATTGATACATATCTGCTCCTGTGAGGCCGGGAATAAATGAGACACTCCATTATCGCGTGTTCAAGAATTCACTCAATGAGAAATTTGTCCTGTCCATTTTTATAACTCTCATTCATAGCCCAACTCACGCAGCATTCGGTCATCGCGCCGCCACTGTTGACGCACTTTGACGATGAGTTCCAAATACACTTGATGTCCGAGCCATGCTTCGATTTCTTTGCGCGCGGCTTGTCCTACTTTTTTCAACATGCTGCCGCGTTCGCCAATCACAATCGCCTTTTGTGAGTCTTTTTCCACCCAAATTGTCGCGGACACATACGTCAACTGCGCGGAACGTTCTTCCCATTCGTCCACCTGCACCGCAATCGAGTGCGGAATTTCTTGACGCGTATTGATGAGCAATTGTTCGCGCACGAGCTCTGCCGCGAGAAATTGCATCGGCGTATCGGTGATTTCATCTTCGGGAAACAGCGCGGGACCTTCGGGCAGACGCGTCAAAATCATTTCCAAAAGTTTATCCGTATTGTCTTTTTTCGTCGCCGAAATCCGCATCCAATCTTCGTGTTCCACCAAATCAAAAAATGCCTGTGTGATTTCGCCGATGGCATCGCGTTTAAGCAAATCTACTTTATTCAATGCGAGCAGCACCGGGACGCGTACGCGGTCATTCAACATTTCGGCAATGTCTTCATCTTCGCGCGTCGGCATCTTGGAGCCGTCTACGACGAACACGACAACATCCACATCGTCGAGCGTGTCCGCCGCCGAACGCACCATAAATTTTCCAAGCGGGTGAATGGGGCGATGAATGCCGGGCGTGTCTACAAACACAATTTGCGCGTCGGGACGCGTCAAAATGCCGCGCACCACGCGGCGCGTCGTCTGCGGTTTGTCGGAAACAATTGTGACTTTGGCGCCGACGTACAAATTCAACAGCGTGGACTTGCCCACGTTCGGACGTCCGACGATGGCACAAAAGCCCGCGCGATGGACTGGGGGTGATTCGGCACTTGGGTCCTTTGGGGATTCTTGTTTACGTCGCGGCATAATTCCTCAGCGCATAAAAATAAAACGCGGCAAACTCGCGCAGCAGATTGCCCACATCCTTCCAACGCGGGTTTGTGACCACGCCCGACGCGGACACGTTGACAATACCGAACCGTTTGAACGCGAGCTGCGCACGCGGAAGATGATAGTAATGCGAAACAATCACCGCCGATTGGAAATTTTGCGCGTCCATAATTTTTTTCGCGTTCCGCGCGGTGGCAAACGTATCATCGCCCGCGCGGTCGGTAAAGATTTTTTCGGCGGGAACCCCGCGCGCAATCAGGTACTCGCGCATTACGTCGGCTTCTTGGTGTCCCTCGCGCCCGAGTCCGCCGCTCACGATGATATGTTTCACCGTGCCTGCTTGATACAATTCCAGTCCGCGCTCAAGGCGTCCGCGCAGCCAAAACGAAGGCACACCATTTGGCGAAACGCGCGTACCCAAAATCACCGCCACATCCGAAGGACGCGGCTGTGCCTCTAACCCGGAACGAATCGTCCACGTTACGTGCAAGCCAATCCATGCGCCAAGCCCCAACAAGCCAAATAAAAAAATCCGCAGCATCAAATTCCAATCCACTTGTTCAACTCGTCGCCCACCGCTTCCAACGCAACCACGCGCGCACTTGGTTCGGTGCGCGTTTTGATTTCCACAGCGCCTTGCGCGACTGTTTTCGGTCCGATGGTGATACGCAGTGGCAGACCAATCAAATCCGCGTCGTTAAATTTGACGCCCGCGCTTTCATTACGGTCATCAATGAGGGATTCCAAACCCGCGAGCGTCAGCGCGTCGTCCACTTTTTCGAGCGCGTCCGCGACTTCGGGTTTGTCGGCGTTCAAAGCGACAATGTAGGCATCATAGGGCGCAATGGAACGCGACCAGACAATGCCTTTGTCGTCGTGATGCGCCGCGAGATGCGCGAGCAAAATCGCGCCCAGGTTCAGTTCCATACTGACGGCGATTTGTTTTTGCGTCTTGCCGTTCACGTCGAGAAAATTCGCGTCCAGCGCGCGCGGCGCCGAAAGCGTTCCGAGCGCGACGCCGCGTACAAGCTCAAGCGTTCCGTTTCCCATCGGCGCGGTATCGCCGACACGGGCGAGAGCAATATCGGTGACAACATTCGGTTTGTAATCACGCGGGACGTTCGTGTTCAAAATGTGATAGCCCGCCTTGTTCGCGCCGGCGACGAGGTTGGGCGAATTCACAATTGAATCATCCACGATAATGATTGCCCCGCGCGTGTGGATGGGCGAGGCATAGCCCGGCGTCGCGCCGACACGCGCGATTTCGTCATCCGTCGCCCAGCGCAGCGTTTGTACACCCAACGCGCGTTTGATTTTTTCTTCATCAATCTGCAAATCGCCGCGAATCACTGCAAAGATAATCTGCTCGCCGGTAGAATAAAAAAGGGCTTTTGCCGTGCGGCTCGCGGGTACGTTCAAAAAGCGCGCGAGCGCTTCGATGGTGTCGCAGTGCGGTGTTTCCACTTGTTCCAGCGGGAGGGGTGGTTCTTGCGGCGCGGGCGCTTTGAATAGAGTCGCCGCCGCGCGCGTCGCCGCGTAAGAATCACTTTTCAAAATTTCGAGATTCAACTGCGGCGCTATCGCGTACCACATGCGCGCATCGCCTACATCGCGCGCCACCTGCGGTTCGACGCCCGCGTATTCGAAAAAATCGCGCGCTGTTTTTTCAAACGCCTGCACCGTTTCGTTTGCCGTGTCAAAGCTGGTTTCCAGCGATACAAGATGCAAACGCGTAACGCCGCCGCTGCGCCAGTACACGCGCGCGGGCATGTGTTTATACGAATAGAGTTCCGCCGCAGCGAGGGCTTGAAAATCAAGCTGCGGCGTGCCGCGAATTTCCTGCGCGCCCAATTCGCGCAAATCCCCGCGCAGCATGGCAAGCATTTGCGCGATTACGTTCGCGGCGAGCGGCAGATAAATGAATTGACCGCGTTCGAGGGGACGAATCAAGCCCGCGCGAAAGGCGAGCCGCAATGTTTCGTCTGTGATGTCGGCGGGCGCATCACGTTTGGTCTTGGCAAAGAGTTGAGAGTAACGCATCGCAGCAAGTATATCCGTGTTCGCGAAAATAAAAAAGCAGCGAGCGTTTTTTGCGTCGCTGCTTTTTCGATTTTCTACTTTGGCATTCCCGCCAGCGCGTCGTACGCCGGTTTTCCGAGAATGCGAAACGCATCGAGTTCGCCTCGGTCAAAGTCCAACTGCCATGCGGTCATCACGCCGACCCAGCCCTGCTGCTTTGCCCATTGATAGGCTTCCACATACCACTGCGCGGCTTGTTCGGGAGAATTGTCCGCGCCAGCCGGATGACAGGGACCACCGCCGCAGGAACCGCCCGTGTGCGTGGGCCAGCCAAATTCGGTGGGCCAAATTTGTTTGTTGCCGTCACCGTGCGAAACCATAATTTGGCGATAGGTCAACATCGTTCCCAAAAAGCCCCAACTGTGATGGCGACTATCGAACGGTGCGCGGAATGATGCTTCGGGGCGATTGCACGCGGGGTCGAGAATGTTGCACAGCGCGGGCACATTGAAACCACTCGGATGCGCGCCAATCGCGTCGGAATAATCTTTCAGTCCGTTTTGATACATCTGCTCGAGGAACACCGCGTCATCAGTTGCGACTACGCCGTCATTCCAACCGGTTGGCGTTGGCGCGCCGGAAATGACGACGATGCTCGGACATGCCGCTTTGATGGAAGCGTATGATTTCTTGAGCATGTCCATATACAACGCGGCGGACAACGGTTTGCCATGCCATTCGGTCAAAAGATTGTGTTCGTTCCATACTTCAATCGCGCCGAGCGCGCTGTTGCAGTATTTGCCCGCGAGTCCGCCCATGAAATTTGCTGCATCCTGCATATCGTCCGGCGGACCGGAACCGCCCGCGCCGCCATCTGCGCGAGACCACGCGGGCGCACACACGACACTAAAGATGACCTTGACGCCGTGCGCGGCGGCTTTGTTGATGAAATCATCCGTCGAGCCCAAATCGGCGTTGCCGCGCGAACCTTCCATATCGCACCAACGCACTTGAATCTTGACCCAGCGGAAACCCATGTTATTGACCTGACTCAATTCCGCATCGCGGTCTTTGTTGGTCCAATCCAATTGAATGCCGTAATTGAAAAGATTTTGTCCGCTGAAATTTCCTCCCGATGGCGGAGGCGGCGGTTTCGGCGTCGGATTCGCGGCAGGCTGTGTTGTCGGTTTTGGCGCATTGTTCGCGGGCGCTTTGGTCGGTTGTACTTTTGCCGGCGGTTGCGTCGCTTCGGGCGGCTCGGTTGGTTTCGGTGTTGGCGCAAGCTGCGCGAGTTTCACCACACTGCCCACCGGTTGACCGGCAGTGACACCGCCATCCACCGAAAGCGCTACTTCAACTTGATGTTGGTCGCCATCTTTGGGCGCGTTCCATGTAATTTTTGGGTCGGTGACGGACGAAGTGCCGATTTGATTTTTATCCACGCTCCATACCAACTGTAACCGATTTTCAACTACTGTGGGCTGCATGGATTTGTAATTTTCGAGCACCGTCCAAATGCGTTCGTCAATTTTCGATTGCGCGTCGTAATCACTCAACGCGACGCCGCCGAGATTAAATTGCAGCGCGTACGAAATTTTCTTGGCAAGCGAGTCCGCGTTTTCGAGCCAGACGGTATGCGCGACGCCGGCTTTATCTTGATAATTGAAATAAAACAGACCGCTCGCTTCGTTCACTTGAATACCGCCCGCGTCTTTGAGGGTTTGCAATTCTAACGTCACTTTGGTACCGGGCTGCGCGTCCGGCGGCACATTCACCGCGCCGACCAGTTTCAACGCGTCGCCAAACTGTACGGGTGAAAAGGATTGGGCAGTACTGTCACGTCCTTGCACCGACGCGAGCAATTGAATTCGACTGCGGTCAATTTGACTGACTGCCCATTTGAGATATTGGTATTGCAGCGACGGTTCACCGTCATACGCGCCCGGGTCGCTCAACAGCGGAATTTTTACTTGGTCGGCGTAACGCCCGATGAGCGCCCAGTTGTAACCACCCGTGTCAAATTCCTCTTCGGAGATAGGTGTGGGTGCGGGTAACGTGACGCTCAGAATTTTTTGTTTCGCGTGCAGTTCGCGCGCGAGGTCTTTGATGAATGCGGTAAAGTACGGTTCGTCGCTCGCGCTCACTCCTTCGTACGAAATGTTATAGCCGCGATAGACTCGCTGCACCGCGAGGTCCACCAACGCGCTAATGTGCGCGGCGCGCTGTGCGTCGTCAACCATCATGTTCCCGACCAAATCTGTCCGCACGCCGTTCGCGTCCACATTGGTCACGGTTGGCAATACCGCAAACACCGATACGGGATTGGTTTCCTGAATGCTTACGGGGTCTCCGGCAATACTTCCTTCATCGGCAATTTGCAGCCCTTGCGGATTGACCTGCACCAACAAATTATCCATCTGGTCTGAAGGCGTGGTACGGTTCGGAATGTTGGAAGCAATCACCGGCGCGAGCGGCAGCGTGTTTACGACCAACACGGCTTCGGGGGCAAAGTTCAACGTGGATTCAAATCGTTCGTCGTCCATATTCATATAGAACGGAATTTTGAACCAGCGTTGATTCCATAACGCAAACAAATCGAGCGTGTCGTACGAATCCACGTCCGTCGGCAGCGGCACCATCAATTGCGTCTGCTGCGGCTGTTCGCCTTGCAGCGACAATTGATACAACGCACTGCGCGGTTCGAGATACATGGGCAGGGTGCGCGCCAAATCGCTCTTTTGGAAATTTTCCAGTGACTGTGTGGAAACGCGAATCGAGGTCCCGTTCTTGACGGCGTTTTCGGGAATCGTAATTTCGAATCCGTCCGCGTTGGTGACGGTGGTGCCTTTGGGGTTAACAGAGATATAGCCCGCGTTAGCGATGCGCGCAGGCAGCGCGATGGGCGGCAGCATCAAGACCGCACACGCCATCAGCGGCAAGACAATAAAATAGACCAGCGCCGTGCCGGGGTGCTTGCGAAACCAATTCGCGAATCCTTGAGCGGGATTAGATTGAGCATTCAAAACTTGCAATCTCCTTGTCGGGACTACCGTTCAGGGCGGAGGAAACGCGCCCATCCCCGTACAAATCCATCACGCGCAAACGTGCCTTGCGCGCAAGCTTTTCAACGGGACGGGGGAAGCGTGAACGGTGAGCGGGAGAAACCCGAAACGTTTCTCTGCTTGACGTGGAATGGATACAGGCGGGAATTGCCACGTTACAAAAATTTCACAATGACCGGGTGAAGCGAGAGCGAAACGGGAAAATCCGCCAATTGGCGTTTCGCCTCTCGTGAAGCGGGGGCGATAGTAGCACAAGGGATGCAAAGGCGCAAATTATTTTCTGCCCCTTTTTTGCCCGTATCACGTATTAAAACGCTCTTGGGCATCCTGCAGTTCCGTCAGCGGCGCCGTGCGTCCGTAAATGTGCGTCATTTCACGTAACGCGACGGCGAGTGCGTCAGTTGCCGCGCCATTTTGCATTCGCCAGCACCAATTCGGCGGACCCGAAACGCCGGGCAGATTCATGCGCGCCTCATTGCCCAGACGCAAAATGTCCTGCATCGTCGTCAATGCGGTATTCGCAACCGATGCCCACGCCGCGCGAATCAAGTCCCACGCAATGTCATGCGCGTCGGTGTTGAGATACTGCCGCGTAAAATGTTTTTCGCTTTCGCTCGCGCTGTTCCACCAACCGACGGCGGTATCGTTGTCGTGCGTGCCGGTATACACCACCCACGCGCGCGTGTAATTGTGCGGCAGAAACGCGGCTTCGCTCGTGCCTCCGAACGCGAATTGTATAATTTTCATTCCGGGAAAATTGTACTGTTCCAACAGCGCGTCGAGTCCCGCGCGCGATTCCGTATCAAAGTCGCCCAAATCTTCCGCGATGATGCGGACATCTCCAAGGGCTCGCTGCACCGCGTCAAAAAGTTTTCCGCCCGCGCCGTATTTCCAATGTCCTTCGCGCGCGGTTTTTGCATTGGCAGGAATTTCCCAATAATTATAGAACGCGCGAAAGTGGTCAATGCGCGCGACATCGCCGAGCGTGAAAACACTCTTGAATCGTTCAATCCACCATTTGTATCCTTCGCGTTCCATCACATCCCAGCGATACAAAGGATGTCCCCAAAATTGTCCGTCCACGCTGAAATAATCGGGCGGCACACCGGAAACCAATTCGGGATTCAAGTTTTCATCCAGCGCGAACAATTGCGGGTTCGCCCACACATCACAGCAATCGCGCGCGACATAGATTGGAATATCGCCGATGATGTCAATGCCTTTGTCGTTCGCATACTGTTTGACGGCGAGCCATTGTTCATAAAACATCCACTGGAAATATTTTTGCCGCGCGATTTCATCGGCGAGCGTTTGTTTCGCGCGCGCGATGGCTTGGGGCTCACGCGCGCGCAGGTCGGGTTCCCAATCGTACCACGCGCTGCGATTGTGCGTCTCTTTTAACGCGAGAAAGAGCGCGGCATCTTCGAGCCACGCGGCTTGCGCGAGGGAAAAATTATCAAACGCGGCGCGTTGTTCGTCCGACGCGCGCGTTTTGAAATTTTCGTACGCGCGCGTGAGCAGTTGAAATTTCCACGGGATGAGCCAACCAAAATCCACGCGTTCGTTTGGAAAGGCAGGCGCGGTTTCCAAATCGCCCGCGTCGAGATGTCCGCGCTGCAATAATTTTTCGGGACTGAGCAGCATGGGATTGCCCGCGAACGCGGACAGTCCTTGATACGGCGAATCGCCATAACCCGTTGGCGAAAGCGGCAAGACTTGCCAATAGCTTTGCCCTGCCTCCGCGAGCCAATCAACAAATTGATACGCGGCATCGCCCAAATCGCCAATGCCAAATTTTCCGGGCAATGAAGTGGGATGCAAAACGACGCCGCTGCGGCGCGGAAATTTAGTGCGCGTAGAGGATGGGTTCATAAGCGTTTATGATTGTGGAGAGAGTCATTCACGCGATTGTAACACACTTGCCGCTCGCGCATCAAAAGCGCGTCACGTTCACGCGCGTACAACGTTACGTACTTGGAGGAACTATGGCAAAACAAAACAACAATCGTCCAAGCGGTCGCGCATGGAAAATGGAACGCGCTGCCGTCAACAAAAAAAATCAATCGCGTGTCAAGAGCAACAAATTCAGCAGCAATGACAAATCGAAAAAACCCGCGCCGCATTCGAGGCAGCGCACTTGGGTCGGCGGATATACGCGCGCCGACGGCACAAAGGTCGAAGGGTATTACCGCGAGATTGCCAATACGCCGCAAGCCTCAAAATCTTCGAGATAATGAAATGGGAGCGATGCAACAACATCGCTCCCATTTTTCTTATTCCGCGTCGTCCGCGCTTTTCAAATCATCCGCGTCGAGCGCAAGAATTGTATTCGTCGTTCGGTCATACTCGAGATTCACTATCCATCCTACGCGTACATCGCGCACGTTCACTTCGCGTTCGTTCAAAAACATTTCGCTGTCTTTGTTGACCGTCAGCGTGATGTGCGCGTCATTTTCTGCGGATTGAATTTCGACGGTGTTCGCGTCCGCGTCCACATTCGTAATCACGCCAACCAACGCTTCGCCCTCCTCCGCGCTCGGCGGTGCGTCGGACGGTTCTTGCGCGGTGACGGGACCACGAAAACCATCTACCACAATCGCTTTGCCCGACGACTGTTTGTTTTTCTTGTTGAGCGGCATGATTTGAATCGTGTGCTGTGTGTTGTTGCCAAGCGCGGTGAAACAGACGGGCACTTGAGATTGCGCGTTCGAAGCGTACAAATCGTACGTGCCGCGATTCGCGCCGTCGAGCCAGAGCTGCGCTTTGCCGAGATTCGGACCGCGCGCGGTGAGCCATGCAATCGAATTGCCGGTGAACGTAAACGTCACGCTCGCGCGCTTGGAACCCGCGCGGCGATAGCCATTGTTATAAGCTTGATTGTTGTTCTTGCCTTTCCAGCCGCTGTATTTCACGGCGAGTGCGGTATCTTGCGCGTATTTCGCTTTCACCTTGAACGTATCGAACGTGACGAAACGATTCGACGACGCGTTGTTTTTCCGGTCTGTCACGCGCACGAGAATTACGTGAGCGCCCGCGCCCAGTTTCTTGTACGCGCGTTTGTACGCCTGCGCGTTCGCCGCATACAAATCAACAGTCTCTTGTAGTTTTCCATCAATGTACACCTCGGCGATGCCGCCATCGGGGCGGCGCATGGTGAACCAAGAAATCGTCTTGCCGCTGAATCGGAATTTCAGGGAATCTTTGTTTGTGTTGCTTTCATGATACGAGCCGCCGTGCGCGTTCGCGTCGGCGACGCCGCGCCAGCCGTTAAAGCGCAGTTGCAAATCGGTATCATCGTACGTTGTGCCGCTGCACGCTTCGGGCGGAATGGTCGCGGTTTTCGTCGGTGCAACGGTGGGACCGCCGGGTGTTACCGTTTGCGTCGGCGTGTTTGTCGCCGTACTAGCCGGCAGTGTGAGAGTTGCTGTA
Source organism: Chloroflexota bacterium (assembly GCA_029778615.1). Taxonomy (GTDB): domain Bacteria; phylum Chloroflexota; class Anaerolineae; order UBA4142; family SHND01; genus SHND01. The sequence goes on along the minus strand of JAKOPZ010000024.1, from coordinate 53,099 downwards.
GGTGTATTCGTCGGCAGGGTGCCGGTTGGTGTGGGTGTATTCGTCGGCAAAGTGCCGGTTGGCGTCGCGGTGCGCGTGCGCGTTCGAGTAGCTGTCGGTGTATTCGTCGGCAGGGTGCCGGTCGGCGTCGCGGTGCGCGTACGCGTTGCCGTTGCGGTATGCGTCGGTGTATTCGTCGGCAGGGTGCCTGTGGCAGTTGGAGTTTTGGTCGGCGTATTCGTCGGCGTGTTGCTCGCACCCGCGATGACGGGCATTCGTACCGTAGAATCGCATGGACCACTTGACGCGTTGGGACATGTCTGCGTCGAGTCGTAATAGATGTTTGTATTGTTTTGCGAATCTATATACACGGGGTCAATTTTCAAAACGATGGTGTTGTTCGCGACGATTTGTGGAAGCGTGACACTGGTTTTTAATTTGGAAGGAATGTTCGGTGTGTTCGGCGTCGCGGTGATGCGTTCTTCAAATCCTTTGGTGCCGTCCGCCCACACGCTAATTGTCCAATCCGCCGAACCGACGAGCGCGCCGCACGCGCCGCACGATGCCCACCATTCAACGGTCATGCGTCCTTGCAATGTGGTCGGCGCATCCAGATTCCAAACCCAATTCGGGTCGTTCACGCCGCGGTCAACATTGTCGTCGAGTGCGGGATTCGCGACCGTCCACGATGCCGCGCCGGAATTGGAGAGATTCGCGCTCGTGAGCAAAAAGGGTCCGTCGCACGCGCTGACATCGGTCGCGCCAACGCCCGTGCAGTTGGTCTCTGGCGGTTCAGCGGGCGCGCCGGGGTTGCCGTGAAAATGCAGTACGACGCGTTCGTCAACCGTGCCGCCGCCTTCGGTTACAAAAATCGCAACCGGGAAATGTGCCTTTGGCACGCCCGCTTTGTTTGGCGTGAGAATGAGTGTGCCGAAATGCCATTGATTGAGCGCGAGCCCTGTCGTGTCGGCGGTGATTTCAATATCTTGCGTGGCGGGACTCGCGTTGAGCGTGAAACTGTTCGGCGTCGCACTCAGCCACGCGACGGACGCAGTTACTGTCCACTGCACAGTGTCCGCGCGCGTGCTGCGCAGCGTGCGCGTCCAACTACATGAACCCGCGCAGTTGCCATTCGCCATGCTCGCGATGTTTAACGTTTTGGGGTCGCCGCCCGTTGTCGGATTCGCGTTTGTGAAATTGGGGTCGCTTTCATTCAAGACGAATCCCGCGCGTCCCGCTGCGCGTAAATCAATTCGTCCCGCGCCCGTATCGAACGGGTCAGCCGTCGTCGCGCCATCTTCTTTATAGACAGGATGCGTTTCGCCGCCGTTCGTCGCGAGCGATGTGTTCAGATACGCGGTGGACATCATCGCGGACATGATTTCCGCAGGCGTCCAATCGGGATGCAATTTGATGAGCAGCGCGGCAGAACCCGCCATGTGCGGACTCGACATGGATGTTCCGCTGATGACATTGAATTCGGGGTCTGCGCCCGGCGGCGTTTCACTTTTCCATGCGGCGAGAATGTCCACACCCGGCGCAGTGATGTCGGGTTCGAGCAAATCGGTGATAACGGATGGACCGCGCGAACTGAACGACGCCATAATGTCGGCGTTGTTCGCGTTTGTATCCGCCGTCGTTCCGGCAATCGTTCCCGTGTGCGTCGCGCCGCCGTCATTCACCCACGCTTTCAAAATATTTCCCGCGTTGTAACCGATGTGCACGGCGGGGAGGACGTGCGTGTCGGCGATGAGTGAATCGCCATTCGGCGCATCGTTCGCGAGAATCATTCCGCCGCCGCCCGCGTCCAAAACATTTTGTCCTTTTTCGACGCGTCCATTTGTGCCGCGGTCACAAATCACAATTTGTCCCGAAAACGTTCCTGCCGCGAACGGTTGACACAATGGATTGTTGTACGGCGCCGCACCCGCGTACACAATCGGCGCGGGACCGTAACCGCTTGTGACAGAGAGACCGGTTAAGGTGCCGGGCGGCGGTGTGTTGCCACCGGACAGATTCGTCAATGAATTTACAAATTTGCGGCGATGCGTACTCGCCGCGACAGTGAGCGTCCACGGGTCATTGTGCGCGGTGGTTGCCGCGCCGGGTCCTTCATTGCCCGCCGATGCGGAAACAAAAATTCCCGCGTTGCGCGCAGACAAAAACGATTGCGAAATCAAATCGGTGTACGGGTCGGTGCCGCCGCTGATGGAAAAATTGATAACGTCCACGCCATCTTGAATCGCGGCGTTGATGGCAGCTGCCGTGTTCGAAACGAGACAACCACCGACGGCGGGCTGTCCAAAATCGGGCGGTTCGAGCGGCGGTGTAATGCACGCTTTGTATGTGATGAGATTCGCGTGCGGCGCGACCCCCGAAATGGTACGATTGATCGTAATCGTCGGTGCGAGCAGCGCAGCATTCACCGTATTGCCCGCTGCCGTGCTCGCGGTATGTGAGCCGTGACCGTTGTCGTCCATCGGCGTCGTGCCCGTGAAATCGTACACGCCGACGAGTTTGTTGTTGCAAAACGGCAGACCCGTCACGGGCGCGCAAACACCTTTAAACGCGGGCGCGTACGGATTCGTGAACACATAGCCGTCAACGGGTCCCGTACCCGCGAACGAAGGATGGTCGTAATTGACGCCCGAATCCACGATGCCGATGACGATGCCTTCGCCTTTGTTCGCGGGCAGTCCTCCCGTACTCGAACCATCCCAAATGCCGCTCGCGCCAATCCAATTCGGTCCGTCGTCGGTGACGAGCGCGCGCATTTCATCGCGCACAACGCGTTTCACGCCGGGCAATTGCGCGACGCGATTCGCTTCCTCCGCATCGAGTTCGAGAACGAGCGCGTTCAGTGCGGTGTCGAAGCGATACACCACTTGAACGATGCGTCCCGTTTCGCTGCGAATTTGCGCGAGCGCGTTATCTTGCCGTTGCGATAAATAATCGCGGTACGCGCGACTCGCCGCGCTGTCCGCATTCAGTTTGCGCGCGCCCGTGCGCTGTGGACTCGTCGGCGCGAGTCCCACGATGCCGCCGCGATAATTTGCGAGCGCGGGGTCGGTCAATTCCACTATATAACGCGCGCGATTTTCCGCCTGCGCGCCCGAATTTGCGAACGTTGCTTGTGCGGTGGCAAGCGCAAAGAGCGCGACGAAAGAGAGAATGATAATGAGAGGTTTGAGGTTGAAGCGGAACACGTGTCCTCCTTGACTGTGTGGGGAAATTTTTGGAGACAAACAATTGTTATAACGGGGGTGAGCGTGGAAACATTACAAGAGAAAAGAAGTGCTAGTCGAATGACTCGCAGTTGAAACGCGTTCATCGCCGCACGCGCTTTTGCCACCACCACGTCCCAAATAGTGCGCCTCCGAGTAATAGCACCACAGCACCAACCAACACCCATATTCGCAACTGTTCTGCCTGCCGCGTCTCTTCGCGTTGCCGGGCTTCGGGGGAAAGATATTCTTTTGGCAAATTTATTTTTAGAACTGGCCGACTCGGTCCCGCAGGTTCAAAAAGAAAGATACTTCCAATCTGATATCCTTGCACATACACACCGCTGTCATCTGACGCCCAGCCGTAAAAAGTTGTAAGACCAGTATGAGGGATGGTGGTTCGTGCAAGTTCTCTACCTTGAGCATCAACGAACCTCAATATGTCTGCGCCGATAAAATCTGCTTGGAATCCGCCATCGTGGGAAGTGTAACTTGGTTCGTTCTGAATCTCTATGTAAGAGATATTATTCTCTTGGAGAAAGGCGAGAATTGCCTCCTCATCACCACCGCGATGGGTGCGTGGTGTTTCTAAAAAAAAATTCCCTTCAGGATGAAGCTTGAAATCATGTGCGAGGGCAAGCGCAATGTGTCGCTCAGGAATATAGTAAACCCGCTCTGCCTCGCGAAACCATTCAACAACTTGGTTGCTGAAAACCAACTTGCCGTCCGTCGTTCGCGTAGTCGCGCCCGATATAGCATGAACCCATCGAAGCGGGGACATCCTTTTATCATCGATGTCTAGTATGCTTTGGGAAAGATTGTCTCCATCTTGCTTTGCGATAAGCATAAGGTTCTCACTCAACCAAAATTGTCCAGCACCCGTTTTGGCAAGAGACTCTTCACGTCCCGTCATAGAATCTCGCATCCATGCCCCTCTTTTTCCCCATAGCTGATTTTCCCATGCGCCATACACAATGTATCTTCCGTTGGGCGAGATACTAGTCCATATTGGCACTCGACAAGCAGATGCTACAATTTCGATATTAGGTCCGAACAAAGGGAACCAGCAGTATTGCCAGCGATAATATTGGTAGGCGAGAAAAGGGAGCGCAATACATGACGCGAGTACGATGACAGCAATCACCCCACACCGAAGGAATCTTTGACGAATCATGGCTTGCACTCCCTTTTTATAGCTTTCCTACGGCACTACAACGGTGGCAGGAATTGTTTCACCTTCCTGAATAATTCCCGTCTGGTAAAAGACTGGAATTGTCTCTTGGGCTCGGGTCAAGAGTGGCAACAGTTTGTACTCACCGTTGGTGACACCAGTGGCAAGAACAACATAATTCCCAGAGCTTGGTCCGAAGACGACAATCTCTGCTGCTTTGCCTGCCGGATGAAAGTATAGCGCATTAGGGGTTTCGTCAACGCGTTGCCCTGTCACCGGATCAACACCAATTCTCCTGCCCAATGGATCGGTCATAAGCAGTTCAATGTCTCCGATTCCATAGATGACCAATGTACTGTTGTTCTGAGAACTACTGCCCGGGAAAGTGCCCTCCGATTGCACGATATCGTTCAATAACCCAAGCGGGCTTGTGAATGGCGGCTTGTTTCCGCTCAGTAAAGTTCCTATTGCTTGTTGAGACTCTGGGTATACTGGTAAATTTGTATGCTTCTCAGGTCGAGCATTTGGATCTGGCGTCTCTGGAACAAAAAGATCATGCTGGCCCTGTAATCCTTGCCACAAATCCGAAGCAACCGCGCTGTATTCAGGGATGGTCTCATCCCCGCTATTTGGTTGCTCAACGTCTCCTGCGTCCTTTGACCACTCACCATTCCTCCAAAGCAGACTTGCAGGATTGGGGGAGTCAACGATATACGTTTGATGCGTCGGAAGTGCGCCGTTGTAAAAGATGTGAATCTGGTTCATAGAAATTCCCCGATCCGCCAAATCTTGCTGCACAGAGCTATTGAGGTCATAGTAGTGTGTATTTGGATTTGGATTCTCTGGCAGCCACCACGGATCGTTGATGGAGTCAGAAGGTCCGCTTTCTAAAAGCGGGTTATGCTGACGCCCATTTGGCGAACCAGGTGGGACAGGGTATGGAAAAGTACTCCCACTTCGATCCTTCAGATAGGGCGAGGTGTCCGCATCAGATGTTGGTAACAGTTCGGCAATTGAATGCATACCGCATTCATACTTGTGCAAAGTTCTGTATCGTACCTCATCTAAAGGTTGAATATATGTCTGCGGATCATAGAGTCCACATTCGATGCTTTTGTAAATAAGCCCAGGACCTATGAGCAGTGAGAAGATGCCTCCGGCATACAAGCCCTCGCGCGCTAAATATGTTACAGGTGTGCCCTTATTTGGTCCGCCAACAAGCAAAAGTCGTGAGACAGGTTTGAAATCATCGAGCGGGGTCAGTTGCACATAAGACCGGATTACAGGTACTCCGAGACTGTGACCAAGAAGATCGGTTGGTATTCGACCATTTTGGTCATGATAAACCCATTCAACTTGACTTGCTTTTGTCTCCCATTCCTCCATTTTCGCTGCCAACTGCTCACCCGTCATTACAACACTCTGTAAAGGCTCGTACGTTAAATCGGTAAATAGCGTCTGGTCATTCTCATAACCCATTCGTTTTAAGGTCTCCAGCAGGGGTTTGTAGAACTTGTCAGTTCCGAACTGCTGTGTGCCGCCAAAACCGGGGATCAGTGCAAACGGATGAATCTGTGCCAATTCTACGGCAAGGGTTTTGTGATCACTCCCAGAATACGTACCAGCAAGCATCTGCGCGCTCAAATCGAATTGCCCTGCGCGCGACGGTTGCATCCAAAGCCCCCAATGCAATGAACGAGTTTGGCTCGGGTTCAATGGTACCGCGCAACTTGCTGTATATCCAACATGTGATACATCGCTTTCGTTGTAAGGTGTTGTTTGACCTTGACAAGTGGGCGCTTGCTCTTGTGACCAAAGATAAAAACGCGTTGTATCATTCGGCGAGCCAAAGGTAATTGGAATCACTGCATTCATGACTGTCGTACTCGGATTCGTGACCGTCACCGTCACCGTGATCGGATTCTGTTCGTACCATCCTTCGTCATTCGTGTTAAAACTGGTAACGATATTGTTTGCGCTGTCCGTCACTTGAATTGAAATCAGCGGCGCGGTGACCGATGTCGAACCAGTCGTGGAATAAAAAATCTCCTGATTGATTCCCGACCACAACAAGTGCGCGGTATTAGTCCCATCCAACAGCAGACTTGCCCAATCCTCACTCCATCCATTCGCGCTGCCAGCAATTGCCGCTTCTGCCGACCACGCGGTCCCGTTCCATTGCCGATAGTATGCCTGCGGTGAAGTGTAATTTGCTACATTATCGCTCCAAACGACAAAGCGATTGTCGAGAGACCCTGCTGCAACGCGCGGGGTGATTGGCAGATTAATTTGATTCGGCAAATTCGCCAGCGACTCAGGCGCAGTCCATGTCGGCGCAGCAGCAACACGCATACTATAGAAAACACTCTTGTTGTAGTTCAAGTATCCTTGCCAGACGAAATGTGCATTCCCCAGGGAATCAAAGGTCAAGTCGGGGGCAAGCGATGTCGCAGTAGAAACCTCAAGTGCTACGCTCCAGAGGGCAAGATTGCTACAATCACCCGCCGCGCATTCGCGATAAAATATGTGGGCATCATAACAAGCACAGACATAATGTTTGGCATAGCCCACACCAACGCGCCCGATGCTATCCGCTGCGATGACCGGATACTGGATAAAGTTAGCATCTTCTGCCAGAACGATGCGGTTCGACCAACCGCTGCTTGAGCGCCACCCACGATAAATCAAACGGTCGCTAAAGTCCAACAGTCGGACACCATTGCTGGACCCAAACAACGTGAACGATTGGGCTTGTGCCGCCTGTGACCACCAGCTCTGCACTATAGACGAAATTAGTGTATCCGCTTGAAGCTAGAGCGGAGATGTCGGTTGGCTGTGTCCATTCGTACAAGTGGGTTGTCGCATTGAAAACGCCTTGCGCATAATAAATTCGAGTGTATTGTTCGTCGTATAAACCCGTCCAAACCAAATGGAGTGTGCCTTGTCCATCAATTCCAAGCGATGGCATAGCTGCCCAGTCCGTGCTGAAAATCAATTGGGGTGTCGTCCATCCGCTACTGGTGCGCGTTTTCAAATAAAGACCCGGGTTTGGGCTGGTGGCGTACCAGACGCCGTACAAGTTATTTTGCCCATCATGCACCATACTTAGCGAATGTGCTTCTCCCATATCCGAAGCGAGGTCTTCTGGCGCAGTCCACTGTGCATTTGCCAGTTCAGCGGCAGAAGAATTCAGTTCTGCGGAATTGGGCGCTTCGATTTGAGGTTGCAGTATACGGACTCGAATGGGTTTGATTTTTCCATTCGGCTTGACACGAATGAAAGCATCTACCATGTCGCCCTTGCGGACATCGCTCACTTGAGCATCGCGTTTGCCAAGCAGATTCAGCGTTTTCGCCGTGATAGGAATTGTGATTTTTCCATTTCGCGTTTTAACTTTGAGTTTCTTTTTTTCCACACGCGTGACCGTACCGTAAATCCGATGCACACCGGGAGCAAGGGGCTTGGCGTTTGGAGCGTCTTACGAGGAATTCGTCGGGCGAGGCAATTTCGCAGTCGCCGCAGCCAAGGGTGGGGAAAACTTGACGGAAGAAACAAGCAAAACCAAAACAAACAAAACGACCAGTCCGATGTTCAAGCGTGGTGAGTATTTCATTGTGGCTGCTTTGTTGAGTTTGATTTAGTTCAATGCATTTGTAATAACGAACATCTGCGTACAAACATTACATCTAGCGCCAAAAAAATTTCGGAGATGGACAACTGCGCGTCGTCCATCTCCAATCTATTTATTCGTCGTCGGCAGAATTCAAATCATCGGCGTCAATCGCTGACGCAATATCCGCCTTCATGTCCACACTGACGATCATGCCTGCTTGGAGCTGATTCAACGCGACATCATTGCCATTGAGTTCCAGCGATGTTTTCTTGTTCACCTTGACCACGCGCGTGCCTTCGTCCGTTACAATCGTCAATGTTTTCGCGTTTGCATCCACACTCTCAATCACGCCGACGATATTGCTTTCGATGTTGAGGTCGGGATTGTCATTGTCCGCGCTGTCGGCGCGCGTGACGATGGGTCCGCGAAATGCGTCCACAACGACGAGGTATGCTTTCGACGCTTTCTTTTTGGAATGCAGCGGACGCACCTCAATCACGTGCTGCCCCGCGCCCAGATTGTCAAACGCGTACGCGACTTGCCACTGTGGATTCGGCGCATAGAGTTTGAACTTGCCCTTGTCCACACCGTCAATCAGCACGCGCGCGTTTCCATATTTTGGCCCCTTGGCAGTGACCCATTCGATTCTGTCGCCTGCGAATGAGAGACGCGCCACACCGCCAAGCTGTCCGGAATGACGAAACGTGCCGCCGCTGACCTCGACATTGTTCTTGCCGCGCCAAGTGCCGAACTTGATGCGGGTGTCTTCATTTTCGAGACGCGTGTTGCCCACTTCAAATGCATCTACGACAACACTCGTGTTGGCGGAATTCGCGTTCTTGGTGCCGCTCACGCGAATCAGCACCAGATGATTGCCCTTGCCCAATTTTTTGAATTCTTGCACAAATTGGAACTGCGGCGCCGCATTGTACAGGTCAACCGTTTCCTTGAGTTTGCCGTCAATGTACACACGCGCGATGCCCTGGTCCGGACCGCGATACGTGACCCAACGCAGGGCGTTGCCCGCAAAGCGGAATTTGATTTTGTCATTCGTCAAATTGCTCACGCGATACGAATTACCGCTCGCGTTGGAATCATTGACGCCGCGCCAACCGTTGTATTGAATTTTGGTGGTGTTGTCCTGCACTGTTTCCACAACGGGCGTGACAAGCGGAGTCGCCGTTGAGGTGACAGTCGGATTGATTATGGTTGCCGTCGGCGTCGGTGTGTTTGTCGGCGGGACGGTCGTGGCAGTGGAGGTGTGTGTTGGCGTCCCTGTACTCGTCGGCGGCGTGAGTGTGCCGGTCGGCGTCTGAGTTGGCGTCGCGGTGTTTGTTGGCGCTGCCAATGTGCCAGTGGACGTCGGCGTGCGCGTTGCCGTGTTCGTCGGCGCGGTCAAAGTGTTGGTGGGAGTTGCAGTGCGCGTTCGCGTCGGTGTGAAGGTATTTGTAATAGTCGGCGTCGGAACAGGATTTGGACTGCACGGCGCGCTGTGCGCACTGCCGCCCAGTGTGTAATCGAACGCGCGCGTGGAATCGAGGTCGGCGTACACATCGCTCGCGGTCAAGCGTCCGCCCGTGAACGCGGTGACATTGAACAATTTATTTTCGTTGATGGGATGCCCTGCAAAACCGCTCGCGAGGTCAACGTCAATGACGAGCGTGTTGTTCGCCGCGCAGCCCGCCGCCACACTTTCAGCGGGATAATAAACAATTTTGCAATTCTCGGGCGTGTTGGTCTGACAGCCATTGCCTTGAACGCCATCTTCTGTGGCTGCCGTGCCGCTGCCCGCGAAAAAGGTTGGCGCGCCGCCGTTCGCCGATTCCGCGCCGACATAGAAAATGCGGTACGACTCTTCACCGCCTTCGCCGATGGATTTCGCTTGAAAGCGCGTGAGCCAAAATCCATTCGTCTTGGTCGCAGGCGGCGCGAGATTCGACAAATCGTTCAGTGTCATTTCCACGCGCAGTGTGTTTGCATTCGGCTCGCTTAAACGCAATTGCGTCACATCGTACTGCGGCAAATTCGCGCCCGCGCCCGATGTGGAATAGTGCGGCGATTGCGCGTCGCCCGTCGGGTCGGCAACAGGATTTGTCGGCGCGCTGTCGTTGAACGCCGCGCCGCCGCGCAAATTTGGACCTTTTAATTCGCGCACTTCAAAAAGATGCGCCCCGTGATGTTGACTGGTGGTGTCGTTAAAGACAATGCGAATGCGTCCGTTGTTGCCGAGATTGACATTAAAGTAATCCGCCATCGTGCGGTCGCCTTGCGAAACCGTACAGCCGAGACCGCCCGTACAAATTTGTCCATAGTTCATCGGCTTTTCGGTAAAGCGCGCTTGCGTAATCGTCGGATTCGCCGTGTTGGCGTTTTGCACTGTCGCCGCGTAACCGTACCATTTGTACGCGGTGGAACCGACGCGGTCGTCGAACCAATTCGTCATGTCGTCGCTGTTCGTCGGGTCATTCGTGCCGTACCACACCGCGACCATATTCCCCGCGCTGCCCGCCGCCGTCCACGGCATCACTGTATTGACCGCGTCGCCGCTGTTTAATTTTTTCGGCGCGCTCCAATTCGCGCCTTCATCGGTGGAATACGCATAGTACGTATTGTGGTCAACCGAATCCGTCCACACCGCGTAGACGTTGCCTGCGCTGTCAACAGAAACGGTGGGGAACAATTGCGATGTATCACCGCCGCCGGGTGACGCAGGTGTGTTGGTCGTCGTGAACGTAATGCCTGTGCGCTGTCCGGGATTCACATGCCCTTTGGTGATTTGAATTGAACTGCCATCGCCGCACGGCAAGTACAAATTGCGTTTCACGGGGTCAAATTTCATTTGTCCGCACGGCGCGCCGGTGTTCACTGCGGCAACAGGATTTGCGGACGCGTTGGAATAAACCAAGCCGCCCGTCGTATCACTCGAACCGAGCGAACCCGGTGTGGAATAAATGAACGAACTCAATGCCGCGTTGCGCCACGTGAGGAAAATTGTATTGTCCGTCGCCGCGCTCGTGGTGCCATTGTCCACCGCGAACCATTGACGGTCTACCGCCCACTGCGGAATGCACGACGCGTTCTTGCGCCAATTGTTTCCGCTGTCATTGCTGACCGCGCAGCCGAGATTCACCAACGCTTCAAGGTCAACAAAGTACACCACATTTTGGTCGTCGGTGACAACATCGGTATCGCCGCCGCCCGGTGGCGGGTCGGGGCGCAGTCCAACTGCACTCACGATATTGAATTGATTGCCGTCATCCGTCGAGCGATGAATGAACGAAAGCTGCGTCGAAGTCCCGTATGGACCCGATTCCCAATAGCTGCCGTCTTGCGCGAACCAGTTCACCGGCTCGCCTTCGGTGCGCTGCGGGTCAATTACCGTTGCCGGACCAAAAACCAGCGAGCTATTGTTCGGCGTATTGGTGGGCGTGTTGGTTCGCGTGGGCGTGTTGGTCGGCGTCAATGTATTTGCGCTGATTGTTCCGCTCACCTCTACATCGTCAATGAACCAACCGAGATATGGCGGTGTAGCAAGCGTCGCGTCGGATGAAAATTTGAAACGCAGTTGAATCGTGTTGCCCGCCGCGTAAAAACCATCGAGCGGCACCGATGCTTGCACGTACGGGTCCACCGCGCTGCCGCCTTCAAAGCGCGCGGAAACATCCGTCCAACTCGCGCCCGCGTTCGTCGTAATTTGGACGATGCCAAAATCGCACGGCGGTTCGCCGCTCGGCGCGTTGCACGTCGGCGGACCTTCCGTAAAAAAATGATTCCAAAAAGTGAGGGTGAGGTCAGAAATGTTGGCAGGCGTGACAATGGCTGGAGAGGTGAGATAGTTCAAACAGTTTCCCGATGTGGAAGCAGTGTAGGGACCATTCGACCACGAATGCGATGCGCTGTGGCTGTCGGTGGTCACTTGATGCCACTCGTCGCTCGCACAGGCCGCGCCACCGGTCGCTTGATGCGAAACGGTCCAACCATTCGTGCCGCTTTCCATATCGTCGCTGAACAAAGTTACGTTCGGCGCGAGTGCGGGCGCGGCAGTCGCGATTGGACTGTTGGCGGAACCAATAAACATCAAGACGAGGACGATAACAACAACCGAGAAGATGGTGGGCAGCAGACGTTGCATAGTTGGTTCTTGCCGCAAGACATCACGCTGGCGTGGTGATGCCTTGCGACATATGTATTGGGCAAGTTGCAAGCTATAACGACGCATTGCTCGGATTGTTATTTCAAGTTCTAGCCACCGCGTTCGCGCCACGGGTCGTTGCTTAGAATAAATTCAATTTCGGGACGCACGCGGTTGTACAAGTGGTCTTCCATACGCTTGTGCAGCATGATTTGCGCGGCAAGCAATTTCAAAATCGAGGGCTTGTGTTCCCGCTCGCCCGCATCGCCCTCTTTTGTAACCTGACCGCGCGCCAAATGAGGCATCAATGAAATGTGATTCACAGCATCCTCCTGAGTTTGTGCCGGGGAGATTCCGTTACACCAAGAAAACGGAACAGCGCGCAATTTTCTTACATCCGCCAGGTACAGTTTTGGTCTGGACCTCGCGCGACCGACATAAAAAAAACGCACTCGCTCGAGTGCGTTCAAATCACGAAACGGACGTTGGCAGCGGCAGAGTTGGGACCGGCACGGTAGGCAGCGGGACAGTCGGCAGCGGTACGGTAGGCGGTGGAATTGTCGGTGCGGGCAGGGTTGGAAGCGGGATTGTGGGCGGGACGACAGTTGGCGGCACAATCGTCGGCGCTACAACTGTCGGCGGAATGCTCGTTGGAATTGGGAGCGTCGGCGGCGCAATCGTCGGCAGCGGCACGGTCGGGATGGGCGCTGTTGGCGGAGGCAACGTTGGCAATGGCGCTGTCGGCGGTACAACAGTTGGAGGTACAACTGTCGGCGGAATGTTCGTTGGAATTGGGAGCGTCGGCGGCACAACGGTCGGCAGTGGTACGGTCGGGATAGGCACCGTTGGCGGAGGCAAAGTCGGCAATGATACTGTCGGCGGAATGTTCGTCGGAATTGGGAGCGTCGGCGGGACAACGGTCGGCAGCGGTACGGTCGGGACGGGAATTGTTGGCGGTGGATTTGTTGGTACGCCAAGAGTCGGAATCGCCAAGGTTGGCTGTGGCAAAGTTGGAACAACAGGTGTATTCGTTTCCGGTACCACCGCACCGGGTGTTGCAGTCGCTCCCGCAAGGTTGCCCGGCAATGTTGGCACGCTCGAGGGCAGAGTGCCTGTTGGAACAAAAGTTGGAACCGCTAAAGAAGGCGTCGGCGTCGCGCTGGGAAAACGCGTTGGTGTTTGCGAAAGGTTTGGCGTCCCGGTCGGGCTCGGCGTTGTTTGTAACGTCGGCGCAATGGTCTGGACTTGGGTCGGCAGTGTCTGGGTCGCGCGCGGGGTGACGGTGGGAATCTCACGCGATGCAGTTGGTGAAACAACAGGCGGTAACGTCGGCAAACGAGTTGGCGTTGCAATCACGTCTTGTATTGAACCTTGATACGGCGCGCCTAATTCTTGGATAAATGTTTCGAGTTGCTTGAAACGCGTCGTAATCTCTTGCGCGGAAACAAACGGCGCGGCGGCATCGAGATGTTTTTTTGCATCGGCAAGCGCTTGTTGCACGAGCGCGGGCGGCGCGTTTTGCGCGACGAGCCGACGCGCCTCATTCAAACGCGCATCCGAAAATTCCAATTCCAACTGGGCGCGCGCGGATTCATTCGCCGCGAATTGTTCACGCACGGTTTCCTGTGCGCGTTTCACGCCATAAAGCGCAGACCCCGGCAGCGCATTCGCCGCCAACGCATTCACCGAGCCCAACAAAATTACAATGACGAGCGCGAATGCCGCAGCATAACGCCACGCCAAGGGGAGCGCGCGCCGTTCGGGGGTGCGAATTTCACGCGCGGTTTTTTGCCAAATCCGATTCAACGCCGCCGCGTCGGGTTCTGCCAACACCGCCGCGCTCAAGCGCGCCGCGACGCGCTGTTCGGGAGTCGGCGTCAATTGCGGTTCGACGGCATTCCAGATGCGCGCAAACGTTTCCGCGTCGGGTTCGGGCAGAGTCAGATGCGCGAGCGGATTTTTCGGCGCGCGCGCAGTTTCATCCGGACTGCGCGGCTCATTTGGCGGCATCGTACTCGACATCCTTTAACACTCCGCGTAAGCGTTGCAGCGCGCGAAATTGGGCAACCGTAACCGCATTCGACGATTTGCCCAGAAATTCTGCGACTTGGTTCAAGTCATAGCCCTCGAAAAAATGCAGATACAAAATTACTTGCTGCTCATTAGATAACTTGGAAAAGAGCCCAAGTATTTCATCCCGGTCCTCGATGCGCGAAAATTCGTTTTCCTCCTTACCGCGCTCTGCCGCCAGCCAGCTCAAGACTTGGAACGGTTTGCGTGTCTTGTCAATAATGAGATTTTGCGCGATGCGCAAGAGCCACGCGCCAAACGGAATTTCGCGCCATTCAAATTTGTGAATCGAACGCCACGCGCGCACAAATGTATCCGCCGTAATATCTTCCGCATCCTGCGCGTTGTGAATTCGCAGGAGCGTGTAGCGATACACAAAGCGCGCGTACTGTTCGTACAAATGGCGAAACGCGTCCGCGTCGCCGCGCTGGACGCGTTCAATCCACTCGCGTTCTTGATACAGTTTTGCCTGGACCGCTTCTGCCGAAGTTGCCATCTTGTTGCTGCGATTGTAACAAAGCGCAGGGACGTTTGCAACGCGCCGTCAACATAGGGCAAACGCATTTCAAATTGCTCGGCTCGCCTGAAATAGAATTTCACGGCTGAACAAAGACGAAATGCGCTGCATTGAGAATCGCCGCGCGCTTTGAACTTTTTTCAGACGGCGATTTCCAATCTGAACGGCGCAACGCGCCATCACCACGCACCACGACCCACAAAGTTTGGTATAATCTAAAAACCTGGAATTCAAAATTTCCGAAGGAGTCCTCATAAGTACCCGCTTTATCCTCATCCGTCACGGCGAGACTGATTGGAATAAAGATGACCGTTTTCGCGGACGCTCCGACATTCCGTTGAACGAGAACGGCATTGCCCAAGCGCACAAGATTGCCCAACGCCTCGCCGCCCACAAGCTCGCCGCGATTTATGCCAGCCCTCTCCCGCGCGCCATTCAGACTGCCGCGCCACTCGCACAAAGCCACAACCTCCAAGTTCAAGAAACCGCCGATTTGTTGGATATTGATTATGGCGCGTGGGAGGGCATGGCGCGCGAAGACATTCGCGCAAAATTTCCTGCCATGTACGAGAAATGGATTCATACACCCGGCAAGGTGCGCTTTCCCGGCGGCGACTCGCTTCGGCTGGTGCGCTTGCGCGTGGAAACCTTGTTGCAAGAATTGTGCAAAGAACATTTGGGCGAAACCGTCGTGCTCATTTCACACCGCGTCACCTGCCATGTCGCGCTCTGCTATGCGCTCGGTCTGCCAAACGATTCCATTTGGCGCGTGCGTCAGGATGTCGGTTGTATCAATCAATTTGAAGAACGCGATGGCGTCTATGTCGTCACGCTCATGAATGAGACAGACCATTTGAGAGGATGATAGAGACCGCGTATGGTTTATGCCAGAGTTCACTGTCGAAACCTACGCGGTCTGTATTCCACACAATGACCGACAAAATTGTTGAATTGGCGCAAGCCGAAATCGCAGCCGGCGACAAGCCGCGTATCCGTCTGCCGTTAAAGCATTCGCCCAAACTACAGCAGGTGATTGACCACGTGAACGCGGATGAAGAACTGTACGCGCTGTGGCTCGCACAAAACGTAAACGCCGTAGACCGTCTCGGCATGAGCGACCATGGTCCGGTGCACATGAACATTGTCGCCAACATTGCCCTGCGGCTCGTCCGTTTGCTGCACGACCATCAGGTAGAATTTTCACTGGTAAAAAATTATGGCGAATCGTTAGGCTTTGCTTATAACGATGTAGAAATCGTTATCGTCCTCGCCGCGTTGATGCATGATGTGGGCATGTCCATTCACCGCATTGACCACGAACAATACAGTTTGTTTGTCGCACAGCCGATTCTCAAACGCATTCTCGAGCACGTGTACGAAATCGGCGCGGCGACGATTATCCGTTCCGAAGTCTTGCATGCGATTATTTCGCATCGCGCCGGTGGGCGTCCCATGACAGTCGAAGCGGGCATCGTGCGCGTCGGCGATGCGCTGGACATGTCGCAAGGTCGCTCGCGCATTGCGTTTCAAGCCGGCAGTGTCAATATCCATTCCGTCTCGGCAGCGGCGATTGACAAAGTAGAAATCAGTCACGGCGAAGAGCGTCCAATTCGCATTCGGATTGTGATGAATAACTCGGCAGGAATTTTTCAAGTGGATGAATTGATGAAAGACAAGCTCAAAGGTTCGGGCATTGAACACCATGTTGAAGTGGAAGCGACCGTAACGGGCGAGACCGAAAAGAAATTGGTGACGATTGTAAAAATCTAATGGGGCGCGCGAATTCGGTTCTCGTTCTCGGCGCCGGGATTCAAGGCATCTCGGTCGCACTCGCCCTGCGGCGGCGCGGGTACCATGTTCGCGTGATAGACCAAATGCCCGCCTTGATGCTCCGCACGAGTCTCCGCAGCGAAGGAAAAATTCATCTCGGCTTTGTATACGCGAACGATTCCTCTTTTCAAACCTCTGCGCTAATGCTGCGCGCGGCGTTGCACTTTGCTCCTCTGTTTGACGATTGGTTAGAGATGCCGGTGGACTGGCGCAGGATGTCGTCCGCGCCCTTTGTGTATCTCATCGCGCGCGATTCCATGTTGGCGCCCGATGCGTTGTACGCGCATTATCACCGCCTGCAAGATTTCTTGAATGAAATGATTGCGGGAGGTGAAGCGGCAAATTATTTGGGCAACTCTTTGCGCGATAAAAAACTATGGCAGCCCGCTGCGCGCGTCAAGACAAACCTTTTTTCGCCGAACGCGATTGCCGAATGTTTTGAAACAGCCGAAGTGGCATTGGAACGTACACGGTTTCGCGCCCTCCTTCGCACGCGGCTGGCGGCGTTTCCCGAAATCACCATACACTATGCGACGCGCGTCGAGACGATTGAACGCGCGGCGAATGGATTCCATGTGCGCGGCACACGCGCCGACGGCACGCGCTGGCATGACGATGCCGAAATTGTCATCAACTGTTTGTGGGACGGACGGTTGGCACTCGACGCGCAGTTGGGATTGAGACCGCAACGCGCATTTGTAATGCGACTCAAGTATCGCGTGTTGGGCGAACTGCCGGCGACACTGCGCGCGCTCCCCTCGTTGACGATGGTGTTGGGGCGCTACGGCGATGTGGTGCGGTATCAGAATGCGCCCACCTATTTTTCGTGGTACCCCGCATGTTTGCGCGGCTGGAGTCAAACGCTTACGCCGCCGTCGGAGTGGGACGCGGTGTGCGCGGGAAATCCGCCGCCGGAAATCGCGGACGCGGTCGCGCGCGAGACGATGACGGCATTTGAAAAAATAATTCCTGCCATCGGCGCGACGCGCGTCAAGTCCGTAGACGGCGGCATCATTTATGCGTGGGGCGAATCGGACATAAACGATTTTGACAGTGAACTGCACAAGCGCTACGAAATCGGATTCACGCATCACGACGGCTATTATTCTGTAGATACAGGAAAATTCACAACGGCGCCGCTCCTCGCGCAGCAGTTGGTCCGGCATCTCGATGGATGATTCTCGCCTGCCACTCGTTTCGGTCGCGCTGCCGCTCTATAAATCGCGGCGGTTTTTCGATATTCTCTGCGCGAACCTGGACACTCTGGCTTATCCGAATCTCGAAATTCTCATCTCGGACCATCACTGCGCGGACAACGCGCTCGCGCAGCTGTACGCGCGCTATGGCGACGATGCGCGCGTGCGTTTCTTTGCCGCGCGCGATGAAATCAATTGGGTCGAGCATTTCAATTTGCTTTTGCGCGCGGCGCGCGGCAAATATTTTTTTTGGATGCCGCACGATGATTCGTACGCGCGCGATTTTGTTTCGGTGCTCGTCGAAAAATTAGAGCAAGCGCCGGACGCAGTGCTCGCATATGGCAGTATGCTTGGTTTGCATCCCAACGGCGTGCAAAAACCGCCGCGCACCACCGCGCCATTTTCTAATGACGCGGCGTGGACGTGGCGCGAGCCGCTCAAATTATTTTTGGAGCAACACCTCTGGCTCGCTTCTCACGGCATGGTACGGCGCGCCAGAGTGGTGGAGAAAAATTTATTTCTGCCTGCCACGCGCGATACGAATGCGGCGGATATTGTGTGGACGTTTGCGCTCGCGTGCACCGGGCGTTTTGTGTGGACGCCGCAGTGTTTGATTCAAAAACGTTTTTACAGCACCAGCACCCACGCGCAATGGAAACTTCGCACCTGGCGGCACAGCGTCAGAGAATTTTCGCTCCTGCGCGCGCTGTTGCAGAATTCCAGTGTTTCGCCGCGTGAGCGAATGCGCGCCGAGACGCTGGCACTCATTTGGACGATTCTGCGTTTGGGCGGGAATACGCTTGACACAATTCGCGCGCCCAACACGGTGGACGAGCGAATTCGCAAACTTTTGTTCAAGTTGAACCTATGGTAAAATTGCCAAATAGGAGCGGCAATCATGTCGCTCCTGTTTTGCAACGCACTGTCGCGCCGCAGCTGTTTTTTTTGGCGCGGCGTGACGTTTTTTTTGCATCCGTACCCTAATCATCGAAAGGAGTCCTCAAAATGGATTCGACCTGGCTTTGGGTCATCCCGATTTCAGGCATTTTGGGTGTAGTGTTTGTGGTGTATTTGGTGCGTGACGTCCTGAGTCGCGACGAAGGCACAAAAGAGATGAAGGCGGTGGCAGATACGATTTATGAAGGCGCCATCGCTTTTATCCGACGGCAATATGCGACGATTGCGGCGCTCGCCATTGTTGTAGCGATTATTATCGCCGTTCTGGTTTCCACCGAACAAATTACAGAAACTCCGGTCAAGGGTTTCAATTTGGGCTTGATGACCGGCGTCGCGTTCCTCGTTGGCGCGGCGGCGAGCGCGCTTTCCGGAATCATCGGGATGTATGTTGCCGTGCGTTCCAATGTGCGCGTGGCAAGCGCGGCGCGTTCGGGCGTCGCGCAAGCGTTGAATGTAGCATTGCGCGGCGGCGCGGTGTCCGGGTTCCTCGTCGTCGGCCTGTCCCTCATCGGCGTCGCGGTGATGTTTTGGTTGTACGGTGGATTGAGTCAGCCGCAGATTGCGCCGTACTTGATTGTGGGCATGGGTTTTGGCGCGAGTTTTGTCGCGTTGTTTGCGCAGCTCGGCGGTGGAATTTACACCAAAGCAGCTGACGTTGGCGCCGACCTCGTGGGCAAAGTGGAAGCGGGCATTCCCGAAGATGACCCGCGCAACGCGGCTGTGGTTGCCGATTTGGTCGGCGATAATGTGGGCGACTGCGCGGGACGCGGCGCAGACTTGTTCGAGTCCACCGTCGCGGAAAATATCGGCGCGATGATTTTGGGCGTGGCGATTGCGGCGGTGAGCGGCAATCCCGTTTGGATTTTCTTTCCCCTCATCATTCGCTCGTTCGGTCTGATAATTTCCATCGTCGGCGTCATCGCGACCACAAGCATTCCCGGCATTCAATACAAAAAAGGCGAAGAGCCGACGAACGCGTTGTATCGCGGGTTTGCCGTTTCGGTCATTTTGTCTGCGATTGTTTTGGCAATTGTGACCAATCAACTGCTCGGCAGTTGGTGGTTTGTGTTTGCGGGCTTTATTGGATTGTTGAACAGCGTCGCGTTCGTGATAATAACGATGTATTACACCGAAGGACGCTTTCGCCCGGTCAAAGATATTGTGCAAGCGAGTTTGCGCGGCACCGGTCCAAACATCATCACAGGTTTCGCCGTCGGTTTGGAAAATACCGCGCTGCCCGTGATTTCGGTAGGCATTGCGTTGATTGCGGCGTTCTTTTGCGGCACCCAAGCGGCAGTGCAGTTGGGCATTGAGCCATACATTGCCGGTGTGTACGCCACGGCGGTCGCGACGATGGGCATGTTAATGACCGCCGCGTTTATTCTGGCGATGGATACGTTCGGTCCGATTGTGGACAACGCGGGCGGCATCGTCGAAATGTCCGGCGCGCCGGAAGAAGTGCGGCGCGGCACCGACGCGCTCGACGCGGCAGGCAATACCACCAAAGCGTTGACCAAAGGTTACGCGATTGGTTCGGCGGCGCTCGCGGCGTTCTTGCTCTTTAGCGCGTATCTCGACAAGGTGGCGTTGGTGCAGCAGGTCACGCAAGGCGTTGCCCCCGATTCCGCCGCAGGCAAAGCGATTTTTGAAGCGGCGCATGTGGTCAATCTCGGCAAGGTGGAAGTGTTTGTCGGCGCGATGCTTGGCGCGATGTTGATATTCTTGTTCTCATCGCTTGCCATTCGCGCGGTGGGCTCTACCGCCGAAAAAATTATCGAAGAGACGCGGCGGCAATTCCGCGAAGACCCCGGCATCATGGCAGGCACCTCGAAACCCGATTACGCGCGTGCGGTGGACATTACCGCGCGCGGCGCATTGCGCGCGATGATTCTGCCCGGTGTTTTAGCCGTTGGCGCTCCCGTGCTGATTGGCGTTCTCTTGCGGTGGGAAGCGGAAGCGGGTCTCTTGATGGTCGGCACCATCGCGGGCATCATTCTCGCGACGGTGTTGAACAATTCGGGCGGCGCGTGGGACAATGCGAAAAAATGGATTGAATCCGAAGGCGTGTTGAATCCCGTAACGGGCAAACTCGAAAAGAAAAAGAGTGAAGCGCACAAGGCATCCGTCGTCGGCGATACCGTCGGCGACCCGTTCAAAGACACGGCAGGTCCTTCGATTCACGTGCTCATCAAATTGCTCGCGACGATTACGCTCGTGCTGGCGCCGCTTTTTATCTGACCTTTTGCAATGAGGTAAGGTTCGCTTGAAAGTGTGGTTCCGTTCGGTACGTTTGTCTGAATGGGACCACACTTTTTTTGAAAAAAATATTTGGGCCTGGACCGCCAACTCATGTTCCAAATTTTTTTTGCGCGACGCGGCAATGCGCTTTTGTTAGGGAGCCTGATTTTGCTCTACCTGTTGCCGCTCGTCGTTCTGCCTTTTTTCCCCTCGCAAGATGGACCCTCGCATGTTGAAAACGCAAACATTATTCTGAATTATACAAATCCCGCGTACCCCGCGTTTGCCAAATTTTATACACTCAATTTTGCAGTGCCGACAAATTGGCTCGGACATCTGGCGCTTGCCGCGCTGATGAGTTTCGCGCCGCCGCCCATCGCCGAAAAAATTTTTCTCGCCGCGTGCATCATTTTGTTTCCGCTCGCCTTACGCTACGCATTGCGCGCGATTCAACCCGGGGCAGATTGGCTCGCCCTCTGCGCTTTTCCGTTTGTCCACTCGTTTGTATTGTTCAAGGGATTTTATAACCTGTACGCGAGTTTGCCGTTGTACCTTTTTCTGCTCGGATACTGGCTGCGGCGGCGCGAATCACTTGACCTGCGCGCGCTCGGCGCGCTCGTGTTGTTGTCGCTGTTGGTCTATGCGGCGCATGTGGTTTCGTGGGTCATGGCAGCTCTCGGCATCAGCGCGTTGGCGTGTTGGTTCGCACTGCGCGCAGCGCGCACGCAACCCATTTCGTTTCGCAATTTGCTCCGTTATCACATCACGCCCCTCGTTATTATTTTTGGACTACCAACAATTCTGTTGGCGTTTTTCGTTTTGCGCGGGAGCGGCACGCCCTTTTCAATTGTGACCGTGTGGGACACTGCGCTGTACAATCTGGTGCGGCTGTCAACAGTTATTTCGCTTGACCGTCGCGAGGCGTGGTTTGCCATCGCGTTCGCCGCCGGCACCGGCGCGGTGAGCGCGGCGCAACTCGTCCGCCGTTTTGTACGGCGTCAGTCAAATGTTTGGGATGGGTTGCTGTTGGTTTGCCTTGGGTATGTCTTGGTCTATCTTTTGGCGCCCAATGCTTTTGCAGGCGGGAGTTTCGTTAAACAGCGTTTGATGATTTTTCCGTTTCTTGTTTTGACCTTGTGGCTCGGCTCGTGCGCGTTTTCCAAATGGGGGCGCCGGCTGTGCGTAATGGCATTGAGCGTTTGGATTGTCGGTATCCTCATCATTCGGCTGGGGGCATGGAACAATTTGACCCTGCGGCTTGCCGATTTGTATTCGACGGCGGAGCATATCCCAATTGGTTCAGTCATGCTCCCACTCAGTTTGACCACAGAGGTTGACGCCGAAAACGAATCCACCTACCGCTCCAATCTCCGCGTGCTTTTGCACGGCGCGGGATATATCGCCGCCGCGCGCCAAGCGATTGACCTCACCAATTACGAAGCATTGACTGACTATTTTCCCTTGCGCTATCGCGCCGCGTACAATCCGCGCGCCTTTGCGCGCGAGCTCGCGTCGGGGAATCCAAGCGTGCGCCTCGCGGCGTACGAACAGACGGCGCACATGCGTGTAGATTATGTTTTGTTGATTGCCGAAGACAAACCCTTTGGGGATTCCTTTGCGCCGCCGGAAGCTCTCTTGCGCCAATTGGCGGAAAACTATACGCTGGTGTACGTTTCGCCGCAACGACGCGCCCAACTCTATCGCCGCAATCCCTAACAAACGTCGACACAATGAATTTACCGGATGCGCGCGGTGCAAAGAATCAATTGAATTTGTCAGTAGAGCATTTTTGCACAGCCATTTTGTTCGTGGGTCCAAGAGACCGGCGCGCGGCAGGTTATCGCAGCAGTTGAAAATTTTTCTTGGAAAACCCATTGACATTGATTGTTTTCGCGTGGTATAGTTTTGCCATCTCGGCACTGTGTCTCGTAACCGTTTGATGAATCGTTCCACTTTAGGTACTCCCTATCGCGCGTCGGCAACCGACCCCGCGCGCGATATGACTTCGGTCGGTCTTTTGTTCCTCGAACTTCAACTCTGTCCCGTTCTCTGGCTGCAACGAAGCGCAAGAGGGTGAGTTGTCTTGTTTTTTACGCAGACGGCAAAAAACGTCCGACACGCGAAAGGGCAATTTGGGATGAGGAACGCAAATTGCGCGTGAGGATGCTTGGAGCCGAAAGGAGTTGCGGCGTATTGCGAGGCGTCAATCCGTCGTTCAAACAAACCATTGACCATGCGCCGATGGTGCCCCCGTGTGCGCGGGCAAGCGAACGACTCCGCCGCCCCGATTCACCCATTTTTACTTTTGCTTTTTCACCCATTGTCCGTTCCGCGCCTTTGCGGAACCTCGCTCGGCAAAAGGAGAATTTGCTATGAATGGCAATCGCCCGCGTTTGTATGTGGGTAACCTTCCCTATCAATTGACGGTGGACGAACTAAAAGACTTTTTCAATGGCGCCGGCAATGTAACCGATGCCGCAATCATCACTGACCGCGATTCGGGTCGCAGCAAGGGCTTTGGCTTTGTCGAATTTGCAACCGCCGAAGATGCCAGCCGCGCGCAGGGAATGTTCAACGGTGCCCAATTGAAAAACCGCACGCTGAAAGTGGACCTCGCGAAACCGCGTCAAAACAAAGCCGGACCGCGCGAAGGCGGCGGTGGCGGGGGCAGTAGTTTTGGATAAAGCAAAACGCTGCGCGCAAAATTTGCGCGCAGCGTTTTTTGTGTACAATTTTGGCGTGAGTCAAGAAAAATCCCAACGCCCCCGTTTGACAGTTTCCAACCTCGAATCCGTCGTGGACAAACAAATTCGCGAGGCAATGGAACGCGGCGACTTTGATAATTTGCGCGGCGCGGGCAAACCGCTCGACCTCGCGCGGGACCCGAACGTTCCCGAAGATTGGGAACTCGCGTACCATCTTTTAAAAAACGCGGGCTTTGCGCCCGATTGGATTGAAACGCGCAAAGAGATTGACGCGGCGCGGGCAAAATTATTCGCGCCGCTCGAACGTTTTCTCAAAAACATTCCCGCGCTCCCCAACGAACGCGCGCGGCTTGAGCAAAAAATCGTCGAACAATTTCGCGCGCAGGCGGCTGAATTGAACAAGTTGATTGACGTGCATAACCTCAAAGCGCCGAATGTCCAAGTCCATCTGCGCCGCATTCGCGTCGAACACGAGATTGAAAGATTTAGGGAACAGGTAGCAGGTAGCAGGTAGCATGTAGTATGTCCCCTGCTACCTGCTTTCTACCACTTGTCCTCGCGATAGAATCGTCACAAAACGTCTCAACCTCTTTGGCACCAATTTCCCCACCAACAACCACTCGTCCGCGCCCAACGCGCCCGTTAGCACTAACGTTACTCCATACGCGAGCGACGCCGCAATCAACGCGACGAGTATGTTTTGCGCGACAAGGAAATACAAAACAATTCCCATAACCAGCCCCGCGAGTGCGGGTCGCCAGAAAATATCCACGATGCCGAGAGGCGGCATGTGTTTGCGGAGCGCGTAATAGAACGGCACAAGCAGCGCCAATTCCGAAAGCACCGTCACCAACGCCGCGCCGCGATACGTGAGCGCGGGAATCGCAATCAGATTTGCCGCGAGATTGAACGCAAGCCCGATGAGAAATGCGCGCGTGAGAAAACGCTGTTCATTCAACGCGATGAGAACATAATGCACCACGCTGTTGATAAAACTGAACGGCAAAAAGAAAATGAGCCACTGCAGCGCAATCGCGGAATCGGGAATGTATGCCGCGCCCGCGAACAGCAAAATCAACGGTTCGGAAATAAACACCGTCGCTACCGTAATCGGCACGGCAATCCACGTCAACAATTTTACGGAAACGACCAACGCGCGCCGCATCGCGTCGGTCGAACCCGTCGAGAGCCGCGACAACATCGGAAAAATCGCGAGCGTGAATTTGGATGGAATAAAATTCAACGCGTTCACAAATTTGTACGCCGCGTTGTAATAACCTAGAATTGTCGCGTTCGTCAACGGCAATAACAAGAATACATCAATCTTGAAAAACAAATTCGCGAGCAAATTGTTCATCATTAACGGGTACGATTCAAAAAACATCCAACGCGCGAGCGCACGGTCAAACGCGAAGTGCGGCTTGAATAACAAGCGTCGCACCAAGTACCATATCACGATTAACGTAAACACGTTCGTCGCAATGGAAACGCCTGCCAGTCCCACAATCCCATAGCCCGCGAGCAGAACCGCGATTTGCAGCGCCACGCTTACCAATGCCGTCGCAACCTCAAGCGCGGTTGGATATTCAAAACGTTCATACGCAAAGAACATGCCCGACAGCGCGCCCGCGACATGATTGGGAAACAACGAGACCCACAACAACACCATCACCCAAACCGTTTCCTCATCCAGATTTCCCGACGCGCGATAAAACGCAATGACCGCGCCGAGCAGCACAATCGAAACGACCGTCAATCCGACGCGCAAGAAAATCGCATTCGTCAAAAACACATTCGCGCGGGAACGGTCACGCGCCACTTCACGCGTCACCAAAATTCCCAAACCGAATTCCGTAAGCGCCGAAAGAAAAAACCACACCGTCACCGCAAACGCGTAACGTCCGTTGTTTTCAGGACCGAGCACGCGCAGCAACACGAGCGCGAGCGCGAAATTGATAACCTGAATCAGCAGCGACGCGCCCATCGGCACGAGCGAATTTTTTGCGACAGTCCGAACTTGGGAACCTTCCGCCTTGTTTCCGACGAGGACGAAGCGCTGCCAAACCAACGCGACGAACGCGAGCATCACCGCAATCGCCGCGAGGAGCGACAGCACCGAACCGACGCGAAACGAAATCGGCGAATACTTGAAACGCACCGTATGCTCACCCGCCGGCACGACGACCGCGCGGAAATTTCCATCCGCGCGATAAATCGGCGTGTCCTGTCCGTCAATTTGGGCAATCCAGCCGGGAAAGTACGTGTCGGCGAGAACGAGATACGCGGACTGTGCAACATTCGTTTGCAAAATCACTTCGCTGCCCGTGTATTTTTCAAATCGCACATTTCCCCCCTCTCCCAATGGGAGAGGGGTCAGGGGTGAGGGATTCTCCAGCAGCACCTCGCGCGTCACATCCGCGCCTGGCAGCGCGCGCAGCAATTCATCGCGATTGTCAAACACGCGCGCTTGATTCACCAAAAACGCGCGCGGCAGCACATTTTTGTTTTCGTAAATTTTTATTTCATCGTCATAGACCAACTCGTAATTTGGATTTGGCACCGCGCGCGTCGTCAACACATATTTCACATTCAACAAATTCAAAAGCGGCGAACTCAACGGCTTGAAATCATAAAACGCGGCGATGCGGTTGTACAACAGTTCATCTTGCGGCGCGAGCAATTGCATGTACTCGACATATTGTTTCGCAATAATCGAGTCATAGCCGCGAATGTCTTGAATCCCGAACGGCATCGCGCTGTTGGCGTTCAACACTTTTTGTCCGGGCAAATCGTATGTCGCAATGCGGTACAGCGATTTATCCTGCTGCAAAAATTGAATCGCGGGCGGCACAAATTCCGCAAGTTTCAAATCCGCGCGCGGATAAAAACCAATGCCCGCGACAAACAAATCCGCAACGAGTACGCACAACGCAAGCGGTTTCCACAACGCGATATTTCTCACCCGACGCGCGGTGCGTGAAACGAGCAGCATCGTTCCCGCGAGCAGAACAAACAGACCAAACAACGCCACATTGCGCGCCTCGTACGACCAAAACGCTTGTCCCGTTTCAAACACAGGTTTCGCCAAATCCGACGCGTTCACGAACGCATCCGCGACTCGTACAAACACATCGCGCAGTGCGAGTGACGACGCGACCAAGAGCAATGTTCCGATTCCGCCCACCGCAAGCAACGCGCCAATCCATGCAGCAACGCGCTTGGATAAATTATCCGCGAGATATTGCGCGCCGACCCCCGCGAGAAACGCGACGCTCAACGTCCACGGGAAAATCCAACGGAACGCCGTATGCAATTGATTCCAACCCGGTAGTCCGTAAAAGAGAATCGCGTAGAGCGGAGTCCCAAACGCAAAAAGGAGAGAGAGAATCGCGAGGGTTGAGAAAAAGAGCGACGAACGACGAATGAAGAACGCCGAACCTTCCGTGGCACTCGAACTTTGGACCCGTGAGACAACTCCTAAAACTGCCAATACCAGCGCGAGAATCCCAACATATGCGCCCGCTTCGACATAATTTTTGACGCCCCAAAAAATGGTGCCTTGCGGCGCGTGTTTCCAAAGGAAATCGTAAATGTCGAAATATGCGTGATGCGTCGGATTGCCAAAAAAATCGGGAATGAAAAAAGTGAGAATTTGGCGCGTCGGCAATGCCCAACCGGCAACGTCGCTGTACGAAACCGAACCTTCGCGAAAATTCGCGCGCACTAATTCATACAAGGGGATAATTTGAATTGCCGCGAGGGCGAAACCCAACGTGACGATGCCGAGCATGACCGCGCTCGCGCGCACCAGCGCGCGCCAATTTATCATGCGCGCATAAAGCGAAAGAGTTGTTCCCAAAATTCGCCATGCCGCATAAAACGTAAGGACAAGCAAAATGTAATAGGACATTTCGACATGTCCCGCGAGAAATTGGACGCCGATTAGAATCGCCGCGCACAATGAAAAAAACAATTGCCGCGCCAGTCTCCAATCTCCAGTCTCCACTCTCTGCTCTTGTTCGCGCAGCGCCAATTCCACGCACGCCAGAATCGCAGGCAGCCACGTCGCCGCGCTCACTACCATCGGAAACACAACGCTGACGACCATGAACCCGCTAAACGCGTAAATGATTCCGCTGACGACGGAAGCGAACGCGCGCAGCCCCAGCACGCGCGCGAGAAAATACATCGCACAAGCCGCGAGCCAATAATGCAGTACGGCAAAAATCGCGTAGGCGCGCGCGAGCGGCAGAATGTAAAACACAATGCCAAGCGGGTACAAGCTCGCGTTTTGTCCTGCCGCGAGAAAGGGCTGCCCCGCGAGAATGTACGGATTCCACAATGGAATTTCACCCGCGCGGATGGATTCGCGAATGAAATTTTTCCACGCGTAATTTTCGAGGATTAAATCATCGAGGAGCGGATTGTATGCTTGCGTCACACCTTGCGCTTGGGCGGACGCACTCCACGGCGGAAAGCGATAGAGGTTATCGAACGACACCAGTGTGGCATTGCCAAACAACACCGGCGCAAAAAACAAAACCGCGAGGACGAGAAAAAAAACGAGCGCAGCGAAATCAGTCCGTTTCACAGCGCTCCTCTATAGGTGGAACAATGCGCGGTGGAAATTCAATCACCATTCTTGCTAGAACGCATCCGAAAACGTTTTTCCAACTTGGGCAACACCAAATTTGAGCGCCGGATGCAACAAAGCGAATTGGATTTTAGGGTTTTCGGATGTGGTCTATTCAAAGACAGAATCATTTTTCGGATGTTTCGAGCTGATGCGAAACAATGGCAGAATTTTTTTTGAGGGGACCATACCGCGAACGAATTTCCCACACCCGCGACGCGGCTTCCCATTTTACGCGCATGTCCATTTTGGAGCGTCCGATGCGGCGGTCTTCAAAATAAATGGGGTATTCGAAAATCCGCAAGCCGTTTTGTTCTGCCAAGTATGCCATCTCGACTTGAAAGATGTAACCGTTTGCGCGCACCGATTGCAAATTGATTTTTTCCAGCGCGCTGCGCCGCCACATTTTGAAACCTGCCGTCGCGTCACGCACCTTTAATCCCAAAATCATTCGCACATAAACACTGTTCGCCCACCAACTTAAGAGGTAGCGCCCGAAACTCCAGTGTTCATCCAATTTGCCGCCGGGCACATAACGCGAACCGACCATCACATCGTACTTGTCCATCCGTTTGAAAAATTCGGGCAAGTACGCGGGCGAGTGCGAAAAATCCGCGTCCATTTGCACCACATAATCCGCCTCATGCTGCATTGCCCAGGTAAAACCGTCCACATACGCGGTGCCCAAACCCGATTTGGCGGGACGGTGCATCACGTGCACGCGCGGCGCCAATTCCTGTTCCAATTGGTCCGCAATAACGCCGGTGCCGTCGGGCGAATCATCGTCCACGACCAACACATTCAAATCCAAAATTCCGAGTTCCAAAAGCGCCAGAGTAATCGCCCGCAAATTTTCCGCTTCGTTGAACGTCGGAATCACGACGATTGTTTTCATCGGCGGGAATTATAACGGCGAGTGAATGGAATAGGAAATAAGAACGCGTCTCTACAACACATAGGCGCGCACCGCGTCCGCTTTCGTCACCCCCTGCGGGTCGAGCATCACGTTCACAATCGCCGGTTTTCCGCTCGCAAATGCGCGTTGAATCGCCGGCACAATTTCATCGGGCGCCGTAACAAATTCACCATACCCGCCGAACGCGTCCGCGATTTTCTCGTAATGGGCATTGGGCGCGAGTTCCGTCGCCACCGCGCGTTCCTCGCCCATCAACGCGATTTGCGGCAGACGAATTTCGCCCCACTGTCCGTCATTGCCAATCACCGTCACAATCGGCAAATTAAAACGCATCGCGGTATCAAATTCCATTCCGTTCAAGCCGAACGAGCCGTCGCCGTTCAACACGATTACTTTTTTGTGCGGATACAACGCTTGCGCCGCCAACGCGAAAGGCAGCCCGACGCCGAGACAGCCCAGCGGTCCGGGGTCGAGCCACTGCCCCGGTTGCGTAATGGTCAATACTTTAGCCGCGAGCCCCACCACATCTCCGCCGTCGGCAACGATGATGGTGTCCGCATCCAAAATTTTATTCAACTCGTGTGCGAGCCGCATTTGATGAATCGGCATTTCGTTCGAGTTTTCCCATTCGGCTTGCGCGGTGCGTTTCTCCTCTTCAACACCTTGCAAATACGAAACCCAATCGCCAAAATCTCGTGCGGGAATCGCGTCGGACAATTGTTCAATGACCGCGCGCGCGTTTCCGGCAATGCCGATATCCACCGCGCGATTTCTGCCAATCTCACTCGCGTCTACATCCACTTGAATCAATTTTGTTTCATCGCCAAAGTCACCGTACCGCATCCGAAAATCCATCGGCACGCCGAACGAAAGCACAACGTCCGCCGCGCGCAATGCGGCGCCGCGCGCGAGCGGCAAACAATTCGGATGATTCATCGGAATGGTGCCGCGTCCCATGCCGTTCGGAAAAACGGGCAAATTAAATTTCTCGACAAACTTTTGCAGCGCGTCCGACGCGTCATCCCAATACACTTGCGTGCCTGCCAAAACGACCGGATGCTCCGCGCGCGCGAGCAGTTCCGCTGCACGCGCGATTTCTTGAACGTCTCCGTACGCGCGCGCGGTGGTGCGATAGTTCGTTGGAAATTTCACGTTTTCTTCGTCAACGAATTGAATCAAAATATCGAACGGAATCTCAACAAAAACTGGACCGGGTTTCCCCGCCAATGCGATACGAATGGCTTGCGTCAACAATTCGGGAATGCGTTCCGTTTGATGAATGGCGATGCTATATTTGGCAATCGGTTTCAGCAGCGCGACCTGTTCCATTTCTTGTAACGCGCCGCGACCTTGCTGTTCCAACGGCGCGGCGCCGCCGAGCAGCAGCAGCGGAGTGTTGGCATAATACGCGTTGGCGACGGCAGTCACCGCATCGGTCACACCGGGTCCTGCCGTGACTGCCGCAACGCCAATGCCCCGCGTGAGACGCGCGTACGCGTCTGCCGCGTGCGCCGCTGCTTGTTCGTGGCGTGTGTCAATGATTTCAATGCCTTCGTCGAGACAGCCATCATAGATAGATGCGATATGCCCACCGCACAACGTAAAAAGATGGGAAACGTTTTCGTTTTTCAAAACGCGCGCGACGAGGCGCCCACCGTGCATGTTCATAAATAACCTCAACGCAAAACAAATTTCAATTTGCTTACAAAGACGAGTCTAACATGCTGCGTGCCGTGCGTCAATCATTCGCCCGCAAAATTTCGGTTGCGCAAAATTCTTAGAAACACTAACAAAATGAATTTACCGGATTCGCGGTATGCAAACAATCAGTTGAATTTGTCAGCACAGCGTTTTCGCACAGCCATTTTGTTAGTGTTTCTTAAGGTTTGCCAATTCTTTAAGGTTAGTTATAATCACCGCCGCATTATCGCTCCGCGACCTACTTGATACGTCATCTTCCAATCCTCTTGGTTCAAATTTTTGATGACGTGACCTCCGGGGATAGGCGCGCGCGGTTACGGGACGCCAAACGATAAAGTGACAGGCACACCCTGTTGCTTGTAGGAGTATGCAATGTCAGCGACCGTACTGATTGTCGCCAATGATAAAGAGGTTACGGCAAATCTCGCCACATCATTCAACAAAAAAGAATTTTCCATTCTCACCGCGCACAGTGGGCGGCAGGCGCTCGCGCAAGCCAAAGCGCGTTTGCCTGACGCGATTGTACTCGACACCACTTCGCCGCGTCTGAGTGTGAAACGGTTGGTGCGCTCACTGCATCGCGGCGCCAACCCCATTATGATTTTGCTCGCGCAAAATGTGAACCGCGTGGAAGGGGGCAGTAACGGCGCGCTCGTTTTGCCCAAGACGACCACACCGAAAAAATTATCGCAGCGCGTTCGCACCGCGTTGGACAATCGCCCACCGCGCGAGATTAAAACGAGCACCCTGACGCTGAACATGGAACGCCGTCGCGTGACGCGCGGGTCGCGTTCGCACAAACTCACGCCCAAAGAATTTGAACTGTTGAAATTGTTTATCGAACACGCGGGAACGATTGTGACGCGCAAGACGTTGATGCAAGAGATTTGGGATACGGACTATCTCGGCGATACGCGTACGCTCGACGTGCACATGCGTTGGCTGCGCGAAAAAATCGAAGACGACCCCAACAAGCCAAAACTGCTCGTCACCGTACGCGGCGAAGGATACCGGCTGGAGAGCAAATGAGCAAGCGCAAAAAAACTCGAAATCGTTACGCGATTTCGAGTTTTTTTATGTGTTGCACTTTGCCTTGCCGCAAAATGTGAAGCGTGAACACCACCAATGCCCACTGCCGCCGCACGCGCCACGGCTGCAAGACGAGCCGGAACAGCCATTCCAGACCCAAACGCTGCATCCAATCCGGCGCGCGGCGAATCTTGCGCGCGATAAAATCGAACGCGCCGCCCACCCCCACCGCGACGCGCACAGTTTTCAATTGCTCGCGCTGGCGGTGAATCCAGAGGTCTTGCGCGGGCGCGCCATACGCGACCAATAAAATCTGCGCCCCGCTCTCGTTAATGCGCGCAAGGATTTCGCCCTCGTCGCGTTCGTCCGGCGAACCTTCAAACATCCCCGCAATTTTCAAATTGCGATAACGCGCCTGTAAACGCGAAGCGGTTTGTCCGCCAACGCCGCCGCGCCCGCCGAGCAAAAAAATCTTCCAGCCCATTTCGGCGGCAAGTCCTGCCAAATACCACACAAAATCCGTTCCCGCCACGCGTTCGCGCAGCGGTGTGCCCTGCGCTTGCGCCGCGCGCAAAAGGTTCGCGCCGTCAGGTAAATTCAAATCACTTTCGGCAAGCACTCGCGCAAACGCCTCGTCATTTTGGGACGCAATGATAAATTCCGGATTGACGGTGACAATGTGGTGCACGCGCGATTCTTGCATAAAATCGTCCACCTGCGCGAGCGCCTCCGCCATCGTCACATCGTCAACGCGAATGTCGAGAACGGTGATGGAATTCATTGGACGCACGACGCATGACGAACGACGAACGACCATTTTTCGTTATCCGTCGTTCGTCATGCGTCGCTTACAAGAGCTTGTGTTTCTTTTCCGCCGTCGTGACCGCGTTTTCAAAAATTTCCAACGCTTCTTCGACGAGCGGTTTTTGAATCATCAACGGCGGCGCGATGCGAATGGTGCTGCGTCCGCAGCCGAGCAGCAGCAAGCCATTTTGAAACGCGTGATGCACAATGTCTTCGCGGAGTTGATGCGCGGGCTGTTTGGTCGTCTTGTCCTGGACAAATTCGACGCCAATCATTAAACCTCTGCCGCGCACATCGCCGATGGATGGATGCCGCACTTGCATTTCGGCGAGCGCGTCCATGATAAATTCACCCTGTTCTGCCGCGTTGTCCATCATGCCGTTCTCAACCAAATCGAGCGTCGTCAGCGCCGCAGTACACGCGAGCGGATTGCCGCCATAAGTGTTGCCGTGCGCGCCGGGCACCCATTTTTTCATAATGGACTGACGCGCCGCCATCAAACCCAGCGGCACGCCGCTGGCGATGCCTTTGGCGATACATACAATGTCGGGTTCAACGTTCCAATGTTGAATCGCCCACCATTTGCCTGTCCGTCCCACACCGGACTGCACTTCATCGGCAATCAAAATAATTCCGTGTCTGTCACACAGCTCGCGCAAACGCGGGAAAAAATTTTGCGGCGGAACAACGTAACCGCCTTCCCCTTGAATCGGTTCCAACAGAATCGCGGCACATTCATCCGGCGGCAGAATCGTTTGAAAAATTACGCGCTCGATGTAATCCACGACCGTGTCGCCGTAATCGCCTTCGCGCTTTAAATCCAACACAGGACGATACGGGTCGGGAAACGGCACATGCACCACACCGGGCATCGTCGGAAAAAAACGTTCCTGCTGTACAAATTTGGACGCGGTGAAGGAAAGCGACCCCATCGAGCGCCCGTGAAACGCGCCGAGGAATCCGATAAAACGTTGACGTTTTGTTGCGTAACGCGCGAGTTTGATTGCCGCTTCTACGGCTTCGGTGCCCGAGTTGGCAAAAAAGACGCCGACATCTTCTTTCATCGGCGCGATTTCGTTAATGCGTTCGCCGAGTCGAATCATGGACTCGTGATAATAATCAGAAGAAATGTGAATAAATTTTTCCGCTTGGTCTTGGACCGCCTTGACCAATTTCGGATGAGAGTGTCCCGTCGCGGCGACGGCGATGCCCGCCATCCAATCAATGTAGCGATTGCGGTCAACGTCCCACACTTGCGCGCCTTGTCCGCGCTCCATCACAAACGGATAATCGCGCGGGTACGAAGGCGAAACAACTTTTTTGTCGCGCGCCAACATTTTTTTTGCGTTGGGTCCCGGCGGAGGCGTGACGATGCGCGCGCCGCCGGTGCGCAGACGACCGTTGGTTGAATTGTGATTTTTCATTTCTGCAATGACTCCTTTGTCATGATACAAGCAAATCGTTTTGTTCAGTCCAAACCGATAATATTTCCATCCGCGTCCATGTCAATTTGCTCCAACGCCGGATGCGCGGGCATTCCCGACATGGTGCGAATTTCGTGCGCAAACGCAATGACATAACCCGCGCCCGCCGCGAGGCGCGCATCGCGAATCGGCAGTTTGAAATTTTTGGGGCGCCCTTTGTGCTTTTCCTCATGTGTGAATGACAAATGCGTTTTTGCCATACACACGGGCAAGTCGCCGAACCCTTGTTCCGCATATTGGTTCAATTTATCTTCTGCCGTCGCGGACAAATCAATCCCCGATGCGCCGTACATTTGCGCGGCGATGCGTTCGATTTTGTCTTTGAGCGGGAGAGAGTTCGGATAGAGCAGGCGCGCTTGGGAAGGTTTGTGCGCCGCGTGCGCGGTGGCTTCTGCGAGCGAAATGGCGCCCGCACCGCCGCGCGCATACACATCGGACGCGTACGTTCCTTCGGCGCCCGCGTCGCGCGCGAGCTGTTCCACACGCGCAATTTCGCGGTCGGTATCGTGGGCAAAGCGATTGATGGCAACAATCACAGGCAGTCCGAACGTTTTGACATTCTCAATATGTTTCAATAGATTTGCCGCGCCTTTTTCCAACGCGTGCAAATTTTCTTTGTACAAATCTTCGGGCAGCGGTTTGCCCGCCACCACTTTGCCGACGCCGCCGTGCATCTTGAGCGCGCGCAACGTCGCCACCAAGACCACCGCATCGGGCATCACCCCCGAGACGCGACATTTGATGTCCATAAATTTTTCGAGACCCAAATCGCTGCCGTAGCCGGTCTCGGTGATGACGTACTCGTTGGTCTTGAGCGCAATGCGGTCAGCGAGGATAGAGCTCGCGCCATGCGCAATATGTCCGAGCGAAGCGGTATGCACAAACGCGGGAGTACCTTCGCCGGTCTGCACCAAATTCGGTTTCAACACATCTTGGAGCAGCGCAGTCATCGCGCCCGCGCATTTCAAATCGTCGGCGGTCATCCATTTGCCGCGCCGTGAGCGTCCCACGACAATCCGCCCCACGCGTTCGCGCAAATCCTTTAAGGTTGATGTTTCGTCCTCGCCGTTCAAAAGGGCAATCAACGCCATTACTTCGGTCGCGGTCACCGCGTCAAAACGCGCTTCGCGCGGGGTGCCATTTTCGCGTCCGCCCAAACCTGTAAGCACCTGACGCAAGGCGCGGTCACTAATTTGATAGACGCGCGACCACGCAAGCGAAAAAGGGTCTAGCTCGGCGGGGTTGCCGTGCACCAAAACATTGTCAATACATGCAGCGAGCAAATTGTTTGCCAGTCCGATGACATGATGGTCACTGCTCGCGTTGAGGTTGAGCATCGCGTAGGGCACGAGCCGCGCGCTGCCGCCGCCCGCCGCGCCGCCGCGATAATTCAGCACCGCACCGAGTGAACTCTGACGCAGGGAGACTGCCGCGCGATAGCCCATGCGATTCATGCCCATCGCCAGACCAATCGCCGTCGTCGTTTTGCCTTCGCCGGGCGGTGTGGGCGTAATCGCCGTGACGACAATGTATTTGCCGTTGGGCTTGGCGGCGAAACGCGTCAACAAATCGGGCGACAATTTCGCGCGGTATTTGCCGTGCGGTTCAATGTCGTCGCGCTCGAGTCCCATTTTTTCCGCGACCTGCGCGATGGGAAGGGGAGATTCGGGAATGGGCATTGGAGAGAATGGATTGCGATGTACTATATCCGCGCTTGCACGGTATCAAGAATCGCTTGGCGTTTTGCCGCAACGTGTTTTAATGGTTCGAGCTGCGCGCGAGCTTGGGCATTGAATTCGTTATCCTGAATAAAGCCGAGATTGATTTCCACATTCAGCATCGCGGCGCGCAGTCCCGCTTCTGCCATGAGCGCACCCGCGCCGGCATCGCTCGCTGCGTTTTTGTTGCCATGCGCCGCCGTCGTTGCTGCCATGTCTACAAGTTCCGCGCACGCTTTAGCGACGCGCATGGGAACTTGAGCCGCGTGACGGAATGCTTGTTGAATCGCCTCCGCGCGCGCGCTTTTTTCCGCGTCGCTCGCTTTGGGTAATTGGTACGCCGCCATCACGTTCGAGTACGCATCGGCGTCCTGTTGAATCAGTTCGAGCAATTCCTCGCGCAGGGCATCGGCACGCGGCAGAATGTTTTCAAATTCCGCGTTGTACTGTTCGTACTGTTTGCGTCCAATGGTCAGCCGACAAACCATCGCGACGAGAGAAGCCGCGAGCGCGCCCGCCAGTGCGGCAGCCGAACCGCCGCCGGGCGCGGGCGATGCGGACGCGAGTTCCTGATTGAAACCGGCGAGAGTTGTTTGGGAAAACGTCATGTGCAACCTTCGGGAATATTTTTCAGCGGGGTTGAACCATTGTAACAAAGAATGAACTTCTCGCCAAAGAAAAAAAGTGGGGCATCCCGCTATGAGATGCCCCACTTTCTTTTTTTCACCTTGTTAAGGAGTGAAGGTCAAAAAGTAGCATTGACCTCCGGAAAGCGTCGTGATGCGGAGAGCATCCAAAAGCCGCGCACTCGCTTTGCCAACCCCCGGAATGGATGCGGAATAGGTGTACTTGCTGCTCGGCGGCAAATCTACATAGTGATACTGACTGTCGGCAGGAATGTCATAGTCTTTTTGAAAGCCCACGTCAGGCGCGCCGATAGTGAACCGCATTGTGCCGCTGTAACCGTTCTTGACCCACAAGCGCGCTTTATCGGCAGGCGCGTTGCATGTGTTGCTCGAAGTTGTGGGCACACGCGTCGGCGCGCGGGTTGCCGTCGCCTGCGAAACGGGACGCGCGGTGGCTGTCCGCGTCGCCGTCGCCGATGCGCTCGTCGAGATGCCAACCAAGCTGATGGTTTTCATTCCATTCAGCACATCTTTGATAAACGCGTCGGGCGTCACCAAATTGGTGCTCAATAATTGGAGCGCGTTGGAGGTCGTCCAGGCATCGTAAATGTTCGGACCGCTCAGCAAGAGGACATGGAACAGGGTCGCATTCGGATACGTACTGCGCA
Source organism: Chloroflexota bacterium (assembly GCA_029778615.1). Lineage (GTDB taxonomy): Bacteria > Chloroflexota > Anaerolineae > UBA4142 > SHND01 > SHND01. The sequence goes on along the minus strand of JAKOPZ010000024.1, from coordinate 15,888 downwards.
ACGCGGCAAAACCCGAAGCGATTTGTTTGATCGCGACGTCACCTTTCGGTTCTGTCCCGGCGGCGAGCATGAATACGTGGACCGAATTTGTGGATGGTTTCCCCGTGTCATCGTACCATGTGCCGGTGCTGATGACGACATAATTGTCTTTGCTCAATGTTTCGGTCACCGGGTCGGTCTTGGCGGGGGTGGGCGTAATGGCAGATTGCGAGCCGCCGAGAAAGCCGCCCAGTCCGCTTGCCGTCGGCGTTGGCGTGGGACCTTGTGCAGAAATCACACCGGCGGGAACGAGGATTGCGAGGGCAACCGCCAACAAAACGATAAATCTCTTGAACATGGAAACTCCTCAAAAAAGACGCAGTGTAAGCTGCGTCTTTTTTTTGCTCTATATATTTCACGCGAATTTGAATTGCGCTTGCGCATAATTTTATCCAAATCAGCCAAGCGCGCCAAACGGAGAATGCACTAGCTCTCTGCTTGTTCAGCGTCCCCGGCGTCGTCTCGCAGTTCGACCTCTTGAACTCGCATTTGCAAATCGCGCGCTGCCGCAATCAAGTCCAGCATTTGTTGCTCTTGTTCGGGCGTGAGGTCTTCGGGACGCACATCGTACGCTGCCCAAAGATTTTTGAGCATGTTGTCTGTATGTTTTTTCAATTGCGCGGCAATATGGTCGGCAGTGAGTTCGCGCGCGGCGAGCTTGACGCGCGGTCCGTGATAAAAACCCTGTTCTTCCATTTCGGCAATGAACTCGTCACGTTCCTGCGCGGTTTCAAAGTCCATATCCTCAGTTTGGTCAACGCCGCGCATCAACTGCACACGCGGGTCTGCCAAAACAGCTGCTTCGAATTCATCATACGCCGCTTCGGGATGCTGCGCGCGATATTCATTCCACAAGCGGCGCACGGGCACCACGACTTCGGCATCGCGTTCCAAGAAATCACAGACCCAATCGAGCATTGGTTCGGACATGGCAAGCTCCTTGCAAAAAAGATGGGACAGTGATTATATCACTGTCCCAAGTTGGTTATTCAAGGTAATCGCGCAATTTGCGGGAACGCGAGGGGTGACGCAGTTTGCGTAGTGCCTTGGCTTCGATTTGGCGGATGCGTTCGCGCGTCACGCCAAACTTTTTGCCCACCTCTTCGAGCGTGTGGCTCTTGCCGTCCTTCAAGCCAAAGCGCAGTTGCAGCACACGTCCTTCGCGCGGCGAGAGCGAGGTGAGAATTTCTTCCATCTGCTCGCGCAAAAGTTGATGTGATGCCGCGTCGGTGGGACCGAGCGTGGATTCATCGGGAATGAAATCGCCGAGATGCGAATCTTGTTCTTCGCCCACAGGCATTTCGAGCGACAACGGACGCTGTGAAATTTTGATGATGCGTTCGACTTTTTTCGGCGTCGTGCCAAGTTCTTTGGCGATTTCGTCGGGCGTTGGCTCGCGCCCCAATTCTTGAACGAGTTGACGCGAGACGCGCGTCAATTTGTTGATGCGCTCGCACATGTGAACAGGCACGCGAATCGTGCGCCCTTGGTCAGCAATCGCGCGCGTAATCGCTTGACGAATCCACCACGTGGCGTACGTCGAGAATTTAAAGCCGCGCTTGTAATCAAATTTTTCGACTGCGCGAATCAGACCGATATTGCCTTCCTGAATCAAGTCCAAAAAGGACACGCCGCGTCCGATATATTTTTTCGCGATGGATACGACAAGCCGAAAATTCGCCTTGATTAATTTTTGGCGGCAGAGTTCCCCTTCGCGAATTTTTGCTTCGAGTTTGGTGCGTTCGCCCGCGCTGATGCCTGACGAGCGGTTCAACTGCTGGCGCGCGCGTTTGCCGGTTTCCATGCCGCGCGCATATTCCACTTCTTGCTCCGCGCGCAAAAGGGGAATGCGCGAAATTTCTTTAAGGTAGAGCGAAACGGTATCGTCAATCCCGATTTCGTTCAAGTCCACCTGCGCCGGTTCTTCGGGCTTGTCCTCTGCTTCATCGGGCGCAAGATTTTGGTCAACGAGCTGAATGCCTTCTTCAAAGAGAACAATATAGACTTCTTCCAGCTGTTCGATATTCGATTCCGCTTCAGGAAACGCTTGCAATAACTGGTCTTGCGAAAGCCAACCCTGTGCCTTGCCTTTTTCGACCAATTGCTGCACGATGGCGCGCGTTTGTGGGGAAACCACATGCGTTTTTTCGGCAGACGCGGTTACAACCGCCACGGAGGAGGTCACAGGGTGACCATTCCCATTTCCGTTGCCGCTGCTGTGTCCCTCGCGCGCGCGGCGTGCTTTGTCAGGGGCGCCGCTCGAACGTGCATTTCGTGTACTTGTGACTCGACGTGTTGCCATCCCCACCACCTATCTACGATTTTTTCGTTGTCTTTCCCGACGTTTCAGGCACTGTATATTCGTTGCGCGCAAGCCAATTTGAGACTTGCTCTTAACATAATTACGGCTCGCCCCCCGCTGCCGAATGGCAACAAAATTGAGACAGGGCGAGCCGTCTCGCGCAATATTATACGACGCTAATAACCGCGCGTCAATAGTTTTGTGCGTTTTTTCGCAAAAAACCTACGGATATTGGAAAAAAGTAATCAATTTGCGCGTTCCGCCCGCTCCATCACCCGCCTCGCCAATGCCAACGTGGCGTCCGCATCTGCCTGCTCGCAGGGCAATTGCGGAATCTGCCGTCCTTGCAAAGCGCGTTCAATCAACGGGCGCCAGTTTTCGCCCAAAACCGACAGTGCCCATTCCGCAGCCAGGCGTTTGGAGACAATTTCGCCAAATTCGAGCGTGTAGAGCACACGGCAGAGCGAAAGAACGGTATACGACTGGTCGCCGCGACTATGGAACGGGTTTGCACCGGGAGCGTTCACTAACGGCACAATCCAATCCTTGAACATCTCCATCATGGAATTTTGCAAGTCCTGTTGCGAAACGGGTTCAATCAGTTCGCGCAGCGGCGGTCCAACAAGAACAATCCCGCGTTCGCGCAGGACAAATCGCTCAACCACGCGAAAATGATTTTCCATTCGCAGCGTTTCTCCCCTGTTCCGCTCAAGTTGAGGATGGAGTGCCTTGGGGTCATAGCGGCGAACGGCGCGGCGGGAAAGGTACGACACTTCCATTTGGTCTGCCCACGGCGAATCCAGCGCGCCAAGTTGAATGTGCATCGCGCGCAATGACGCAAACTGCTCCGCCGTTATTTCATTCTCGGTAAGCACTGCCACGTCAATATCACTCGCGCGGTCAAAGTCGCCGAGCGCAAGCGAACCGAACAGATACATGCCCACAAATTGCTCGCCTAAAATTGTCCGAACATTCTCGAGCAGTATGCGGAGTAACCGATTCACGTCGTCATGCGGAGTTGGATTGGTGGAAAAAGATGCCATACAAATACAAGACGGAGTGAGGCAGATTCAGTTGCGCGTGATGATAAAACCCACATCTGAACCAATCGTCGCGCGCCCAATCGAGTTGAAAAAAATTTCGCTTGCCGAATCGAGTCCACCGAACCGCATGTCAGATTCGCCGCTCAAACAGCGCGCCCGCTTTGTGCTGCGAGCGTCGCGGGCAGAAATGAGTTTGTTTTCCATCCGTAAGAAAATCGCTTGGAAGCAAACTTAACGCTGTATACGTGTATAATATCTCAAGCAAAAAAGTTAAAACAGTGTTATCAACTATGGTTCGCCCCAGGGGCGGACACCGGAGCAACTTGCATGGCGCGACCTAATGATTCGATTCAAGAGTTGGTGGTCTTTTCAGGCAATATGGAGCGCTTGCTGGGTTCCTTTTTCCGACAGGAAAACGGAGCCAGTCACGCGTATTGGCGACCACCAACGGACGTTTATGAGACCGCTGAGAACGTAGTCATTATGATAGAAATCGCCGGAATGGACCCGGACCACTTTCAAGTGGAATTTAGAGACAAGATTTTGCGCGTGACCGGGACACGTCGGGATAAACATTTACGCGCCGCCTGCCACTGCCTCGAAGTGCAATATGGAGACTTTGCCAGCGAGGTGTATCTGCCGGGACAGTATGACGTAGACGCCATCAATGCCGAATACAACGACGGTTTTTTGACGATTACGCTCCCGAAAACCAAAGTCGAAGCCAAAACGATTACTGTAAATCACACAGATGACGATAGACATACGCAAGCAAAGAATTACAAATAGACCGACACTATCGTTCTAAAAAGTGAGGATGGAATAAAAATGCCAATTACAAATAATGACGACCAAGAACAAGAATTGCAAGACCAGACGCCGGAGAATGAATCGAACCCGACCATTCCAAGCGAATTGCCAATTCTCCCGCTAAAGGGTGTTGTCGTTTATCCGTTGACGGTCTTGCCGCTCAATGTGGGACAGGCGCGCTCTTTGCGCCTTGTAGATGATGTGGTCAAAGAAACCAATCGCTTGATTGGACTGGTGACCATCAAGACCGATAAATTTGAAGATGCCGGTCCCGAAGACTTGTACGAAATTGGGACGGCGGCAGTGATTCATCGGATGCTGCGCGCACCGGACGGCACCGTGCGTTTGATTGTACAAGGCATGGAGCGCATTCGCATCAAAGAATATTCTGCGCTCGAACCGTACTTGAAAGCGCGCATCGAACTCGCGCCCGAAAAAATTGACAAGAGTGTCGAGACCGAAGCATTAACGCGCAACACTGTCGAACTGTTTCGCAAGCTGGTGAATCTTTCCCAAACGCTGCCGGAAGAATTGTTGATGGCGGCGATGAATGTCGAAGACCCGCGCCAACTCGTCTACATGATTGCGACGTCACTGCGTATGGATTTGAAACAGGCGCAGGAATTGTTGGAACTCGACGACGCGCATGACAAGCTCGTGCGGCTCGATGCACTGCTCACCAAAGAAGTGGACGTGCTCGAGCTCGGCAAAAAGATTTCCGGACAGGCGCAAGCCGAGATGGAAAAGACGCAGCGCGAGTATATTCTGCGCGAACAGATGAAGCAGATTCAAAAAGAATTGGGCGAAGGCAGCGAGCAAGAAGCAGAAATCACCGCGTACGACAAAAAGATTTCCGAAGCGGGCATGCCCGAAGAAGCAGAAAAAGAAGCGCGCCGCGAATTGGACCGCATGAAAACCATGCCGCCCGCCGCCGCCGAGTATCACGTCATTAAAACGTATCTCGATTGGCTGGTGGACTTGCCGTGGAATGTCACCACCGAAGACAATCTCGATATTCCGAACGCCCGCCGCATTCTGGATGAAGACCATTACGACTTGAAAGAAATCAAAGACCGCATTTTGGAATATCTCGCGGTACGCAAATTGCGCGCCGAACGCGGCAGCGGTCAATCCGATGAAGAAGCGCGCACCTATCGCGGTTCCATTCTCACGCTCGTCGGACCACCCGGCGTCGGCAAGACCTCGCTGGGACAGTCCGTCGCGCGCGCGCTGGGACGCAAGTTTATTCGCATGTCACTCGGTGGGATGCACGACGAAGCGGAAATTCGCGGGCACCGCCGCACTTATATCGGCGCGATGCCGGGGCGTTTGATTCAATCCATCAAACGCGCGGGAACGAAAAATCCCGTCATCATGTTGGACGAAGTGGACAAAGTCGGCGCAGACTATCGCGGCGACCCGTCGAGCGCACTGCTCGAAGTGCTCGACCCCGCGCAGAACAAAACCTTCCGCGACCATTATCTCGACGTGGACTTTGATTTGTCGCAAGTGATTTTCATTTGCACGGCAAATACGCTCGAAACGATTTCAGGTCCACTGCGCGACCGCATGGAGATTTTGCAGCTGTCGGGTTACACCGATTACGAAAAGACGCAAATCGCCAAAGGGTATCTCATTCCGCGTCAACTGCAAGAGAACGGTTTGAAACCCGAAGAAGCGACGTTCGACGACCAAGCGATTCGCACCATCATTCGCGATTACACACGCGAAGCGGGAGTGCGTAATCTCGAACGTGAAATCGGACGCGTTGCGCGCAAGCTCGCGACGAAAATCGCAGAAGGTCAGCAGCCGCCGTTTGAAATAACGATGGATTCGGTGCATGAACTTTTGGGCAAAGCGCGTTTTTACAATGAAGTGCGCGAGCGTACCGAAACACCGGGTGTCGCGACGGGTCTCGCGTGGACGCCCGTCGGTGGCGACATTCTTTTCATCGAAGCAACGCGGATGCCCGGCGGCAAAGGTTTTCTTGTCACCGGACAACTCGGCGATGTGATGCGCGAATCGTCGCAAGCGGCGTACTCGTACGTTCGCAGTAAATCCAAAGAATTGGGCTTTGAACCCGAAACGATTGAAAAGAGCGACATTCACCTGCACATTCCCGAAGGCGCAACGCCAAAGGACGGACCGAGCGCGGGCGTCACGATGGCAACCGCGTTGGCGTCACTGCTTACCAATCGCCGCGTCAAAGACAATATCGCCATGACCGGTGAAATCACTCTGCGCGGGCGCGTCCTGCCCGTCGGGGGCATCAAAGAAAAAGTTCTCGCCGCGCATCGCGCGGGTCTCGACACGGTGATTCTGCCAAATCGCAACGAACGCGACTTGGACGATTTGCCCGAAGAAATTCGCAAAGAACTCACGTTTGTGCTCGCGGAACGTGTGGAAGATGTTTGGAACGCGGCGCTCGAACCCAAAGCCATTCCCGCCGAAATGAACGGTCACGGCAATCACGAAGCGGAACGGGAAATGACAAATTCACTGAATTGAATATAATAAAGTAGGTAGGGGCGGAACGACTGCAAGGCGAAACGCCGATGCAAGTTCCGCCCCTTTTCGTAAATTAACAAACTGTAAGGGCGCACCAGCCTGGTCGCCCATGCAAACGAGATGGGAATGGCGTTGAAATTTCACTGCGCTATTTGAATTGAAACCCTTGGCAGAATTGAATTGCCAACGCGCGACGGACAATTTTTTCGTTTCCTATTTGAATGCTTTCGAGCCATATTTCTGAGACACAAAATTTCGCTCGAACATTTTACAAGCGCGGTATCTTTTTCACCGAGCATTTGAAACGAACCCTCGCACCATTTGAGCGATTGTCCCCGCCCTTGAATTTTGCAGTCGAAAATTCGCCCCTCCCCTTCTCTAACCTTTTGCGATTGATGTAACTGAATTTGGAACGCGTATAGACACGCTCCAGTCTCGCGAAGCTACGCGCATTTCAAAAAAATTCTGTTTGGATTCGCGCAGATTCGCGTCTCAAGAATTCGACTTTCCGTTACATGAATCGTCAAACCCATGGAAGGGTTTATCGTGGCATCACGTAAAAAACAACCAAATAAAAATCTCCAGCCGCAGTGGAAACGGATGGACCTGCATCTGCACACTCCCGCGTCGGCGGACTATCGCGAGCCGAATGTTTCGTACCTCGACATTTTGAAAAAGGCGGAACAAAAAGGACTCGACATTATCGCCATCACCGACCACAACACGGCGGCGGGTTATCGGCGTTACATTGACGAAATCGAAGACCTTGAGCTCTTGGAACGCCGCAATCGTTTGACCGACGACGAAAAACAACAGCTCAAAGAATTTCGCCGCCTGCGCGAAAAAATTCTCGTGCTCCCCGGTTTTGAATTGACCGCCACACTCGGTTTCCACGTGCTCGGAATTTTTCCGCCCGAAACCACTGTGCGCGAACTCGAACATCTCTTGTTGAATTTGCACGTGCCCGCCGAAAAATTAGATGTCGGTTCAGGCGAAGTCGGCGCGACCACCGATGTGCTGACCGCGTATCGGCTCATCACCGAAGCAGGCGGACTCGCCATCGCCGCGCACGCGAATTCATCGCACGGCGTTGCAATGCCCGGTTTCGATTTTGGCGGACAAACGCGCATCGCCTATACCCAAGACGAAAATTTGTGCGCGCTCGAAGTAACGGACCTCACATCAAAATCGCGCCGCCGCACACAACTCTTTTTCAGCGGCACCAAACCCGAATACCCGCGCAAGATGCACTGCATTCAAGGCAGCGACGCGCATCGCTTGAACGGCATCGCGGGCAACAATCAAGAACTCGGCGTCGGCGACCGTCCCACCGAAATTTTGATTCCCGAAGTTTCGTTCGACGCGATTGCCGAAGTTTTGGCGGCAAAAGATTTTTCCAAAACGCGCCCATTCGTTCCCGCCGCCTCGCACGAGTTCGACCCGATATATTCCGCGCGCGAAGAAGGCGACACACTTGTACAAGCATTTCACGAAAGTGTCGGCAAGCATGGCATAGACCGACGCATCTTGCAGGATGTGGTCGCACTTGCCAACACCAACGGCGGAACAATTTATGTTGGCGCCAGCGCCAACGTGCGACACCCGGTTGTAGGCGTACAGAAACCGGTTGAAACGGGACGCCTTATTCGCGCCGAAATCAACAAGCACATTGTGCCCACTCTCGAAGTGCAAGTAGACACTCTGAAATCAGCGGGCAAACAAATTTTGCAATTGATTGTTCCGCGCGGCAGTGATGTCCCTTACGCTCTCGATTCCACACAAATTTTTGTGCGTTCGGAAAACGAGACCTCGCTTGCCGTGCGCGACGAAATTGTGAATCTCGTGCGCGACGCGCTCGCCGTAGAATTTGCCGCACGCGTCGAGAACGCGCCGCTCGAAACAGTGAGAGCGGTGGAACAAGCAGAAGCGTTCGTCGAAACCGAGCAAACTTTAAGCGACGAAAAGGAATTGCCAAAACCCGCCGCGCCCGAAGCCGCAGCGAAATTGCCAAGCCCACCGCCGCATACCGGGGTCGAAATTGTTTCGTCCAAAACGCGCGCCAAAGGCACCAATCAATACACCATGCGCGATTTACGCAACAATCGCATTATTCACAACGTTACGCGTTCGAGCGCGCGCAAATTGTGGCAGTACGCGATTGCCGAGCACGACAAAAAGTCCGCGCACAAAGCCGACATTAAATGGATTGGCGATGTAGGCATCATCAAGGCGAGCGAACGCGCGGGCAAGCTGCGGTACGACCTGGTACAGCGCGATTCGGAAGGCGAACTGCATGTCTATTACGGCGTCACCGACGACGGCATTCACGGCGTTTGGAAAGATTTGGTCGAAAGCGCGGCAGACACACCCATCATTCAAGAGGAAGAAGAAAACGGCGACAACGGCGTGTCCGAAACAACGGATATGATGGAAACGGAAACGTTCGGTGAGCAGGAATTTGAAACGCCGGAAGCGGCAAGCCAAGAGCTTGAAATCGAGCCGCTGGAAGCACACGAGGCATCGCATTTGTTTGCCTCGGATGATGTTTCCGTGCCTGAAGCGGTCGCCGGAGAAGAGTCGCCACTCGAACCGGAAGCCGAACGCGCGATGCCCGTTTTGATGGTCGCGCCGGGGCGCAGTCAATTTCCGTCAACATTCGGTGAGCCAGCATCCGAGATGGAGGAAACCAAAGAGGTTTCCGCCTCAAGCCACATGGGCGTATTGGGCGCCGAAACATTGCCGGAAGAAATGAACGCGCCGAGAGATGAAATACCGAACGCGCTCAGCATTGCCTTCGCGCCCACCGATATTGCCATGTCGGTCCCCACGCAGGTTGAGTCGGGTGAAATGCTTGCGCCCATTGTCGAAAGACCGTCCGGCGAAATGCGCCCGCTCCCCGAACTCGACATCAATCTGGACGACCAAATCGTTCTCCCGCCGCATTAGCAAAAAGCGAGGTCATGCGACCTCGCTTTTTTTTCGCGCGCCATAACGCGGAATTTGCAACTCGCGCGCCGCGCGCTTTTCTGCTACAATACGCGCATGAGATGGCTGCTGCTTGGCTTGTTCATCGCGGGCGCGTTCATGTTCCCCTTGTCTGCGCGCGCCGATTCGCCCACACACGTTGTCGCGTACGGCGAGACCCTTTACTCGATTGCGCGCAAGTACGGTGTCACGCCACAGGCATTGGCATCGGCGAATGGCATTACCACACAGAGTTGGGTGTATGCGGGACAACGTTTGACCATTCCCGGCGCGTCCACCAACTCTGCTTCCAATACCGCCACCGCTTCGGTTGCGCAAGTTTCGCCGAGCGGTATTTACACCGTGCGCGCGGGTGACACGCTGTATTCCGTCGCGCGCAATTTCGGTGTTTCGGTCAATGCCATTGCCGACGCGAATAATATTCCTCCCAACGGATTTTTGTACACCGGCTGGCAGTTGAAAATTCCCGGCGCGCGAAATGTCGCACCGCCAGCTTCCGGCGCAGCGAGCAGCGATAACGCATCCGCGAATACACAACCTGCAAACACACTGACAACCACCACGTACATTGTTCGCCCCGGCGATACGCTCTACGGAATCGCGGTCACGCATAATGTGACGATGGCAGCGCTTCGCATCGCCAACAATTTGCCGACGCCGTTTGTGTATTCGGGACAGCGGCTCGTCATTCCAAATTCTGCCGGCGCGTCCACACAGGCATCCGCGCCCGCGCTCAACGCGCCCGCGAACAATTCTGCTGCGGCGGGAGTGATTCAAGTTCAAAATGTGCCGCGCTATCGTCAGACTCAAACGCTCACCTGCGAAGAAGCTGCCGCATCCATGGCGCTGCGCGGCGCATTGAGCGAAGCGCAAATCGTCGCGGCGATGGCGCGCAGTGACAATCCATTCGAAGGCATTCGCGGGGAAACGAACTATGAGTTGATTGGTGGGCTGACGCATTATGGCGCGTACGCACAGGCGCTTCAAAAAGGGCTGGAGAAACTGGGACATCAATCCACAACGTACTATGGGCAAACGTATCCGCAGTTCAAAGCGAGCATTTTGGAGAACTTGAAACAGGGGCGTCCCGTCATTTGGTGGACCACATGGCGCGAGTCATTTCAAAGCCCGCAGTGGATTGAAATTGCGAGCGGCATAAAAATTCCGCTCACGCCGTATGAACATACTGTCGTCATTGTCGCGGCAAGCGACAAAGGTGTCACCTATCACGACCCCTATGACGGCAGTGTGCGTTTTACCAGTTGGGCAAACCACGAACGCACCTCCGGCTATTTCAACAACATGGCGCTCGTGGTCTATTAAAAAAAATCTCTGCGGTAGACGCAGAGATTTTTTATTGCGCCGGGATTTGCAAATACTCGACGGGCACGCGTTCGGTCAACCAAACGCCATTCGCCGACAAGAAAAATAAAAATCCTCGCCGATGCATATCGCCTGCGCGCACGGGCAACACGACCGGTTCACCGTGACGCGCGCCGACGCGCTGTGCCGTGTCCTCATTCCACGACAAATGCACATGGTTGCGCTGACGCGGTTTCAAGCCGTCGCGTTGAATGCTGGGCAAGAATTTTTTTGCCGTGCCGTGAAACAAAATATCCGGCGGCGTTTGCGGCACGAGCTGCAAATCTACTGCGATAGAGTGTCCTTGATTCGCGCGAATTTTTGTGCCATCCGCGCTGAACGCAAAACGCTGCTTGTCGTTCTCTCGCACCACCTCTTCCAATACCTCGCGCGTTAAGTGGATGTACGCGCGTTGTGCGCCGGTCAACAATTCGTCCACATTCGCCCAACCGTGCGCGTCCAACTACAGACCAATCCCTTGCGGATGATGGCGCAGGACTTTGCTCAAGAACTTGCTAAGGCGAATCAAATGCTCGTCCATTCCTGTACACCACAAAAGAATTCGATTTCCGGAATATTCGTTAACTCTTGGGCGATTGGAAATCGCACCAACGCATAGCCAAGTCTGCCTCCGCAGACCGAAAAATGCGCCAAATTGGACCAAATCTCAATCGGCGTAGGCCGATTTCGCCATCAGTTGCCGCGATTTGAATCGCCCGCCTGTCAAGTGACAAAGTAGCGCTAGCCCTCTTGTCCATCTACATATTGCGGATAAACGGCGCGATAGCCGCGCATCTCGGCGAACTTGCCCACCGTCGCGGCAAGAAACTTTTGCAGCGGAATCGGCAGGCGCGCATCATAACCATCATAGCGACTCAACGTCCGCAGCATCACGGCAAGTTGTAACGGGTCCTTGGGCTGACCATGACGGTCCACTTTGCCTTGCCGCGCCAGACCCGCAAGCGTTGCAAACACTCCCAAAACATCTTGCACAGCTTGCGGTGTGGCTTGCCCAAATTCATCGCGCTGGCGATAGACCAACTCGCTTGCACCCACATTCCATGGATGAATTTGCGGCTGACCGGGCGGCATTACGATGATTGTACCGGACTGTGCAGTTTGCTGAACGCCATTCAGTTTATAGGACGCGGTGCCCGAAACAATCTCAAAGGTTTCCGTCCATGTTAAATGCACGTGCTCGGGAATATCGGGCGGAGCATTGGGCGGACAACGTGTTTCCACCAACCAGCCCCGACCTTGCGTTTCCAAATCGCTTTCCAGCACAATCGTCCGCGTGCCCGTGAGCGGATTTTCTATGGTAAATCCTTTGCGTATCAAGACTCTGCCTCCTGATGCGTCCTGTACTGTTTCCAATCCATCGCGTTGCGCTTGCAGAACACCGCGTTTATTTTGCAATCACCCGACTGCGACATTTTTCCGCGCCGCACTCACATTCAAAATTCCACGGCGAGGCGGGCAGCGGAATCGTCAAATAATCGTACGTAATCTCTTCGTCGGGCAAGATGACGCGCAGCGCGACGAGAACGCTGTCTGAGTTGAATGCTGCGTTAGGTTCGCATGAATGATTCGTCGCGTGCATCGGCATTTCCGGTTCCGACCAATAATCGAGCGCGTAGAGTGTTTCGCCCGGCTCAAATTTCCGCGCGGCAAACAGCCCCACGCCTTTGGCGTGCGAGACAGGTCTAGTATAAAAATCTTGAGCAAATGCAGAATTCATTTTTTCCCCGTATTATACTTTCTCGCGCGCGGCGATTCGAGATAAATATTGTAACCATTTGCGCGCGACCACAAAATACGCGCCCAACAGCGATTGACAACCAGCGCGCACATCAACTATCATCTTTGCATGAAAAACGAATTTGGCAAGCGCCCCCGCGCGCGCGAGCTCGGCATCGAAATCGGCATTCTCGAAACAGGTCCACACAACGCGATTACGGATGTGAACGGCGTACGCGTCGGACATGCCACCATCATACAAGGCAGCGGCGCGCTCGTTCCCATGCAAGGACCGATTCGCACAGGCGTCACGGCAATTCTCCCGCACGGCGGCGATTTGTTTCTGGACAAAGTGACGGGCGCCGTCGTTCGCATCAACGGGTTCGGCGAAGTCACCAACACTCAGCAGATTGACGAGATGGGCGTATTTGAAGGTCCGTTGATGCTCACGAATACGATGAATGTCCCGCGCGTTGCCGACGCGGTGATTGATTGGGCGTTTGAACACAGTACGGCGATGGGCATTACTACGTGGGGCATTTCGCCGATTGTGGCGGAGACGAGTGACAGTTATCTAAATGACATTCGCGGGCGCCACGTGACCAAGGCGCACGTGTACCAAGCCATCGAGTCCGCGCGCGATGGTGCGGTCAGTGAAGGCGCCGTCGGCGGCGGCACGGGAATGGTCTGCTACGAATTCAAGGGCGGCATCGGCACTTCCTCGCGCGTTCTGCCTGACGAACTCGGGCACTTTACGGTTGGCGTGCTGGTGCAATCGAATTTTGGTTCGCGCCGCAAACTGCGGATTGATGGCGTTCCCGTCGGACGCGAATTGATTGATTACGACGAACGCATTCAACGCGAATCGCAGGGGTCGGTCATTGTCGTTATCGCCACCGATGCGCCAATGAGTTCGCGACAATTGAAACGGATGGGCATGCGCGCGACCTTTGGACTGGCGCGCACAGGAACGCAAGGCGGAAACACGAGCGGCGATTTTGCGATAGCGTTTTCGACCGCGCGCAATCGCCCACATCATTCCAACGCTCACACGCTCGAACTCGCGCAAGTGGTCGAAGACACGCAGCTCATCAACGCGCTGTTCGACGCGGTGGTCGAAGCCACCGAAGAAGCGGTACTCAATTCATTGTTCAAAGCCGAGACCGTGCGCGGGCGGGATGACCACCTGATCCATGCGCTGCCGATTTCCGAGACGGTAGAAATTATGAATCGCTACGGACACGCGCACGTGCATTTGCCATAGTAACTCATGTTACGCAGAATTGTCATTTCGAGCGGTCTGGCGAGAAATCTCGGTGAAAAAAACTGAGATTTCTCACAGAGTTTACCCCGAAGGATGGAGGGGTTCGAAATGACATGCGTAAGGTGAAATAGTAAAAAAAATGGCGCGTCCAATTTCACCTGTGCCGCAAGATTTTAGCAGAACCGTTGCGCGTGATTTCTTGCAGACCGTCCAACGCGTCGCGCCCGCGCGCGCCTCGCTCGCGCGGCGAACGCTCCGACGCATCCCGCCGACGCGGTGGCAAATTGAATGGTTCTTACCGTACTGGTTGGGGGAATCGTTCGGACTCGACAAAAAGATTGCGCGCGAGTTTGTCTTGAGCAATGTGCTGGGACTCGCCGCGATTCGTTTGTACGACGACCTCGCCGATGCCGAAGTGCGCGCCGACGAAACGAATTCGGTCACCGAGCTCGCCGGCGCGTTGTATGCTGCGGCGCTTGAGGTGTACCATCCCTTTTTTTCTCCCGGCTCTCCGTTTTGGATTTCCGTAGACGCGCACATGAGCGCATGGCGCGCCGCAACCGCTCGCGTGAACCAATTGCATATGCGCGATTTAATGTCCTTGCATACATTGGAAAGTGACGCGGCGCAATCTCTCGCGCAATTGGGCGCGCCGTTAAAAATTCCCGCGCGCGCGATTTGCGAACTGACCGGATGGGAACACTTTGAGGCGTTGGATGAATTGCTCGACCACGCATTCCTCGCGGCTGTGCTGCACGACCACGTGGTGGACTGCCAAGCCGATTTGGAGGCGGGGCGTTGGAATTTGTTCGTCGCCGCCGTTTCGCTCTTACCACAAGACCGCGCGTCCGTTACGGCGAACCGCGCGCGCGTAGCAGAGGCGTGGATGACGGGTGAAACGCCGCGCGTTTTTTTTGAGAACATTGCCCGCCATGTTCGACGCGCACAGGAATTGAATCGCGCACTCGAGATTCACGGCATTACAGCATATCTCTGCACACTGCATCGCACGCTCCGGCACACGCACAATTCGTTGGCACGCGCGTATCAAAAAGAATTGTCGCGCGCGACCGAAAAATTATTTGGCGAGCTCTTGACGCTGCCGCGCGCGAGCGATATGTCCCCGCGCGCTCGCCGCAAAACAGCTCGCGCAACCAAGTTTTAACAAGGAGGCATCATGGCAAGCCGCGATGAAATCGAAACAAGTGCCAGTCGAGCGATTTTCGACAATGCGTATCGCAGTCGGCTGCTGGCGAATCCCAAAGCCGCCGCCGCCGAACTCAAAATCAAACTGACGCGCAAAGAAATCAAGTACGTGCAATCGCTTGACCCCGACGAGGTGCAGCGTATCGCCGTGGAGGTTCAGGAGATTACAAAAACATTGCAGGGCGCGGTGTTGTGGATATAACGCACCGCGCGCGTGTCATTTTGCGAGGGGCTGTATCAAAAAGATTCGAATCAATTCGTTCAGCGCGGTATAGATGAGCGGCGCGCCCGCAATGAGCGCGGCGCGCGTCACGGCGAGGGTGTTGCGAAAGGGCCATGTCGGACTTGCCTGGACTATGTTGCGTAAGTTGACGAGCGTGCTGGTGCGATTTGCCAGATGTCCCGTGCGCGCGGCATCCGGTGTGTCAGCCGCCAAAAGTTCGGACTGGATTTTCGCGAGTTCGAGATTCAATTCGCGCGCGGCGGCATTTTTCGCCGTCTCCATTTGCTGATGTACTCCGCGCAGCGGCAGAACCAACGCAAGAATGCTCGCGAGCGAAGCGAGCAGGAACGTGAACCACGCTAACGGCGTTGTCGGTATTCCCAAGCCAATCAAAAGAATCACAAACACG